>CAZXCS010000077.1:0-1524 GCA_964639195.1 uncultured Candidatus Saccharibacteria bacterium | reverse complement strand
CATAAGGGGTGGTATGTTCAGCAAACAAACAATCCGCGATATTGATCTGAAGGGCAAGACCGTTCTGCTGCGGGCCGATTACAACGTGCCGGTCGAGGACGGCAAGATCACCGACGACTACCGGATCCAGCAATCACTGCCGACGCTGAACTACATCCTCGACCACGGTGCTAAATTGATTATCTGTTCACACCTCGGCCGGCCGGGCGGCAAACCCGATCCGGCGCTCAGCTTGGCGCCGGTTGCCAAACGCCTGCAGCAATTGCTCGGCCGTCCGGTAGAATTCTCGGTCGATGCCGTCGGCAAGGCTGCGCAGAAAGCCGTGGGCAGCATGAAAGCCGGCGATGTGCTGCTGCTGGAAAATATCCGCTTCTACCCCGGCGAGGAAGCCAATGACGAGGCTTTTGCCAAGCAACTGGCCGGCTTGGCACAGGTCTTCGTCCAGGATGCGTTCGGTGTCGTCCACCATGCGGCGGTCTCGGTGTCGGAATTGCCGAAGTATTTGCCGGGCGTCGCCGGGTTCCTACTGGAAAAAGAAGTCGATGTGCTTAGCGAAGTCAGCCAGAAGCCGCAGCGCCCGCTGATGGCGATTATCGGCGGCGCTAAGATTGTCGACAAACTGGATGTCATGCAGCGTTTCATCGAGCGGGCCGATATCGTGGCTGTCGGCGGCGCCATGGCCAATACGTTCTTCGTGGCTCAGGGCATAGCCGTCGGTCACAGTTTGTACGATAAGTCCGAGGTCAAAGTCGCCAAGGATCTGATCAAAGCGGCGGCTGCCGAGGCCGACAAGCGGCCATTTGTCTTCGCCATCCCCCACGACGTCGTGGTGGCGGCTAAGATCGACAAAGCCGCGCCGACCCGCATCGTTGAGCTAACGACTCACACCATGGCGGACATCGAACACTACCCTGGTCGGGTACCGCCTGAGGCCAGCCTGGTCCACGCCGATGAGCAGATTCTGGATATCGGCCCGTTCAGCGCCTCATTCATTGCCGGCGCGGTCCAGCTGTCCCAGACCGTTGTCTGGAGCGGTACGATGGGTGTAACGGAAACACCCGGCCTGCAAGGCCCGATCGGCCCGACAGCCCATGGTACCCAGACCGTCATTGAAGCCCTGCTTGGCGAATACGGCCACAAACCGTTCAGCGTCGTCGGCGGCGGCGACACCGTCGGCTACGTCCAATCGCGCAAACTAACCGATAGTTTTAACCACGTTTCCACCGGCGGCAGCGCCAGCCTGGAAGTCCTGGCAGGCCATAAGCTGCCGGGGGTTGAAGCCCTGCTTGATAAGAAATAAGGTACAATAGCCATAAGTATCATGAGCTCATCAAAACGCATTCTCATCGTCGGTAACTGGAAAATGAATCTCAATACCCATGAGGCTAGCCTGCTGGTGAAGCGCCTCAATGACCGGATCGACGTGCACCGTGACATTGAAGTCGTGCTGGCGCCGCCGATGTTGTCGCTGCAACCGGTCAGCCTGGAAATCGACCGCCGCAAGTTCAAGCTGGCCGCCCAGAA
>CAZXCS010000076.1:0-1606 GCA_964639195.1 uncultured Candidatus Saccharibacteria bacterium | reverse complement strand
TACAAGCCGTCACCGCTGCAGTAAGTAGCAACGCTGACGCGTACTACACTTTTCGCCCCGCTTATGCTAATCTGAAACAAAGAGGAATCGACATGCTCGGTCAACATAAAAATAACGGGGACGGACAGCAGCCATGACGCGCTTTTTATCGGAATCATTGCAGGCCACTGAGCCGTTTTTCCGCACGGCCTTGCGGCGGCTGGAAACGGCCAGCGGCAACCCCAACACCGACATCCGGTTTTCGACGGAAGTAATGCATGCCACCCAAGCCAAACTGCGTGAACTGGGTCTTGACCCCCAGGACACGACTGCCGAAGAGCTGTACCACACACTTCAGGGAAGGGTTAAAGCCGATGATGCCCGGCTGGTGCGTAACCTGCGTACCAGGGCCGCGACGCATGTTTCGGCCGACGGCGATGTCGTGGCCGGTATGATTCATGCCCTACAGGCCCTGCCCGATGAGCGACAGTCCTTCGCGCTGAAGGCCGGCAGTCTGCGCCGCCTGCTCAAGCAGCAACCGCCCAAAAAGGCTATCAAACGCCTAGGTTACCGGTCGCTCGATTCATTCCTGAAGCACGAATCGCCGGCTTCGATGCTAGCCGCTGCCAGATTGTGCGAAAGCCCGCAATGGCAAAAACACTTCCGCGACCAGTACAAGCGTTTGTCACCCGGCGATTTCGAAAGCCGCGTCATCATGATCACCCGCAGCGACTTCAAGCGCTGGAACGGACTGGCCGAAAGTGCCGTCGCCCAAACCAAGCATAATGTGCTGTCCCTCAAAGAGCTCGGCGTCCTGGTCATCCTGCCATTTTCCGCCGATGTGCCGGACGGTGCCGTGACCGTCAGCCTAACGCTCGCTCTGCACGAACTCAATGAAATCCGCGCGGCCGGAACCTTCTTGAAACTCAGCCAGGTACGGTCAGATTTCGGCAGCTTGGTGCAGTCGGTGGCCGGCGGGGAACCGCAGCTCAGCAACAATTTACTTGACCAGCCGATCTCGTGGAGCTTGATCCAAAAGTACTATGCCCGCCTGACGGACCGCGTGCATGATGCCGTCTTCGAGCCGCACATGCAGCTAGATGACATGACCTGGCAGCCGGTCGAGGCCGCCCTGGCCCAGATCGAACCGAGCTTGAGCTTCTGGCAGCACAGCGGCCACTTGGGCGTCATCGACAGGCAGAGGCCGGTGTCGCTCAACATCATGGATGCCGCGCTCAACTACTGCAACCAGCTGCCGTTTGAACGCCGGATCGCCCACTATTTTCAGCGTTCACTTTGGCATGAATTACTGTTACGATACTTGCAGCACGAGACGGTCGAACAGACAATTGCGGCACAACTACAGCCGGAACTAGCCGCCGAGACCGTCACGGCCTAAGAAAGGGTGGGATGAAGTCTCCGACGTCTAAATACCAGATTTGTGTGTCCGGCGCTGCCCACGGTGACAGCGTTGAAGAGGGCCGCGAACTGGCGGTGGCTGTTGGCAAATCCATCGCCGAAGCCGGCCACGCTCTTATGACCGGCGCCACCATCGGACTGCCCAACTACGCCGCCGAAGCCTACAAGGCCGCTGGCGGCACCATGAGTGTCGGCATCAGCCCGGCCA
>CAZXCS010000075.1:0-1624 GCA_964639195.1 uncultured Candidatus Saccharibacteria bacterium | reverse complement strand
GGAGTGCGGCCGGCTTGGTATTCGCGCACCATGTAGTCGACGACTTTGTGGCGATATTCTTTTTCGAAATCGTAGAGCTTGAAGTCGATGCCCAGCTGCACAGCCACCCGCTTGGCGTCCTGATAATCCTCTTTCCAGGGGCAAACGAAGCCCGGCAAGTCCTGGCTCCAATTTTTCATATAGACACCGGTGACATCGTAGCCCTGCTCTTTTAGGAGCGCTGCCGTCACTGACGAGTCGACGCCGCCGGACATGCCGACGTAAACCTTTCGGCTCATAGCTTGATCAGTCCGGTTAGTACGTCTACCGTCTGGTTAATTTCCGTCTCTGTTGTCTGCTGGCCCATGCTGAAGCGCAGACTGGCGCGAGCATCGGCGTCGCTGAGACCAATCGCTTTGAGGACTTGCGACGGCTTATCGTCGCTGGCGTTACAAGCCGAGCCGGCGGCCGCCATAATACCGGCTTCATCCAGCTGGATCAGCAGCCGTTCATTGTCCTGGCCGGGGATGGTGACGTGCACGTTGTTGGGCAAGCGGTATTTCAGCGAGCCATTGATAATGGCGCTGGGAATAGCCTTTTGTAAATGGTCGACGAGGTGTTTTTGCAGTTTTTGGAGGCGGGCGGTTTCATCGTGGCGTAGCTTTTGGGCAATTTCCAAAGCTGCCGCAAAACCGACTACACCGGGCACGTTTTCGGTGCCGCCGCGCAAGCCCCGCTCCTGATGGCCACCATCGATCAACGGTTCAAGCTTTGTTCCGGCTTTGACGTACAGGCAGCCAGTTTGCTTCGGGCCGTATATCTTAATGCCGTCGAGCGTCAAGAGGTCGACACCCAGCCGCGCCACATGCAGATCCAGGTAATTAGCGGCCTGGCAGGCGTCAGTGTGGAAATACAGGGGTAATTCGGGGCGCTCAGCACGCTTATCGGCAATGATTTTGGCTATTTCGCGGATCGGTTGGACAGTGCCGATTTCGTTATTGGCATAGCTAATGCTGACCAGCGACGTTTGGTCGTCAATCTTTGCCCGCAAATCTGCCAGGTCGATCCGCCCATCGGCCGCCACGGCAACTTGCCGGCAATCGTACTGCCGAGCCGGTGCTAAAACCGATTCATGTTCAATGGCGCTAACTACAATATTGCCTTTGGGGAATTTGCGCATGATGCCGTGGATCGCCAGATTGTTGGCTTCCGTGCCGCCGGCCGTGAAAACGATGTCGCTGTGTTTGGCGCCCAGCCAATGGGCAACTTGTGCCCGAGCTGTTTCCAAGGCCTGGTGAGCTTGCTGGCCGGCACTATAAGTTGCTGACGGATTATAAAAATTGTCAGACCAATATGGCCGCATGGCTTCCAGAACCTGCGGATCGAGCGGCGTGGCGGCCGCATAATCAAGATAGATTTTCTGCCGTAACATCTTATAAGTAAGTATAGCGGCTTGGTTTCAGATGCCAAACAGCTGGCGGGCGTTAGCGGTCGTCGCCCGAGCTATGTCTTCCAGGCTTTCACCACGCAGCTTGGCTAGTGACTCCGCCACGGTCCTGACGTGTTTCGGCTGGTTGATGGAGCCGCGATAAGGCTGGGGTGCCAAAAATGGCGCGTCGGTCTCTAGCAGTAATCGATCCAGTGG
>CAZXCS010000074.1:0-1651 GCA_964639195.1 uncultured Candidatus Saccharibacteria bacterium | reverse complement strand
TTCGGTCAGTTTCGGATCGCCGAAGCGGTAATCCTTAAAGCGCAAACTCAGCTTGGCGCCGGTATAATCATCGATGGGGCTGATTTCGGCCAACAGCTCACCGAGCCCTTCATCGACAAACCATTGGAAGGATTTGTTCTGATGGTCGACCAGGCTGGGCAGCTCGAGACCGTCATCGGTGTTGGTAAAAAATATACGTGTTGCGGTAGTAGTTGCTTTGGCCATAGAGAGATGGATCCCCTGTTTAGGTGCTGGATTTTTAGGAAACACGGTAGTATTACCGCCAGTGTTTCAAGTGAATGGTGTGTGTTTTAGTTTGGTTCGGCCGAAGGATACTAAGTGGGAGTTTTGGTCGCTCTGGTTATGACTATTCCAAACCAATTGCGTTGCCCAGCTTAAACTGCTTCTTGCCCTCTATTGTGAGGCATGTGCCCCAAGCTGTCAAGCCGATGCACGCAAATGCCGCTTCAGCGTATACAGACTGCTGAATGGCAACCCTTGATGGGTGTCTTCATTGTCATCAAACCATCCACCGGCCTGCCGGTGCAACCCGGCGTTTACAACCGCCATATGTACCGGCGAATTCGTAAAGCCCGTCTCAATGGTCCAAGGGTTAAAGGACCGATCCGCGGTCAATTTTTCGTCCGGACCGAGCTGGTCGTAGGCACCTGCTGTAAAGGCTCGGAAGGCCGGTGCTTCGGAGTGGGCGCTTGCCAGTTCGGTGTAGGCTTTTTCCAATAAGCTAGGCACGTGGCGCGCTTCCAATGGCTCGCTCGTCCAGGCCGCTATATTAGGCGCCAAATATTTTACGCGCTTGACTACCGGCCATCGAACTCTATCAGGAGGTAAGCGGCGCAGAAACGGTACTCGTTGGCGTTTGAGCTCCAAGTCGGGATAGGCTGTCGCTAGACCCACCACATTGCCGGGCTGATCGACAATGGCTAAGACGGCCGTCTCGTGGCTGCTGTGAAGTTGTTGGGCGTCCTTCAAGCTATTAATCGAGTCGTCCACTTCACGACTGTGTCGTCGCAACGTGCCTATAAAGTGACGCTCCTCCAGCATCTTTTTGATCGCTTCCTGAGCCACGATGGCATGGACTTGCCGGCCGACATCTGCGGGATCCATCTCGGTGATAGGCACTAATACATCTGGGCTATACGACATTTCCACCCAGCATACAGCAAGCCTGCGGCCCAACCATGAGAATTTTTACAAGTTATTTCAGGGCTTTGGGGCTGGTGATGATGGCGTCGACGATGCCGTACTTTTTAGCTTCGTCGGCGGTCAGCCACTTGTCCCGTTCCATGTCTTCGTGGATTTTGGCGGCCTTTTGGCCGGTGTTCTTGGCCATGATTTCTTCCAGCAGTTTCTTGATACGGAGCGATTCCCGCAAGTCGATTTCCTGGTCCGTAACTTTACCACGGGTGCCGCTGCTCGGCTGGTGGATCATAACGCTGGCGTTGGGCAGAATGAAGCGCTTGCCTTTGCTGCCGCTGCTGAGCAGGAAGGCGGCCGCCGACGCTTGGACACCGATGCCGACTGTCTGGATATCATTGGTGACGTATTGCATGGTGTCGTAAACGGCCAACGCGTCGTACACGCTGCCACCCGGACTGTTGATGTACAGGAAGATATCCTTTTTGGCGTCTTC
>CAZXCS010000073.1:0-1809 GCA_964639195.1 uncultured Candidatus Saccharibacteria bacterium | reverse complement strand
CCAGCAGCTGCATTAACTTTTCCTGGATGGCCACCAGCAGCAGATGCTCTTGCAGTCCCTGCTCCGGCACAGCCAGAGATTCCATTTCCAGCTTGTCAAACTGGTGCATCCGGAACATGCCCTCCATGTCCTTGCCGTAGCTGCCGGCTTCCTTTCGGAACGAAGTGGCGTAACCGACATACCGCAGCGGCAGCTCCGCTTCACTCAAAATTTCGTCGGCGTGCATGCTGCCCAGGACATGCTCGGCACTCCCCTGCAGCCACAGTTCCTCGCCTTCCAGTTTGTAGCGATCGTCGCGCGGCTCGAGACGGTCCATGGCCTCAAATACTTCGGTCCGCAGCATCAACGGCGGCAGCACAGGCATGAACGGTTTGTTGCTTACCTGCAAGTTACTGTCTTTAATCACTTCGTCCAGAAAAGCCGGGTCAGTCAGCTTGGCCAAAACGAACTGGATAATTGCGAACTGCAGCTGCACCAGATCACCTTTGATATATGCAAAGCGGGCGCCGGTGACCTTGGCGGCCCGTTCTTTATCCAGCCAACCGCGGGCTTCGGCTACCAAGGCATGGTTTTTCGGCTTGAAATCGAACTTGGTCGGCTCGCCGACAGTTTTGGTAACTTGATTCTCATCCTCACTGGCTCCCACAGGCACATCGTCCAGCGGCATATTCGGTATTTGCTTCAACAATGCGGTAAATTCCTGCTCAATCGAGCCAAGCCGGTGCTCCAGATCGGCTAGTTGGTCTTTAAGTTCACGGCCGGCTTGCAGTTGGTCGTCGCTTGGTTTCTGCCCCTTGGTCTGCGTACTCAGATCATTTCGCTTACGGCGGAGGTTTTCAACCTGCTGCAATAGGTCACGGCGCTCGGTATCGAAGCCGAGCAGTTGAGTGATGTCGACGTCGTAGCCTTTCTGCCTGGACTTTTCGGCCACCAACTCCGGGTTGTCACGGATAAACTGAATATCAAGCATGTTCCCATTGTACTCGATTTCCGGCCGGATATTTTATTTATCTTTTAGGTGTTTGAGGGTTAGTTCGGTGCGAGCGCGGGCGTAGCTGCAGAATTCGCACGGGCCGCCCATGGCGGCTGTGCCGATCGTCGGCATGTCGTCGCCGTCAAGGCACTGCTTCATTTTCAGGAGTGTCGGCTCCACCCAAGCGTCATTGCCGGTGTATGGAATAACTTTGGTGTGGAATTCCAGACGGTCGTTAAAACCGTCGGGGTCGAGCCGGGCATTGGTGTATACGAAGTAGCCGGTGTCATTGACGGCGAAGCCGTTTTGGCGCAGCAACCACTGGTAGACTTCCATCTGCCGCTTGTAACTGATCTGCCAATCGGAATCGATGTCGACTTCTTTGTTCTTGCTGGTGGCCTTATAATCGACCACGATCAGTTCGCCGGCGTCATTGACCCAGATGTCGTCGACGGCGCCGAAGACATGCAGGTTGGTCGGCATGTGCACAGTAGTGACGCCGGTGAAATTCATCCGCCAGGTGTTGAGGTCGGCGTGGGCAAACGGGATAGCCTTGATCTGGTTGTCGGTCATAATCGGGTGCGGCTGGCCGGCGGCCCGGTAGCGGTCGAACTCTTTTTTGAACAGCTCGTCGATAGTCTTATTAATGTTAAACGGCGGGCTCGACGGCCGTTTGATTTTCAGCCGCCCGTCGAGCCAGAAACAGCGAGGGCACTGCATGAATAGCTCGATTTTGGACCGAGAAACTTTATACGTCGTTGCCTGCCCCGGCTGGTAAGCCGGCGATCGTTCCCGCGTGTATGCCATTTCCGTTCATTATACCAAGTAAGCTTAAT
>CAZXCS010000072.1:0-1924 GCA_964639195.1 uncultured Candidatus Saccharibacteria bacterium | reverse complement strand
TCCTTGTTATGACTTTACTATACTACCGTCAGCTTTTGCCGGCTTCGAAGTTTAGACACATACCGTTGACACAGTAGTGCTTGCCGTTCGGCGAGGCCGGATCGTTTTCGAACAAGTGGCCGAGGTGGCTGCCACAATTGCTGCAGACGATCTCGGTGCGGTGCATGCCAAGTGAGCTGTCATCAACCAATTTGACTGCATCGTTGGCCACGACTTCGCTAAAAGCCGGCCAGCCTTGCAGACCGGGCATGGTTGATTCGAATTTTGTGCCGCTCTTGAACAACAGCTGACCGCAGGCGGCGCAGTGATAATCACCTGTCCGCGTCTCTTCGGTTAGTGGGCTGCTGTGCGGCGCTTCAGTGCCCTTCTCGCGAAGGATATGATACTGCTCGGGCGTCAGCTTCTGCTTCCATTCAGGATCCGACAATTGTGGCATCCGGTTCCTCCTCATCTTTCTTCTTGCTTTTCTTCTTCGGCTTATCGAGCTTGTCCAGGCTGAAGATTTTGACGATGGCATAGATGGCGGCCAGCACGAACAAGAAGTCCAGCAGTTGATAGACAAAAGCTCCCCAGCCGAAGTCGATGTTACGGCCGTTGAAGCTAAGGACAAAGGTGCGGCTCTGCAATGACTGCCCGAAAAACAGCTGAAACGCCGGGTCGATGAAGCTGCCGACCAGTTGCTTGACCAGGGTTTGGGCTTGCAGGCCGATGATGAAAGCGATGGCCAGGCCGACAACGGCGTGTTCACGCAGAAAGTCCACGAAACCGCCGACGGGGTTGACCTCCTGGACGACCACAATGGCCGGATTAGGCTTTGATTTACGGTCGCTCTGTGGCGCTTCAAAGCGTATCGTCGAACCGGCCGCCACAGTATGTACTTGAGTTACTTCCCTATTGTGTGATTGCTTGGCCACTATGGTCTCCTCTGCTTACATTTTATCAGGTGCGGTGATGCCAAGCAGGTCGAGGCCGCTCCGCAAGGTATCGGCGTAGTGTTCGACCAGCTCTAAACGCACTGCCTGACGCTTATCATCAATCACCCGGTTCTTCTCGTAAAACCGGTTGAAGGTTTGGGCCAGTTCGTATAGATAGGTGCACACATGGTGCGGCATAAGCTCGTTGACGGCTTTGTCGACGACTTCCGGGTATTCACTGATTTTGCGCACCAGCGACCTCTCGTCAGCCTCAAACCCATCGTCATGCTGAACTTGTTTCAGCACCCCATGCTGATTTGAACGGGATCCCGAAATAAATTCGGGATGACGGGCCGCCGAGGCTTTGCTGAGGATCGATTTGGCGCGGGCGTGGGCGTATTGGAGGTACGGTCCGCTGTTGCCTTCCAGGCTGACCGATTCTTCGACATCATAGACCAAGTCGCCGCCCAGCCGATGTTTGGTGAAAGCGTACTTCACCGCTCCGATTTGTACGTCATGCGTCGTGTTCGGATACAATTTTTTAGCCAATTGCTGCACGTCGGCCAAAAGATTGACCGCACTGTACACATCACCGGTGCGGCTGCTCATTTTGCCGCTGGATAAGCTGACAAAGCCGTGCGTCATGTGCCGGGTTTTGTGCGCCAGGCCCGGATCTATCTCGGCCAGGGCGGCCAACATGACCTTAAAGTACTCAGCCTGCTCGTTGGCAGTGATAATAATTGAACGGGCGGCTTGAGGATAGTCACGGTGTTTTAGCTCGGTCAGACCGAGGTCTTTGGTTTCGTAGGTCGGCAGGCCTTTGCCGGTGATGAAGACCCGAGTGTGCAGGCCGACCTTCTCGCCCTCGAACACCACCGCGCCTTCGCTTTGCACGAAAACTTTGCCGATATGTTGCTTGACAGTGTCCACGCCGGCCGGCGCTGATTCACTTTCCAAATACCGTTTGTCGGTTTTGATGTTCAGTCCATTGAGCGTCGTGTCAAAACCGG
>CAZXCS010000071.1:0-1981 GCA_964639195.1 uncultured Candidatus Saccharibacteria bacterium | reverse complement strand
CCTTTGCGGCGGACGATTTTATCATCGGGACTAATCTTTTTGACACTGGCACGCACTTTCATGCGGATCATTGCTCCTTTGCTGCGAATGACTCACTGCTATTAGTTTAGGGCTCTTAACCCTTGCGGTACGTAATCCGACCCTTCGTAAGATCGTAAGGCGTCAACTCTACGGTAACGCTGTCCCCGGGGACAATACGGATGAAATGTTTCCGCATCTTGCCGGCGACGTGAGCTATAATTTGATGGCCGTTCTCAAGTTCGACCCGGAATTGAGTCCCTGGTAGGGTCTCAATAATAGTGCCGGTGAGCTCGATTACTTCCTTGTTGGCTGCCATAAATAATAACTAAGGGTCAATTATACCAATTTTCCCCAGTGGTTGTAAAGTGTTTTCTACTACTAAAGAATTGCCCGCCTCTGCGTGGGCAAATGTACCCCTATCATAGCACCAACAATTATTTTTTTGAACCTTTACCCCGCGTCAGCAACCGACGGCCGAAACGGAAGCGGTTACCGCCAGGGGGCACCAGGGCGCCGGTGGCGTCGGCATCATAGAAAAAGTCCGGCTGGGAGTATTGGTCGTACGTGACCATCAGGGCGCGGGATTCGACGGCTCGCAGCGTCTGGAGAGCCACCGATACCAGGATCAGGACGCTGGTGCCGCCGATGGTGATGCTGGTATTGATAAAGATCTGGGCGATGATCGGCAGCACCGCCAGGAAGCCGAGGCTGACAGCGCCGAAGAAAGTCAGGCGATTGATAATTTTGCTGAGGTATTTTTCGGTTCGCTCGCCGCCCCGGACACCTTCGATGAAGCCGCCCTGTTTGTGTAGGTTCTCAGCGATTTCTTTGGAATTAAAGGTAATGCTGGTGTAGAAGTAGGTGAATGTAAAGACCAGCAGGAAGTAGGTCAACGGGTAGATGTACGCCCGCAGCCCTTCGGTCGCAAACGCCTGTTTGGACGGCTGCTGGAACCAGGTGACGAGTTCCTGGCCGAGATGCGCCCAGTGTGGGGTATGGCTACCAGACAACAGTTGGCCGACAAAACTCGGCACACTCAAAAAGGCCACGGCGAAGATGATTGGCACCACCCCGGCCGTAATCAGCTTGACCGGCAGAATCGTGGTAATCCCGCCGTACGCGCGGTTGCCCTGGACGCGTTTGGCATAGTTGACGGTCAGGTTGCGGGCGGCTTCGTTGAGCATCACCACCATCCAGGTAACCACTAACACCGACACCATGATCGCAAGGCCAAGAATGAAAGCGCTTTTGTTGATCGGCAGGTTATGCCCGAAAACCGTCCAATGCTGGCCCTTCTGGACTACAGAGTGAATAATCTGCTCGATGCTGGACGGCAAGCGGCTGACGATACCGACCGTAATAATCAGGGAGATACCGTTACCGACGCTTTGTTCGGTCACCAGCTCACCAAGCCACATCAAGAGCATAGAACCGCCGGTTAAAGCGGCTACCATCAACACCCATTGCGACAGCGAGGCATTGGCGGTAATATCGCCGATGCCGCCGATCGACTGGGCGGCCTGGCGGATGAGGTAGATGGAGCCGATCGATTGGATGATCGCCAACGGGAAAGTCAGGATACGGGTGTACTGGTTGATCTTTTTCTGTCCGAATTCGCCCTCTTTGTGCAGTGCTTCGAGCCGCGGCACGGCTTTGGTCAGCAACTGCATGATGATCGAGGCATTAATGTACGGGCCCATCCCGGCAATCATGATCGAGAAGTTGGCGAGTGCCCCGCCGCTCAAGACGTTGATGAAGCTGAGCAGCTGCGGTGTGTTATTGGAGTTGAACAGGTTTTGCAATACCTGATGAAGCGTTTCGGGGTTGCTAAGCGGTACTGGCACATGAGCCAGGATGCGGAAGACCAGCAGGATACCGAGCACGGCCAGGAGACGCTTGCGCATGTCCGGGTGCCCGAGCGACTTGATAATAATTTTCCAGTTCATCGCCTGTTTGTCCC
>CAZXCS010000070.1:0-2191 GCA_964639195.1 uncultured Candidatus Saccharibacteria bacterium | reverse complement strand
CCACTCCGGTATGCTGACTATGCTGCAGGACGGCATGCTCAAGGTCCTGCGCGGCGAAACAACCCTCGAAGAACTGTTCCGCGTCGTCGGCTAGACAACCAAGCTATTTAATGGTAGAGTAGTTTATTATTATGAGTCGAGTATTGTACATCGGTGGCTTCGGCAATGGTCAGGCTAGCGCTGAAAAAGTAGCCGAGGCACTTACCCGCAGCCACTTCGAAGACGCCGATACCCTAACTTTCAGTAAGGCTTATGCTCATCCGGAAGTCGTGGAACGTATCGCTCAAGACATCGAGGTGGTGACGCATTCAGCGGGTATGATGGCGGTACGGTCGGCACTCCCCAAAAAAATCCATGCGTTTAATGCACCACTCCCGACCACTCGCCGGCAATACATCGCCCGGACTATCCGCAAATCAAACCACATGCATAAACGTGGTCGCGGTATACAAACCGAAGATGATTTAGCTGCAGTGCGTCACTATGAAAGAAGCAGTGCCGGCGAATTCTTGGCGCATCCACTCGGCAACCTGTGGCCGTTTTTGAAGGGTGAAATCTCACGTTTTGATGCGGTTGATGCGGCGGTCAAGAAGCAGCAGAGCGGGGTACCAATTACGCTTGGCTATACTGACCATGATGACTACTTCACCCTGCACCGGCATAATGAACTATACCTGGGAGATGCAGACATAGCGGTGGCCCATCTGCCGGGCGAACATGATGAGCTTGTACTGCGTCCATCCCAGCTACTGGCGGCATATTTCCATAGCGCTGCGGCCTAGGCTGTTGCAACAGATACGAAAATCCTGTACAATCTACCGGATATGCAGAGTGTTGTGAACCAAATTTCCAATAAGTATAAGAAGTCGCAGGTTGTCGACGTTCGTTCCGGTGACACGGTCAAAGTCCACCAGAAGATTCGCGAAGGCAGCAAGGAACGTATCCAGATTTTCCAGGGCTTGGTGATCCGCACCGACCTGAAGGGCAGCCACACCAGCCGCATCACCGTGCGTCGGATTGCCAGCGGTGTCGGCGTGGAGAAAAGCTTTCTGTTGCACAGCCCGTTGGTTGTGAAAATTGAAGTTACCAAGCGAAGCCGTGTCCGACGCAACTACTTGAGCTACATGCGTGAGCGGACCGGCAAATCGGCCCGCATGACCGGCGTGGAATTCGACCACGAAGGCGTGAACACCGTCCATGATGCTGCTGCCGAAGCCGCTGAAGCGGCTGCGAAAGAAGAAACTGCCAAGGAAGCTGCCGCCAAAGCCGAAGCTAAGGCTGCCGAAGAAGCCGAGCTGGCAGCCAAAGCCGACGCCGTGCTTGCCTCCCACGAACAGACGGAACCCGGCGACAAACCCGACGCTGAAAAAACCGACGCCTAGCCCGCACTTGCTACAATGTGTTTATGATTATCCTCGGGCTGGATGAAGTCGGCCGCGGCTGCTGGGCCGGCCCGCTGGTGGCGGGCGCGGCTATCCTCGCCCGGCCGATCCCCGGCCTGGCCGATTCCAAGCAATTGAGCAGCCGGCGGCGAGCGGAACTGTCGACGATAATTCTGGCCCAGGCTCGTGCCTTGGGCTTGGGTTGGGTCCAGCCAGCCGAGATTGACGCCATCGGGCTGACCGCTGCCGTGAAGCTGGCCATGCAGCGAGCCCTCGAGCAAATTAGTGTTGACTACGACGAACTGATCATCGACGGTAACTATAATTTCTTCCCGAATAACGCCAGAGCTAGGGCAGTTATCAAAGCCGATACCAATTTTCCGGCGGTGAGTGCCGCCAGCATCCTCGCCAAAGTCGCCCGCGATAACTACATGCGCCAGATAGCTAGCCAGTACCCCGACTACGGGTTTGATAAACATGTCGGCTACGGCACGGCCCTGCACCTGGAGCGTCTCAGAAAATACGGTGCCAGCAAACTGCACCGCAAGAGCTTCAGGCCCGTACGACTCATTTTAGAGCCGAATGCTTGAAGAATCATTGACAAGGATTACGCAAAGTACCACAATCCCTATCAATAGTAAGCGTAAACAGGACCCTACTAATGTCTATTAAATCACTCAATAGCAAAGCTTTTGGCACTGTCGAAACGCTCCTTGTCATCCTAATCGTCGTCATCCTCGGCGGCACCGGCTATTACGTCTACCACGCCAACAAGAACGCCAACGACACATACAAGTCTGCTAATAACA
>CAZXCS010000069.1:0-2210 GCA_964639195.1 uncultured Candidatus Saccharibacteria bacterium | reverse complement strand
GCGCAGCTGGCCGGCAAGAACTTATTAATCATCGACGAAGTCTGCGACAGCGGCCGGACATTTGGGTTTCTGACCGAGTGGCTGAGGGAGCAGGGTGCAGCGCTGGTGCGCACGGGCGTGCTGCACTACAAGCCCGGGCAGAGCCGTACCGGCTTTGTGCCTGATTGGTTCGTGGTCAAAACCGACGAGTGGATCGTCTACCCGTGGGAAGTCGTGGAGTATGAGGGCAAGTCGGCGCACGTCAAGCGCCAGGCCTGAGGCTGGCTTTATATTAGTCAGCATCATACAATTGTATGATGGCAGAGAAAGTTTACTCTGGAGAAAACGATCCGGGCACGACCCGGCGCAAAGTCGCCAAGAAGGTCGGCAGCTTGTGCTGTCAGGCCGGCTAGATTAAAGAATTCTTAAACACCGCCGCCGGGCTTTTGGCTTAGCCCGGCAAACTGCTACAATCGGAGTCTATGCGACAAAAGCAAGCACTGGCTGTGATGATGAGTGGGGCCAACGTCTTTTTGACGGGAGCACCCGGGGCGGGCAAGACCTATGTGCTGAATGCGTTCGTTGCTCGGGCGCAGCGCGCCGGCAAGCGGGTGGCGGTGACGGCCAGCACCGGCATCGCGGCCAGCCATCTCAATGGAACGACCATCCATGCATGGTCGGGCCTAGGCATTCTCGACCGATTGACGGACGATGACCTGCGTCGGCTGAGCGGTAGCAACAAGCTGCTCAAACGTTATAACGCGACCGACATCCTGGTGATTGATGAAGTCTCGATGCTGCACGGCGCGCGCCTGGACATGATCAACCAGCTTGCCAAACGGTTGCGCGGCTCGGACGCGGCGTTTGGCGGTATGCAAGTCATCCTAGTCGGTGATTTATACCAGTTGCCGCCGGTCAGCCGCGGTACGTCGGAATTTGATTTCGCGCACCTATCCGACGCTTGGGCCGAGCTGCAACTGCACACATGCTATCTGACCGAACAGCACCGCCAAGCCGATAATGACCGGCTCTTGCAGCTGCTGGAAGCCATGCGCCGCGACGATATGGTGCACGAACACACCGTGGTGCTGTCCGATCGGTTGCAGCAGCAGCCTGGCCCCGGAGTAGTCCTGACCCGGCTGTACTCGCACAATGTCGACGTCGAAGCCATCAACCAACGGCATCTCGATGCGCTGCCCGGTCCGGCCAAATTTTATGAACGGAGCGTCAAAGGCGGCAAGGCCAAAATCGAGCAGCTGGCCAAAGGCTTGCTGGCGCCCGAAGTGCTGGAGCTGAAAACCGGCGCCGAAGTGATGTTCGTGGCCAATAATTTTGCCGAAGGCTTTGTCAACGGCAGCCGGGGCAAGGTAGTAGGCTTTGACGGCAGCCGGCCGGTCGTGCAGTTGCTGAACGGCCGCGAACTGAAGGTCGAAGCACACAGCTGGAGCCTGAGCGAGGATGGCAAAGTCCGGGCGGAAATCAGCCAGCTGCCTCTGCGGTTGGCCTGGGCAATAACCATTCACAAAAGCCAGGGTATGACGCTGGATGCCGCCGAGATTGATCTGAGCCGGGCCTTCACGCCGGGCATGGGTTACGTGGCATTGTCGCGCGTCCGCAGCCTGGACGGCTTGTACTTGAAAGGCGTCAACGCCATGGCGCTCACTATGCACGAGGGTGTGCACGAGCTTGATGAAAATTTACGATCCGAGTCGGCAGCGCTAGCGCTAGTAACTGCCGACATCGCAGACGAGGTCATTGTCGCGCCGACCGAAAAAACTCCGCTCAATGTCGACCAGGCACTGTTTGAAAAACTCAAAACTTGGCGCCTCAAACGGGCTGTCGCCGACCAGACCCCGGCCTACATCATTGCCCATAACAGCACTCTGGAAGCGCTGGCTGCCAACCCACCAGGAACACCCCAGCAGCTGCTGGCGACACCCGGGTTCGGGCCGAAAAAAGCCGAGACCTACGGTCCGGAAATCTTCGCCATCATCACTGCCCACGCAACTACCTCCGAATAACAAGAAGCAAACTGAACACCGTTCGTGGATGGAAAAGTGATAGACTTAATCTATGCCACGTCAGACCAGAAACTCCCAACCGAACACGTACGCTTTCATCGACAGTCAAAACCTGAACCTCGGCACCCAGCGTATGGGCTGGAAGCTGGACTGGCGCAAGTTCCGCCAGTTCCTCCAGGACAAGCACGGCGTCACCAAGGCCTACATGTT
>CAZXCS010000068.1:0-2335 GCA_964639195.1 uncultured Candidatus Saccharibacteria bacterium | reverse complement strand
GAGATCCTCGAGCAGCTGCAGAGCGGCCAGCTCAGTATCGACGAAGCCATGCCGGCCTACGAGCGCGGCATGAAGCTGGTCAAACAGCTGGAAGCTTACCTGAAAACCGCCGAACACACCGTCACCAAGCTGAAGACTAAGCTACAGGACTGATGGTCGTAATCATCATCGTGGCGACACTGCTGGTCGTAGCCTTCGGCGGCGTGCTACTGGTCGGCGCGCCGTATCTGCCGACACTCCAACCGCAAATTGAAGCGGCGCTGGAACTGGCGGAGTTGCAACCCGGTGACCGGCTGCTGGAGTTGGGCTGCGGCGACGGCCGGGTGATCCTGGCCGCTGCCCGGCGGGGGATTGCCGTCACGGGCTACGAGCTCAACCCGCTGCTGGCGCTCATCGCCTGGCTGCGTACCCGCCGCTACCGTCAAAAAGTGCGGATTATATGGGGCGATTTTTGGCGCAAGCCGTGGCCGCCGGCCGATGCCATGTTTGTATTCTTATTAGATTCATACATGCCGAAATTGGATAACAAAATGAGTCACTACCCGCACAAGCCGGTCAAGCTGGTGAGCTTCGCGTTCCAGATCCCGGGCAAGCCAGCCAAGATGGAACGAGCCGGGGTCTATTTGTACCAATACGAATAATCAGTCGCTTTTGGAGTGACCTCGAGTATGCTACAGTAATTGCTATGTTCAAGCATAACCAAGATGGGGCAGTCAACGGCGTTGGCGTCGGGCTGGTATTGGTAAGCATATTACTGATCGGTGCGATTGCGTTTAGTGTTTGGGCCTTCGCCGGTCGCCAGGATTATAAGAACAATGTCGACAGCAAGGTCGCCAGTGCAGTCGACCAGGCCAAACAAGCCGAAGACAAGCTCAAAGACCAACAGGCCGCCGAGGCCGCCAAACTGCCGCTGCGCACCTATAACGGTCCGGAAACCTACGGCAGCATGGAAGTGAATTTCCCCAGAAGCTGGAGCGCCTACATCGATGACACGGGTAATAATAGTAACGCCCTGGTGGACGGCTACTTCCACCCGGATGTCGTACCGTCGATCACCAGCCAGAGTTCGGTCTTCGCCCTGCGCATACGGGTGGTCAACCAGCCTTACAGCCAGGTGCTACAGAGTCTTAATGGCCTGCAGTCCAACCATCAGGCGACATTCAGCGCCTATGCCTTGCCGAAATTACCGAAGGTCGTCGGCATCAGGGTCAAGGGCACGATGCAGGTCGAGCAGGACAGCAAGACGGTCGATATGGTGATTTTGCCCCTGCGCTCCGACACGCTCGAACTGTGGACCGAAGGTGACCGGTTTAGCGCCGATTTCAACAATAATATCCTTCCAAACTTCAGCTTTTCTCCTTAACCCAACTGCACACGAACCGCCGGCAGTGCTATAATTCGTCCTAAAGCAGGAGGGAACAGCCAACCGTGGCGCGTGAACATAATCCCGGTGGACCACTGTTGTCGCAGCAGCTATTGATCGGCGTGGCCGAGGAACTCAAACTGCCTCTGATCCAGATCGCGCGCCAGGCAGAACAAGGCCAGCTGGGGATGGCCGACCTGCCGGCCATCCAGGCGACGGCCGATAGCGCGCTGCGCCTGCTCGATAATTATGTCTTGGCGGTGCGGCTGGCGCTCGAACCGCAACTGTTCGACCGTGAGCCGGTGTCGGTATCATCAGTGCTGTACGATGCCGGCCAGCAACTGCACGGTTTGGCCAAGGCTTATGATGTTGACCTGGAGCTGAACATCGGCGGCCGTTTCGGCACGGTCATGGCCCATTATCAGGGTCTGCAGGCAGCTTTGGTCAGCCTCGGCGCCGCCCTCATCGAGGCCATGCCGGCTCGCGGTGAACAGCAGTTGAAACTGCAGTTGGCCACCCACCGTAGCCGCTACGGCATCGTGGCCGGCGTATATTCCGAAACTAAGCAGCTTAGTAATGAAGCTCTGCAGCGCGGCCGCCAGCTGCAGCGGACCAGCCGCCAACCGCTGCTGAACCTGACGCACACCAGCGGCGCCGGTATCTTCGTGGCCGACGCCATTCTTCAGGCCATGGACCTCAACCTCACAACCTCGCGCCACCACCGCCTATACGGCCTGGGTGCCGTGTTGCAACCTAACCGCCAAACGCAGTTGATATGAAAATCTTACTTGTAGAGCCAGATCACATACTCGCCAAGACCTATGCCGAGTCACTGCTCGGTGCGGGGCACCACGTGGTAGCGGCGGCCACCGCCCAGACCGCCATCCAAGCGGCTGATGCCTTGGCGCCGGACCTGGTCATCCTGGAGCTCCAGCTGGTCGGGCATTCCGGCATCGAGTTTCTGTATGAGTT
>CAZXCS010000067.1:0-2337 GCA_964639195.1 uncultured Candidatus Saccharibacteria bacterium | reverse complement strand
TAGATAGTATGAGTGAGTCGGAAAATCAACCTGGTTTGCAATTGCCCGTGCCGATACCGGAGCAATCCTCGGCTCCAGTCGGCCCATCACCTGAAAATTTGGCGGGCAAATCCGAGCAAATGTCCGCCACTCCGGAAGCTGCCGGCTCAGTGCCAGCACCGCCGCCAGTCATCCCGGCCATACCACTGCCGGCACCGCCTACTTCGCCACAAAGCGATGTTGTCGTTACAACCCCAACTACTAGTTCAGCGGTTGCGGATGATGGCGACCTGATTGAGAAAGAATGGGTGGACAAGGCCAAGAGAATAGTCGAGGCCAACCGCAACAACCCCTATAACCAGAGTGAAGAGTTAACAGTGGTCAAGGCCGATTATATGCAGAAGCGCTACAACAAAACGATTAAATTGAATAAGTAGAGAATATGACAACACTCTTAATCGTTTTCGCCATCATTTTTTTCCTTTTGCTGGTTGCATCACCAATTGTTTTTTTACAAGCGCGTAAGGTTTTTCGTGAGCAAAAAAACTATGAACGTGGCCTCAAAATGGTGCCGGTGCTCATCCATTTGCCGCCGCCGAGTGACGACATTGAAGTCGGTGCGCGTGACGTCCGCGATGTGACCGACGAGACGATTAGCAAAGGCACGGTTATTTACAATATTATTGCCAGCACCGTCCAAAAAGGCCTTAAACATAGCTTCTACGGGCAGCGCCACTTTGCCTTTGAAATCGTTGGCACGCAGGGCTTCATCTACTTCTACGCCGCCGTACCGATTGCGCTACTGGACATCGTCAAGCAGGCGATTGTCAGCGCTTATCCGTCGGCCCGGCTGGAAGAAGTTGCCGAACACAACATCTTCAGTCCGGTGGGGCAGGCCAGTGGTACCGTCGGCGGTGAGCTCAGTCTCAAGGAAGACTACGCCTACCCGATTGCCACCTATCAGGATCTCAAACGCGACGCCATGCAGGCCTTACTAAATGCCCTGGCTACCCTAGGCAAAGAAGATGGCGCCGGTATCCAGATCCTGATGCGGCCGGCCAATCCGGGGTGGGTCAAGCATTCGCATGATGTAGCGAGCCGCAAGCGCAAGGGCGGCAAGGGACCTAGCGTCAACGGCTTGCTCAGAGATGTTCTCACTGCGTTCAACAAGCCGCCGGAATCCAAAACCAGTGACAAATCGTCTGCCGAACTGTCCAGCCATGAGCAGGCAACACTTGACGCCATCGATGAAAAAACCCGCCATGCCGGCTACGAAGTGGCCATCCGGGTGGTGGTGTCATCCAATGTTATCCAGCGGGCGGAGGCCATCCGCAGCAATATTATTGCCAGCTTCGCGCTGTACGATGCGCCGGGCAAGAACGGCTTCAAATACGCGCCGGCTAAGGATATAGATGGCCTGATCACTGCCTACATCATGCGTTTTTTCCCGCCGCAGCATAATAAGAATATCCTGAATTCCATTGAGCTGGCGACAATCTTCCACTTCCCGGACGAGCGGGCTATCCCGACCTCGCAGCTGGCGCGCCAGGACTCCAAGCAGGTCGACGGCCCGCGCAACATACCGGATGAAGGCTTGCTGCTGGGCTACAACCTGTTCCGTGGTGCCAAGAAACCGATCCGGCTGAGTTTCAGTGACCGCCAGCGACACATGTATGTCGTCGGCCAGACCGGCACCGGTAAGTCGACATTCCTCGAGAATTTGGCACTGCAGGATATGCTCAGCGGCAACGGCTTTGCCTTTGTCGACCCGCATGGCGACACGGCCGAGAAGTTGCTGTCGATGGTGCCCAAGGAACGCACTGAGGACGTGATTTACTTCTGCCCGGCTGACATGGACTACCCGATGGGCTTGAACCTGTTTGAATTCGACATGCCGGAGCAAAAAGACTTCCTGGTGCAGGAAGCGCTCAACATGCTGCAGAAACTGTACGATCCACAGCACCAGGGCATCATGGGGCCGCGCTACGAACATATTTTCCGTAATGCCGCGTTGGCAGTGATGGCCGACCCCCAGGGCGGCACGTTCGTCGACATCCCGAAGCTGTTTCGTGACCCGGATTTCCTGCGGCAGAAATTGCAGCACGTCACCGACCGGACAGTGCTCGATTACTGGCAGAAAGAGTATCCGTCTTCGCAGCGATCGAATGAAGCCGGCGAGGTGACTGCCTGGTTCGTGAGTAAATTCGGGGCGTTTCTGAGCAACGAAATGATGAGAAATATCATCGGTCAGACCAAGTCGGCCTTCGACTTAAGATCGATTATGGACAACAAAAAAATCCTGCTGGTCAACCTCAGCAAGGGCCGCACCGGCGAGCTGAACAGCAAGCTGCTCGGCAT
>CAZXCS010000066.1:0-2393 GCA_964639195.1 uncultured Candidatus Saccharibacteria bacterium | reverse complement strand
TGGCGGAGAGAGTGGGATTCGAACCCACGGTACCGTTGCCGGCACGACGGTTTTCAAGACCGTTACCTTCAACCACTCGGTCATCTCTCCTCGTCCTCCCGTACGCCTCGGCCTAGTTTTGCATAGTCGGCAAAAGCTTCGGCTCATGGCTACGGTCCTCCTCTCAAACACTTAAGAGCTGTGCTTTTAAGTGTTTGGGCTAGCGGCAAAGTAACAGGGGTGATTATAGCATCAGCAGTGCTGCTTCTCCAAGCTCGAGGAACAAGGCAGCTTTTGCCTGACCTTCCCTGCTACGTTACAATAACGCTCATGGTAAAGCAGCAAAAAGCGATTGATTCTGTAGTCAAGGCCGACCAACTACAGCCCGGGCAAGTGATTGCCCCTGGCGGTTCGGCAACGAGCAGCCCTCAACCGCAACCGCCTGCTATTGAAACACCTGCCCCGGCGGAGCCGGTAGTCAACACCAAGGTCGAGGAACAGCCAGCACCTCAGACAAACGAGGATACTGGTAGCCAAGCCGTAGCCGACGGCCAGACAGTCAGCTGGACGGCCTCCGAATTCATCGCCCATGAGAAATCCACCGGCTGGTATACCCGACTGGCTGCCGCCGCCGCCGTGCTTACCGCTGTTATTTTCTTGATAACCAGGGATTTCGTTTCCTGTGCGGTCGTTGTGGTGTGCGCTGTCATGTTCGGCGTGTACGCCGGCCGCAAACCACGGGAACTGAATTACAGTCTTGACCAAAGCGGTTTGGCCATCGGTGCCAAGCACTATGCCTACGCCGACTTCCGCAGCTTTTCCATTAGCCATGAGGGCGCGTTCGCCAGCATAGACTTCATGCCGCTCAAGCGGTTCGTGCCGGTGTTAACGGTCTATTATCCTCCTGACGATGAGCCGGTAATCATGGCCGCCCTCAATGGCAGGCTGCCATCCCAGGAACCGCGACATGATGCCGTCGAGCAACTGCTGCGGCGGATCCGTTTTTAGAGCTCACCTCATGAGACTATAAGTGACAAAGAAACCGCCCGTTTTTGGGCGGTTTCAGAAATATCGGATGCATCAGGGTCAGTCTAAGCGCGATTTAAACGCTCTTTACGGCTAAGTTTGCGCTCCATGCGGCTGATGAAGTCGTGTTTGGCATGCTTGGCATCCCATTTTTCGAATTCTTCCATCAGTGCTTCAGCTTCCTCGTTGGACATGTCCCCTCCTTTTATGTTTGTGCTGCCATTATCCTGCTTATGGCTGGCGGGAAGCTGTAAACTTTTTAACTTGTCTTTTGAGGCGAAGCTGACACAGCCCCGCAAGTGTGCTGTAATAAGCGGTAACAGAATGAATAAACTCCAACAAACAGTTGAGCATTTCAATATGTTCCAGCAGCGGTACCGGCCGCTGGCTTTCACAGTAGCAGTCATCAAGAAATACAATGAAGATGAAGCCGGCTATAAGGCCGCGTTGCTGACCTACTACGGTTTTTTGTCGCTGTTCCCGCTGCTTCTTGTTCTAACAACGGTGACCGATAACTTGGTTGGCAGCAACTCGGAGCTCGGGAGAACCATCATCCACGGCATTACCAATTACTTCCCGCTGCTTGGCAACCAATTGTCGTCGCACGTCCAGGGCCTGCACAAAAACGGCCTGGCGCTGCTGGTCGGTATCCTGTTTACGCTCTACGGTACGCGCGGCGTGGCCGGCGCGTTCCGTCATGGTGTCCAGAGCATCTGGCTGGTCCCGAAATCGCAGCCGGATAACTTCCCTAGCTCAATATTGCGGAGTTTTAGTCTGATTATCGTCGGCGGCTTCGGCTTCATTCTGGCGTCGGTACTGTCGGGTATCGCCGCCGGCGCCGGCCATGGCTCGCTCTTCCGCGGCGCATCAGTCGTTGTCAACGTATTCATCCTCTACTGGTTATTCCGGTTCCTGCTGAAATTCAGCCTGCCGCGGCACGTGACTGCCAGAGAAACCCACAGCGCTGCCGTGACTGCGGCCATTGGGTTGGTCCTGCTTCAAACCCTGGGTACTTACCTGTTGGCACGCGAACTCAAAAGCCTTGACGCGCTGTACAGCTACTTCGCCCTTTCCCTAGGCTTGCTGTTTTGGATCTACTTGCAAGCCCAAATTTTATACTATGCGGTTGAAATCGCCGTCGTCAGCAGCAAGCGGCTGTACCCGAGAAGTTTATCTCCCGAGTATCCGACTCCGGCTGACAGCCGTCTGAAAGAACTGAACTCCAAAACATAAGCTAACGCAGATACTGCCGCCACCAAACCCTTGGCTGGCCCCCGGCGTTGTTACGCGTAATCTGTTTAGTTGTCATAATCAAAACCCCCCGATACTCTCACCACCATAAGCATAACCGAACAGCCTGAGAACAAGCTGTTAATTTTCTCACAACA
>CAZXCS010000065.1:0-2423 GCA_964639195.1 uncultured Candidatus Saccharibacteria bacterium | reverse complement strand
GAGGCAGCATGAAATGTAACCAATGCCAAAGCGAGGACATCAAAGTCATTGAGTCCCGCGACGTAGCAGAGGGTCAAGCCATCCGCCGCCGCCGCATGTGCAACGCGTGTGGGGAACGCTTCACGACTTATGAACGTCTGGAGCGCCCGCAATTGATCGTCATTAAAAACGACGGTACGCGCCAGCTCTTCAACCGCACCAAACTTCTGGCCGGCCTGTACCGGGCCTGCGAAAAGACACCAGTCACCAGTCTGGAACTGGAAAAAGTAGTCGATGCGATTGAGCAGGAGCTCTATGCCGTCGGCGACCAGGAAGTGCGATCGACACGGATCGGCGAACTGGTGATGGATCATTTGGCCCGCCTGAACGAGGTGGCATACGTGCGCTTCGCCAGCGTCTACCGACGCTTCACTGACATCGCCGGCTTTGAGAAGGAGCTGTCGATCGTTAAGCAAGGCAAGCACATACCTGCAGAGAGTTAAGCTGCGCGTCTCCATAGTTGGCACATTTTGGGCAAAAGACTCCAGTCCGCACTCACCGTACCTTAAGTACGGCTCGCTTACGGGCTTCGCCTTTTACTCCAAACTGCACTCAACTATGAAGCCGCTGACGCTCTTGTCTAAGGTCCAAGATCTAAGACAAGAGAACAAGACTGCTTGACGGCTCTCTCCGCCTTCGAATATACTGCATATGTTATTCGAGGTCGTAGAGAGCTCATACGGATGACGTCTGAATTGAGAGCCAGACTTGTCCCGAACTCTAAACAAAAAATTCAACAAAATTTAACAAAGAGGTGCTTTGGCCGGACACGGTCCGGGCCATTAAGAGAAAGAGGAAACTATGGCACAGACAACGTCACTAGGGGTGGCACGGCTTTTCACCCCGCAAAAATCCAAGGCGTATGACCAGCTTAAGTGGTCTAAGCGCGACTCTATCATTAAGAATCCGATGACCGAAACGCCGGTCTTTGAGCAGCGTGGCGTCGAGTTCCCCGAAGGCTGGTCACTCAACGCCATCAATATCGTGGCCCAGAAATACTTTACCGGCACCCCCGGCACTAAAGACCGGGAGAGTTCACTGCGCGATCTTATAGACAGGGTAGTTGATACCGTCACCCGCCAGGGCCAGCAGGAAGGCTACTTTGAGAGCGACACCGAAGCCGAAGACTTCCGCGAAGAGTTGAAGTACGTGCTGGCTACCCAGAGGGCGGCTTTCAACAGCCCGGTGTGGTTCAATATTGGCGCGCCGGAACGCGCGCAGCAGGCCAGCGCCTGTTTCATCCTGGGTATTGAAGACACCATGCCGGCTATCCTCAACTGGTACGTCGAAGAAGGCATGATCTTCAAGGGCGGTTCCGGCTCCGGTATTAACATCAGCCCGATCCGCTCCAGTCAGGAGCGCCTCGGCAAATCTGCCGGTACGGCAAGCGGTCCCTTGAGCTTCATGCGCGGTGCCGACGCCAGCGCCGGTGCCATCAAGAGCGGCGGCAAAACCCGCCGGGCCGCCAAAATGGTGATCCTGAACGTCGACCACCCTGATGTCGAAGAGTTCATTTGGTCCAAGGCTATAGAAGAACGCAAAGCCCGCGATCTGCAATCCCTCGGTTGGGACATGAGCCTGGACGGCAAAGATTCGTTTAGCATCCAGTACCAAAACGCCAACATTTCCGTCCGTGTGACCGATGAATTCATGCAAGCCGTGGAGAATGACGACGACTGGAATCTGCGGTCCGTCACCAACGGCAAGCCGATCAAAAAGGTCAAAGCCCGCGAGCTTTTACGCCAGTTTTCCGAGGCCGCTTGGGAGTGTGCCGACCCCGGCATGCAGTTCGACACCACCATCAACAAGTGGCACACCACGCCGAACGCCGGCCGCATCAACGGCTCCAACCCCTGCAGCGAGTACATGCACCTCGATAATTCTGCCTGTAACCTGGCCAGCTTAAACTTGCTGAAGTTCCTTGGTGACGACAACAGCTTTGACATCAAAGCCTTCATCCACACCACCGAGTTGGTCTTTACCGCCCAGGAAATTCTGGTCGGCTACAGCGAATACCCGACGGAGCGCATCACCAAGAACGCCAAAGCCTACCGGGAGCTCGGCATCGGCTATGCCAACCTCGGCGCGCTGCTGATGGCTCTCGGCCTTCCGTACGACTCCGATGAAGGTCGGGCAATTGCCGCTGCCATCACCGCATTGCTGACCGGCCAGAGCTACGCCACCAGCGCCAAGATCGCCCACCGGGTCGGTCCGTTTTCCGGTTTTGCCAAAGACCGCGAAGGTATGCTCAACGTCCTGCGTATGCACCGGGCCGAAGTCTCCCAGATCGACGCCAGTCTGGTACCGGAAGAGCTTCTCAACGCCGCCACGGCTGCCTGGGACGACGCTGTCGAACTCGGCGAGTTATATGGAGTGCGCAACTC
>CAZXCS010000064.1:0-2491 GCA_964639195.1 uncultured Candidatus Saccharibacteria bacterium | reverse complement strand
GGAGCGGTTACAATACTTGGGGTCCACCCCTGGGAAAATAGCACGGTGCCAAATTTTGAAAAGAGCCCTCGCGAGGGGGCTCTTTTCTTTATGGTCTCGAACTAGCTTATACTACTTAGATGACAGAGATGAGGCAGGCCGCAACTGATTTACAGATCGCATTTATAGGGTTTGGGACTTTCGGGCGGGCGCTGGCCTCGCTGCTTGAATACAATGGCTTGAGCTATGACACGGCCGAAGCCGGAAAGTTGCTGACACGCCCGGCCAATCTTGTATTCCTGACCGTGCCGACGCAGTTCATGCGCCGGGCGCTGGTCGACAACCGGCCGTCGATAGGCGAGCAGGCGATTATCGTAAATGCCGCCAAAGGTATAGAAGAGAAAACCCACCTGATGGGGCACCAGATCGTCTTCAGCGTCGGTAAGTACCGCAACTATTACAGTTTGATCGGGCCGTCGTTCGCGGCCGGCATCATCGACCGTGACCCGACTGTCGTGTCTCTGGGCTACAAAGACCCGACTCATCTCAAGACCATCAAACAGGTGTTGAATACTCCTTATTTCCGGGTTCGGGAGGCCAAAGGCTTCCGGGCGCTGGAGCTGGCCAGCGCCCTGAAGAATCTCTACGCCATCACATGCGGTTACGCCGAGGGCTTGGGCTTTGGTGCCAACACCCAGGCCCAGCTGATCACCACCGGCTTGAACGAGTTCAAAGTCCTGGCTCGTGCCATGCACTTCCACGATTACGACCCGCTGGCACCCGGGGTGATCGGCGACCTGGTGCTGACTTGTTCGTCCAAAGAAAGCCGTAATTTCCAGTACGGCTACCAGCTGGCCAAGGGCGGTGCGGCCGATCCGCAAGCGGCCGGCAAGCAGACTGTCGAAGGCTACCACACCAGCCACTCGATTAATGCCATTGCCCGGCAGTACAAGGTCACGCTGCCACTCGCCAACCTGACGTCGCGCATCATTAAGGGCAGCATCAGCGACCCGGCCTCCTTCCGCCGCTTTCTGGCCACTCACTGAGCCGAGGGTCCTAAGTCTAATTTTTTACAGCCCGCTTACAGCCCGGTGAGTTAGCATAAGCATGAACCAACTGAACAGGAGGCATACATGGCAGGTACAATCCAGGGCGGTCGACGAGCCGCCGAGAAGAATAAGCAGAAGCATGGCTCTGATTTTTATGCCCGGATCGGGCGGATGGGCGGTCGGCGCGGGCGGACTGGCGGGTTTGCGGCCGGGCAGGAAGGCCGGAAACGCGCCAGCTATTACGGCGCCATCGGCGGCTCGATTTCGCGCAGAAGCTAGCACTACGACGCTACCGTCATCCTGAACTCGTTTCAGGACCCCGTTCACCTTGTCATGCCGGACTTGGTCCGGTACCCATACGGCACCACTCAGCCCTGGAGGCTAATGCCAGTGTTGCAGCTTCACCAAACTCTCTTTTCCTTCATTCTTTTTGTCCGCAAAAAGAACCAAAAACTCCCGGACAAACGGCCTATCTTGGGCTGCTGTTGTCGATACGGACAACGGGTTCGACAACTCGCCAGCAAAGCTGGCTCAAACAAGTCTCACCACCAGAGTTGTCCGATCACAACACCAGCGCCAGGACAGGCCTCCATGTCCGGCAGGAATCGCACTGTGAGTTGTGGGCCTATCAAGGCCAATAATGTGATACATAATTATTGACAGGGAAGCAATAGCGTGATATCATAAGCACGATTTCGTAAGAATGAAGAGGGTTTGCCTTTATCCGGGCAGCCCTCTTTCTTTCTCTCGAGAGCAGACTAATAACGGAGGCCTCACATTATGGCAGGAACTAAAGCTGGCGGCCAAGCTGCCGCCGCAACCAACAAGAGTAAGTACGGCGCAGACTTCTACGCCAAAATCGGTGCCAAGGGCGGTAAGCTCGGCCGCACCGGCGGCTTTTTCGCTAACCGCGATCTGGCCCGCGCTGCTGGCGCCAAAGGTGGCCGCATCAGCCGCCGCACCAAGAAACTGGCTTAAGCCGGTTTCTAACTCAGGAAATCCTCGCACTCAGCGGGGATTTTTCTATGGCTGGTCTTTGGTTAGCTGGAAGACCGCTACGGGCTGGGGGATATTCTTCTGCTGGCGGTAGGCGCGGCAGAACCGGCTGGCGCTAACCCGCCAGGCTGTGTGGCAATTAAAACAACGATAATGGACAAAGTCATCTTGTTGCAGGCACTGGGCACTGCAGTTGGGGCAGACACTCCGTTTGTACAGCCAGTCTCGGTAGGTGTCCAGGCAGTCTTGGATATGGTCTTCATCGATACTGATGCCGACATCGGTAGCGACCTGCCGGGCGCGTTCCCAGGCTTGGACCTCCAGGCGCAACAACTCGGTGTCGGATTGGTAGCTCTGGTGGCGGAGCAGGGCGTGGCCGGTTTCATGCAGCAGTGACCAGGCGGCTTGTTCGTCGTCCATGTCCGGTTTGTAGATGATTTCGTCGGTTTCCGGCGACCAGTAGAAGC
>CAZXCS010000063.1:0-2493 GCA_964639195.1 uncultured Candidatus Saccharibacteria bacterium | reverse complement strand
CTGCGTGAGGCCTCGGCGCTTGATTTTGACGATTTGATCAACAAAAGCGTCGAACTGCTCAAGCGGCAGCCGGCCGTGCGCGCCAAGTGGCAGCAGCAATTCCGCTACATCATGATTGACGAGTACCAGGACACTAACGCCGCCCAGTATCAACTTGTTAACTTGTTAACCAACGAACATAAAAATATTGCGGTAGTCGGCGACGACTGGCAAAGCATTTACAGCTGGCGTGGTGCCGATTTCCGCAATATTCTGAAATTTGAAAAAGATTTTAAAGACTGCACGATCATCAAACTCGAGCAAAATTACCGCAGTACGAAGCATATCCTCGATGCCGCCCATGCCGTCATTACCAAAAATACCCAGCGTTCCGACAAACGCCTGTGGACGCAGACCGAGCACGGCCTGCCGGTCCAATTGTTGCAAGTCGGCAGCGAGCGAGCCGAGGGTGAAGCCATCATCCGACGTATCCGCAACGGTGTCGACAGCGGCCAACGTCGCTATAGCGATTACGCCGTGCTGTACCGTACTAACGCCCAGAGCCGCAGCGTTGAGGAGGTCTTCGTCCATTACGGCGTGCCGTATCGGGTTGTCGGTGGCGTGCGCTTCTATGACCGTAAGGAAATCAAAGACATCATGGCTTATTTACGATTGATTTTTCAACCGGAAGACCGTGTCAGTTTCGAACGCATCGTTAACATACCGACCCGCGGCGTCGGCGCTAAAAGTTTGCAAACGTTCTTTGCCTGGCAGCAAGCCGCCGGCCTGACACTACTGGCGGCCTTACATCAGGTTAATGACTGCGGCGATCTGACCCCTAAAGCCCGTCAGGCGCTTGGGGAACTGGGCGATATTGTCAGCAGCCTGAGGACCGTAAGTGAGGAAGCCACGGTGGCCGGTTTGATCGACTCGCTGCAGCGGCGCATTGACTATTTGAATTATCTAAATGACGGTTCACCCCAGGGCGAGGCTAGACAAGAGAATGTCAAAGAACTGCTCAGTGTCGCCCGGGAATATCAGGACGAAGGCCTGGCCGGTTTTCTGGAAGAGGTCGCCCTGGTCAGCGACCTCGATGAGGCCAATACCCGAACGGAGTCGGGCACGGGCTCTAGCGGCGATGCCGTTACGCTCATGACCTTGCATGCTGCCAAAGGTCTGGAATTCCCGGTGGTCTTCATGTGCGGCCTGGAAGAATCACTGTTGCCGCACTCCCGGGCGCTATATGACCAATCGGAAATGGAAGAGGAGCGCCGCTTGTGCTACGTCGGCATGACGCGCGCCCGTGAGGAGCTCTACATGACTTATGCCTCGAGCCGTCTGCTGTACGGCGGTGTCCAGCATAATCCGCCGAGCCGCTTCCTGTCGGAGATCGGCGGTGACGCCCAGACCAACAGCGACTTTGAGCCGACTTTTCACTTCACCGCACCCACCACCGACACTTATCTGACTTCCAATTCCCAACTCCCAACTGCGAATTCAACCGAACCTCGCTACGTGCCGGACCTGATCGAAGGTGATAGCGTCCGCCACCAGATCTTTGGGACCGGCACGGTCATGGAAATAGAGGGTGATAATGCCGTCGTCTACTTTAAAGGCAAAGGTGCCCGTAAACTTAACATCAGTTTTGCACCTTTGGAGAAACTATGAGAGCAGGCAGGGAAAAGAGCAGCCCGAGACGACGGATTTATTCCGGCGCCCGGCGCGATGAGAAAAACCGTAGGTTTGTCTCATGGCAGTTCAAAGGCAAGGGCGCTCGAAAGCTTAATATCAGCTTTGCGCCGCTGGAAAAATTATGACCTTGTCCTCACCTGTTACGTATTTTTTGCTACAATTGAGCGACAGGTTATCTCCTGACTTATGCGTAAGAAATCCCAGAAGCAGCTAAAACCGGTGCGCGCCAAGCGCATCCACCGCCTTAAAATTGTGAGCCGGCACCCCTTTGCCGTGCCAATCGTGACATTTATAGTGCTTATGGTCGCTACCGGGGGCGGGCTGTATGTGATGAACCGCCACCAACGCGCGCAGCAGGCAGAGCCGTACGTTGTTATTGTGTCCCATGACCACGTTGAGCAGACGGTGCCCAGCCGTCAGCCGACCGTTGGTACGCTGCTCACCAAATTGCACATCACACTCCATCCGGGTGATGTTGTCGAGCCGAGCCTGCCGACTCACATCAACCAGGATAAGTTCCGCATCAATATTTACCGGGCCGTGCCGGTGGAGATCGTCGATGGCGCGCAGCACCACTATGCGTTTAGCGCCGCCACAACTGCGCGTAGCATCGTCAAACAGACCGGGATTAGCGCCTACCCGGAAGATCAGATCACGACCGCCCCAGTGACCAACTTCAGCCGCCAGCAGGCTATCGGCGAAACAGTCACCATCAAACGTTCGGTGCCGATCAATCTGATCCTCTACGGTACGATCATCCCCACCCGCAGCCACTCCGACACTGTCGCTCAAATGCTCCGTGAGAAGCACATCAACTTGCAC
>CAZXCS010000062.1:0-2769 GCA_964639195.1 uncultured Candidatus Saccharibacteria bacterium | reverse complement strand
ATGTTGCAGCAATAGTGCATGCCGTAGGTAAAGTAGACATATAGATGCCCGGGCGGCCCGAACATCACGGCAGTGCGCGGCGTTTGGCCACGGTAACTATGGCTGGCGGCGTCGGCCTGGTCATAGGCTTCGACCTCGACGATTCGCCCCACCAGCGTTTCACCGTCCAGCTGACGCACCAGTTGGCAGCCGAGCAGCCGCGGCGCCACTTCCTCTGCCGGGGCAGACAGGGCGGCAGTCAATTCATCAGACATCGTATATACAGTATAATGCGACCAGTCCGGGAGCATTATACGCCGAGCCCGAGCGAGCCATCCGAAAAGATTATAGCGAGCACGGCGCGAAGCAGTATAATAGAGCTAATGCATCCCGGTGAAAGCGCCACCCTTGTCGTTATAGAAGTGATCGTCCTCATCCTGGTTTCGGCCGTTTGTTCCGGCCTGAACATTGCCGTCATGTCGCTCGACATCAGCGACCTGCGGCGCAAGGTCAAGCTGGGCAACCGTCAGGCCAAGCGCGTGTTTCCCCTGCGCTACCACACCCACCTGACCCTGGCCAGCATCCTGTTCACCAACATCGCCGCCGTGTCGGCCACGTCGCTGGTACTCGACCAGCGCCTGAGCGGCTGGTTGGCCGGCGCAATGGCGACGCTGCTGATCGTGATCTTCGGCGAAGTCCTGCCGCAGGCCCTGTTCCTGAAAAACCCCCTGGCCTGGTCCAGCCTGTTCGCGCCGCTGCTCAAAGCGATGATCATCGTGACTTACGTACTGAGCAAACCGCTGCAGCTGCTGCTCGACCAGCTGTTTCCGCGCCAGAGCAACCGATTGCAGACCCGGCACGAGCTAGGGCTGATGGTCGCCGAGCACCAAGAGAACAAATCGAGCGAACTCGATGAAGATGAAATTGAGATCATACGCGGCGCCCTGAGCCTAAGCGAAAAACGGGTACGCGACATCATGACCGACATCCGCCACACCTACTGGATGACCCCCGATGTGCTGCTGGACGATGCCAAAATCGACGAAATGAAGTCTAAGGGCTTCAGCCGCATCCCCATCTTCAACGCCAAACTGACCAAGTGCTACGGCCTGATGCTGATGAAAGACCTGGTCGACATCGACTTCGATGACAACCAGTTCCGGATTGAAGACATGCCGCTGCACCCGGTGCAGCTGATCGGCAGTATGACGGCGCTGGACACCATGTTTCGCAAGTTTATCGCTGCCAAGACGCACCTCATCCCGATTGAGAAAGACGACGAGATCATCGGCATCATCACCATCGAAGATTTACTGGAAGAGATCATCGGCCACGAAATCGAAGACGAGACCGACCGCCAACACATCCATGCCACCGACAACCCGTAATTTACATTTTCGTGCAAAAAGCTTACGCTAAAGTCATAAACTATGGCCGAAGAACCGAACCAAGATCCAGCGGTAACGCCGCAACCAACTGTCGTTTCAACGCCGCCGGCTAGGCGACAAAAGTTTTTGTCGGCCGGTTTGTCCGGCCAATTGCCGCTGGTGTTGGCCCTGCTGATCATTATCGGGCTGCTGGCCCTCTGGCAACCTTGGCAAGCCAACCCGTCGAGTAGCGACCGCACCATTACCGTTACCGGCGAAGCGATCGTGACAGCTGAGCCCGATGAGTACACCTTCGCGCCAAGCTATCAGTTCTCCGGCAGCAGCGCCCAGACCGCTCTGGCTGCAGCCAACGAAAAAATCAACAGCATCGTCGACAAACTAAAATCCCTCGGTGTCCCGGACAACAAAATCAAGTCCGACACCAGCGGCTTCCAGGATTATTACAATCAGCGCACCAGCACCTACTACGCTTCGGTTTCCGTCGTAGTCGACAATAAGGCACTGGCCCAAAAGGTTCAAGACTATCTGCTGACGACGACACCGGACGGTTCGGTGACGCCGCAGGCCGACTTCAGCAAGGCCAAGCGCAAGCAGCTCACTGACTCTGCCCGCGACCAAGCCAGCAAAGACGCCCGGGCCAAGGCCGACCAGAGCGCCAAGAACCTCGGTTTTAAGGTTGGCAAGGTCAAGAGCGTCAAGGACGAGCCGGACACCAGCTTCTTCGAACCCTGTGGCGGTCGTGGTATATGCGCCGGTGTAAACAGTGCTGCCACGGATTCCGTCAACACCGCTCCGATCCATCAAGGCGAAAACGACCTGACCTACGACGTGACCGTGACCTATTATCTCCGCTAGGGCTTTTCGGCCAGCCGGTCTTTGCCATGTTTCGACAACGATTGGGCAAACTGTCGCAGCACCGCCGCCGGGTCTTCACTTTTTGCCAGGTCGTTGTGCGTGATGACGGCGCCGCTGAAGCCGTCGTGTTGCCAGTAGGCCGGAGCCGGCAGCGCCAACTTGGTGAAGCCGGTCGGTTCCGGATAGGCCGTCAGGTAAATGTACGGTTCATGGATCGTGTCGTCGCCGGGCGACCAGCCGAAAGTCAGTTGTCGATCGTCATCATACGGGAACCAACTCAGGGACAGGTCGAAATGATGCGGGTAAATCAATATCGGGCTCGTGAGTCCGGTATTCAGCCCGGCTTTGATGGCTTCGAGCTGTCCGTTCAGCCAGCCCAACGCTGTGGCGTAAGCCTCGCCTTGCCGTTTGTCGTAAGTGTGGGGTCCGGGGGTGAATTCCGGCTCGTTCAGCCGGCTGCCCAGGCCGCGGCCTTCCAGCCAGACTTTAACGTTATTGAGTAGTTCGGATGCGTCGTAGTCGGCGAAGCGCCAGGCGCTGTCGCCGA
>CAZXCS010000061.1:0-2870 GCA_964639195.1 uncultured Candidatus Saccharibacteria bacterium | reverse complement strand
GCGGTCAGCTTGCCTTTGGTGACCTCGCCGCCGCAGATGATCTCGGTCTTGGTGGTTTTGAAGATACCTTTGACGACCAAACGCCCAAGTTCGGTTTCGACGATTTCCGGGCTGAGTAACTTCTCCAGCTCGGCTTTGACGTCGTCGATCAGCTCGTAAATAACCTTGTAGAGCCGCACAGTGACCTTGTCGCGGGATGCTTTCTGACGGCTGCTGACCGGCAGCTCGACATGGAAGCCGTAGATTATGGCACCGCTGCTGTGAGCCAGGTGCAAGTCGTTTTCGCTGATGGCGCCGACGCCGGAGCCGACGATGCGCACCGACACTTCATCGGTGTCCATGGCTTTCAGGCTGTCGATGACCGAGGTCAGCGAACCCTGCACATCGGCTTTGACGATCAGGTTGAGTTCCGTCAGTCTGTTGTCGCGGTTGATCAAGCGGATCAGTTCGGAGCTGCCCATATCGGTGCGGCTGCGGCTGGCCGATTTCTCGGTCTGGGCGGCCACTGTCTGTTGGCGGGCGGCTTTTTCGTCGGTGACCACGCTGAACTCGTCGCCGAATTCAGGCAACGTCTTGAACCCGGTGATAGTGACCGGAGTTGATGCGGTGGCGGTTTTAAGCGTTTTGCCTTCGGTGGTCTCCAGATTGCGAACTTTTGCATAAGCGCTGCCGGCGACGATGAATTGGCCGGGCTGGAGGGTGCCCGTCTCCACCAGGGCGTTGGCCACCGGGCCGCGCCCCTGCTCCACGTGGGCTTCGATAATCAGGCCGCGGGCCGGGCCGTCGATGTCGGCTTTCAACTCTTCGACATCGGTCACCAGGAGGATCATGTCCAGCAGCTCGGGGATGCCGTCGTTGGTTTTAGCCGAGACCGGCACGACGATAGTGTCGCCGCCCCACTCTTCGGTCAGCAGGTCGTGCTCGGACAGCTGCTGCTTGAGACGGTTGATGTCGGCGCCTTCTTTGTCCATCTTGTTGGCCGCCACCAGGATTTTGACCCCTGCCTTTTTGGCGAAGCGGATGGCTTCCAGGGTCTGCGGCTTGACGCCGTCATCAGCGGCAATGACGATCACCACGATGTCGGTCAGCAGCGCGCCATGCTCCCGGATGGCCGCAAAGGCTTCGTGGCCCGGCGTGTCCAGAAAGGTAATCGTCCGGCCGTCACGCTCGACCTGGTAGGCCGAGATGTGCTGGGTGATACCGCCGGCTTCGCCCTGGGCGACTTTGGCACCGCGGATAGCGTCGAGCAGGCTGGTTTTGCCGTGGTCAACATGGCCCATCACCGCTACCACCGGCGGGCGGGCGGCGGCCTTGTCGCTGGCTACCGGCTTGCTGTGGGCCGGCGCGGTCGTTTCGGCAGTCTTGCGCTTGGCAAGCTTCAGCGGCAGGTCGAGTTCCTGGACGATAATCTGGGCCGTATCGAAATCGATCCGTTCGTTGACGGTCGCCATTACGCCGTTCTTCATCAGCTCGGTGATCAGGCGCGACACCGGGATCGACAACTGCTCGGCCAGGGTGCCGACGGTGATCATATCTTCGATTTCGATAGTGGTGGTTTCGGTTGGGGTATCGGTAGTGGGTTGATCTGCCATGTCGACTCCTTTCTGGCCTCACGGCCGGTGCTTAGGTACGCATACTAGTCTTTGGTTGCTTTAGCTTTGCTGGGCTTGGCAGCCGCCTTGGCTTCTTTGAGGCTGAGGGCGATCTTGCGGTTTTCGGTGTCGACGTCGAGGACTTTGAACTGTTTCTTCTCGTTGAGTTGGAACAGTTTCTCGGGGTCAACGGCTTCGTCATCGCTCATTTCAGACACGTGCACCAGGGCTTCGACGCTGGGGCTAAGCTGGACAAAGGCGCCGAACGGCGTGATGCGCGTGACTTTGCCCTCGACGACATCGCCACCTTTGAAGGCTTTGACTTGCTCCAGCCAGGGGTCTTCGGTCATCTGCTTGAGGCTGAGGCTCAGGCGGTCTTTGTCGATGGCGATGATCTTGGCTTTGACGGTTTCACCGACTTTGACGTAGTTACGGGGGTTGTCGACCCGCTCCCAGGAAATCTCCGAGATGTGGATCAGGCCTTCGATGCCGTCGACATTGACGAATGCCCCGAAGTCGATAACCCCGGTCACGGTGCCTTCGACGGTGTCGCCGACCTTGAGCTCAGAGAAACGGGCTTGCATGTCGTCCTTGACGGCTTCTTTCTCGGAGAAAATCAGCTTGTTGTCCTTGCGGCTGACATCGAGCACCCTTACCCTTAGCGGCTGGTTGGTCAGGGCGTGGAGCTTCTGGAGGATTTCATCCTTGTCGGCGCCGGATACACGCGGGTAGTGGCCAGCGGCCAGCTGTGACACCGGTAGGAAGCCGCGGATGCCTTCCAGCTCGACCAGCAGGCCGCCGCGGTTGGCGTCGTAGGCGATGACTTCGACGATCTCGTTGGCTTCATGGATGCGTTGCAGCTCGTCCCAGCCGCGGTCCTTGGCGGCCCGTTTCATACTCAAGAGCGCGTGGCCCTCGTCCATCTCGGGGTCGATGACGCTGACCGTGATGCTCTGCTCCGGCTCCAGTTTTTGGCCGTAGCCGATTTCGCGGCGCAGGACAACACCGACGCCTCTGGCGCCCAGGTCGACCCAGACCTCGTTCTTCTTGACGGCCGTGACCGTCCCTTCGACAACTTCTCCGGCGGTTAAGCCGTTGACGGTACTGCCTTCCAGCAGCTCGTCCATAGTTAGTACTTTAGACATTTTCCAAATGTCTCCTCTCGTAGCGTATTTCTCCAGCCGCAATAACGACGTCGCTCAAAAACTCTTCGAAACCGATTAGTTTGCTGACTGTAAGATTACTTTAATTATAGCCGATCAACCTCTTGGAGTAAAG
>CAZXCS010000060.1:0-2978 GCA_964639195.1 uncultured Candidatus Saccharibacteria bacterium | reverse complement strand
ATCGGCACGGGCAATTGCAAACCAGGTTGATTTTCCGACTCACTCATACTATCTATTATACAGCTTGAGCATTTTCCTGGTATAGCCCCGTCGGCTTAGCCGCTAACGGGAGTTCTGGCGCTTGCTGCCAAACGACGCGTACAAATAGCCGATCACTACAAAGGGCAATAGTACCAGGATGTCGCGCCCGGTGAGCTCTCCGATTGATTGCAGCGCCATGATAAACGCCACTACCACTGTTACAACGGCCGCCAGCCGGCCCGGGTACCTGGTTTTAACGCCATACCAGCGAACGGCTTTGATAAGGATGCGTAACAGATAATAAAATGTCGCCGTCAAGAGGAGGAAGGCTACAATCAGCATAATCGACGGCACTTTCTGCGGATCACTGCCACCAAACACCATCGTATCGGCCACTAGCAACCCGGCTGGGATCAAAACATCTGATTTGGTGAATCGTTTCATGGTTATCATTATAGATAAAAGCTGCCCGTGGAGAAGCCTTAGGCAGCTTTTTATGTAAGAACAAGGTGCTGGGACAGCAACTCCGCTTGACATATATAGACTATTGAAGCGCTTGCTGTCCGCAGCTGACTGACCGCTCTATCGGTTTTTAGGACCGGACAGAGCGTTAGCACGGATTCCTCCGTAGGTGCTCCAGCACCGAGATGGGTGTGAGGCTCCTAAGCCCAAATGGGCTTCGTAAGTCCGCCCCCGCGAGGGCTTCGTTGTTACATTGATTGTAGAACGTTTTTGTTTTGGTGACTTACAGCTTACAGACTAGCATGAACCGCCCCCGTTGTCAATCCCCTTATGCTTTCAGCGAAGCCGTTGTGATAAAAATAGGAGAGATGGTTCTGCAAGACGCCGGCGCAGGCTGACGCCCCGACCGGCTCTTTTTGTTACTTTCCCAGCCGGCAAAGACCGAGTTCCGGCCCGATTTTGACGCCTCAGCCGGCAATCTGCATGACCTTTGGCAAAGTTATGCACAGCTTTTTGAAATTTTAAGCATAATTGTTGTTGACGTACATTTCGCAGTTCTATAAGATACGTATAGCGCTTGAGTAAATTAAGTGCTCAAAAACAAAAACGACCAATCGGGACAACGAATTCTCGCAAGTCGTTGTCCCACCAAGCAAAACCCCAAAACCCCAAAACCAAAGCAAACAAAAACCTTAAATTATCCTTAAATCACCTTGTCTTTCCCGGGACAAGGTGATTTACTTTCTGGACAGAAAACTCCTTCGGGCGCCTTTCTGTAGATGCTAGGAACAGGTTTTCGGCCACAAAACGTAAAGTAGGCGGTGGGCAGAACAAGGTTGCTGATGGCTGCCACTGTGCAGAGTATTATTTCAAGCGGAAGCGCCGGCATTATTGTCGATATTGAGTGCAGCCTGTCCAATAACCTTCCAAATATCGTGATCGTCGGCTTTGCCAACAAGGCAGTCGACGAGGCGAAGGAGCGTATCAGGGGTGCATTTGCAGATAGCCATATAATGCTACCTCGCAAACGCATCACTGTTAATCTGGCACCGGCCGACATTCCGAAGGCTGACAGCAGCTTCGACCTGGCGATTGCCGTAGCGATCCTGCTGGCCAGCCAGCAGATCCAGGACATGGTGGGCGGCCGACAGGCTTTCATCGGCGAGCTTGGGCTGGATGGCAAAGTCCGGGCCGTCCGCGGCATCATCGGCAAACTGTTAACCGGCCGGTCTAACGGCATCCGTACCTTTTACATCCCGGCCGCTAACTTGCAGCAGGCCCAGCTGGTGCCGGGCATTCGCCTATTACCGATTAACAACCTCGGGCAGCTCTTCGCCCACTTCAACAAAAATCTCCTGGTCAAAACAATCTCCACCGGCGACGGCAAATATGAATTGGCTGTCCCGGCGGTGGCCTCAGACAGCATCCAGTTGAGCGAAGTCGTCGGCCAACAGCAGGCCAAACGGGCCCTGGAAATCGCCGCGGCCGGCGGACACAACGTCTTCTTCAGCGGGCCGCCCGGCACCGGCAAGAGCATGCTGGCCAAGGCCCTTCCGAGTATCCTGCCGCCGCTGCAACGCGAGGAAATACTCGAGGTTACACACCTGCACAGCCTGGCCGGGCACAACTATGAAAAGATTGTCACCGAGCGGCCGTTCCGCGCTCCGCACCACAGCGCCAGCCATATTGCCATCTTAGGTGGCGGCTTGAGCCTGCGCCCGGGCGAGATCAGCCTTAGCCACCGCGGTGTACTGTTTTGCGACGAGCTGCCGGAGTTCGGCCGCTTAACACTCGAAGCCCTGCGCCAGCCGCTGGAAGATAAAATCATTACTATTGCCCGGGCCAAGGACACCGCCGAGTACCCGGCGAATTTCATCCTGGTGGCGACTGCCAACCCCTGCCCCTGCGGCTACTGGGGCACCTCCGGTACCTGCCGCTGCCTGCCCCACCAGATCACTCGGTACCAGCAGCGCTTGAGCGGTCCGATCCTCGACCGGATTGATCTGTACAGCCAGGTCCATGAAATCAAACACGAAACGTTGCTCGGCCAATCGGCCGATGCTGACACCGACATGCAAACCCGAAAAAGGATCGTGGCCGCCCGGGAATTGCAAGCCAGCCGTTACGGGCAGGCCGGCAAGCTCAACGCCGATATGACCAACCGCGACATCAAGAAGCATGGCCGCCTGGAGGCGGCCGCCAAGCAGTTGCTGGATGCGGCAGCGGCCAAGCTGAACATCTCGGCCCGGGCCTATATGCGGGCCATTAAAGTCGCCCGCACCATAGCCGACCTCGACAGCTCGGCCGTCATTGCTCAAGCCCACATCACCGAAGCCCTACAATACCGCGCCTTCATCCACCGGGCCGAAAGCTGACAGATATTCAGCTATCGAAACTTTGATTGACCTCTGGATGTATCTCTGTTAAAATGCCTGTACCTTGAGATCAATTTTAAGTGTGGAGATTAGGTCATAGCCAAGTTCACCCGCCTGAAC
>CAZXCS010000059.1:0-3064 GCA_964639195.1 uncultured Candidatus Saccharibacteria bacterium | reverse complement strand
GTGTAAAAACAAAAACCAAAAGCTCATTGCGAGCCACAAACAGTGGGAGCTTTATGTGACAAAACGAACCCGGATCCCGGGTTCTTTTTGGTTCAGAGCCAGGCTATTAGGGTACAATAAACAGATGATAATCCAGCTCATTACGCTCTTTCCGGACATGTTCAAGGGCGTCCTCGGCAACAGCATGCTTTGGAAGGCCAGCGACCGGGGCATCGTGCAGTACGACTTTGTCGATCTGCGGCAATTCGGTCTTGGCCCGCGCAGGCAGGTTGACGACACCCCATACGGCGGCGGAGACGGCATGCTCCTGCGCGTGGATGTGCTGGCCGCAGCCATTGATGCGGCTAAGACCAAAAGTCCCAAGGCCAAAGTTTTGCTGCCGACGCCGCGCGGCAAAATGTATAAACAATCAGATGCCAAGCGCCTGGCGGCGGCCGGCGAAGATCTAATAATTATCTGTCCGCGCTACGAAGGCTATGATGAGCGAATCACCCAGTGGGTTGACGAACAATTCTGCATCGGCCCGTATGTCCTGACCGGCGGTGAGCTGCCGGCGATGGTCCTCGTCGATTCCGTGGTGCGCTTGTTGCCGGGGGTGCTGGGTGGTGAAAACAGCGCCGATATCGAATCTTTTCAAGCCGACGACCAATCCATAGAGTTTCCGCAGTATACGAGGCCAGAAGAATTTCGCGGCCGCAAAGTCCCCGAAGTGTTACTCACCGGCCACCACGCCGAAATCGCCAAATGGCGGGAATCCCACAACCGCCTAGCCACCTGAGCGTATACTATTATAATTAAGGCAATTAAGTGGAGGTACTAATGAAGTTGTCATTTATGAAACCGGTTTACGCGCATTGTGATCTGCCGTGCGGTGTCTACGATCCTGCGCAGGCGCAGATCGAAGCCCAGAGCGTCAAAGCCATTATGGACAAGTACGACGGGCTTGATGAGCACAACAAAGTCCGGGCGGTGATTATCAAAGAAGAACGGGCTGAGCTGGTCAAACATCATCTGATGGTGCTCTGGGCTGACTATTTCAAACCCGAACATCTGGAAAAATATCCGGACCTGCATGACAAATTCTGGACAGCCATCAAACAGGCCAGCGAATGCAAGCACCATTTGGAGCCGGCGGAGGGCCAGAAGCTGCTCGACCAGATTGAGACAATTGCCAAAATCTTTTGGGAGACGAAAAAATCATGACTATCAGTCTGCAAGGCATACAGTCTATGAAACGTCCGATATTACTGCGACGGGTGGTCGGGCCGAGCATGGCCCCCAAGCTGTACCCGGGTCAGCTTATCGTGGCCACCACATTGTTCCGTAAGTTACACCCCGGCGAAGTGGTCATTTTCCGCAAGCACAGCAAGGAGATGATCAAGCGCATCGAGCAGGTCGATCAGGACAAGGTGTTCGTGATCGGCGACAACCTGGAAGCCAGCACCGACAGCCGGCAGTTCGGCTGGCTGCACAAGAATGACATCATCGCCCGGGTCGTCCACCCGAGCCTATCCAAGTAATCATAGACTCTTAGGCTGAGTGCTGTGGGCCTTCCAAGCCTTCACCCTCGGCCATGGCCCGGGTCGAGGTGCGGAGAGGTGATTCTTTCAGTGTCAGGGCGATCATCAGGGCGGCGACAGTAAAGGGGATGCCGACCAGAAAGACGTCACGAAACGAGGCGGCAAAGGCGTTGAAGACGGTGTGTTGCACGGCCGGCGGTAGATGCCTGACCTGCGCGGCGCTGTGCTTCAGGCCGCTGGCTGCCTGGGCGCCGACCGGGCCCGGAAGGGCTTGGGTAATGTGGGCCACCAACCGGTTGGTCAGGATAGCGCCGAACATCGCCGCACCGAGCGAACTGCCGATGGTACGGAAGAAGACGACCGATGACGTAGCCGTTCCGAGATCGCGCCGGTCAACGGCATTCTGAACCGCCAGCGTCAATACCGGCATGATCTGGCCGATACCCAAGCCGAGAACTGCCATCCAGACACCGAGTTCCCAGCGGGGCGTCGTGGCCGTGATGTGGCTGAACAGCCAGAAGCTGATTATGAGTAGCACGCTGCCGCTGATCGGAAACAGCCGGTAGCGGCCGATTTTGGAAATAATCCGGCCGGAACCGAGCGAAGCCACCATCAGGCCGCCGATCAACGGCAACAGCATCAAACCGGATTTGGTGGCCGAGTCGCCGCGTACGATTTGTTGGTACTGAGGCAAAAAGATTAAAGCGCCGAACATCACTATGCCAACGACCAGACTGAGCAGGGTCGTGACGCTGAAAATCTCGTTCCGGAACAGCCGCAGTGGCAATATTGGTTCGGCGGCCTGCTTCTCGCGCCAGATAAACAGCAGTGCTCCGATGATGCTGGTCGCGAACAGGCCTATAATCTGGCCGGAAGCCCACGGGAAATCGACGCCGCCCCAGACGGTTGCCAGCAGCAGGCTAACGACACTGATCGCCAGCAGGCTGGCGCCGGCGTAGTCGACCTGGTGTTCGGTCTTGTGGACCGGCAGGTGCAGGCGGGCGGCAACCGCTGATAGCGCCAGCAAGCCGAGGGGCAGGTTGATGTAAAACACCCAGCGCCAACTCAAGTGGTCGGTAAAAAACCCGCCGAGTAGCGGACCGACCACGCTGGAAGCCGCGAACACGGCCCCGAAATAGCCCTGATACCGGCCGCGCTGCCGGGCAGGCACGATGTCACCGATAATCGCGAACACCAGGGTCATCAAACCGCCGGCGCCGATACCTTGCAGACCGCGGAAGAAGATCAACTGGTTCATGGTCTGGCTTAGGCCGCAGAGCGCTGAACCGACCAGGAAGATAATGATGGCAGTCTGGAAAATCTTTTTACGGCCGAACATGTCACTGATTTTGCCGTACAGCGGCGTGGCGACGGCGCTCGTCAACAAATAGGCGGTGGCGACCCAGGAATACTTGCTGAGTCCGTGCAGGTCGTTGGCGATCCTGGGCAGAGCAGTAGAAACGATGGTTTGGTCGAGGGCCGCGAGCAGCATTGCCAGCATCAGCGCGCTGATGATAACCATAATTTCCGAATGGCTGCGTTCG
>CAZXCS010000058.1:0-3115 GCA_964639195.1 uncultured Candidatus Saccharibacteria bacterium | reverse complement strand
CCAGCACCATCACCCCCAAAACGATCACCGCTACAGTCATACTGTTATTCTAACACCTCACCGTCATCCTGAACTCGTTTCAGGACCCCGTACGTACAAGTTCAGACCCGGAGGGTAATGATTCACATTTCAGCCTCACTAAACTCTTTCTTTCCTATGTTCTTTTGTTCCGACAAAAGAACCAAAAGCTCTCCTCCCAAACGATCCCCTCCGGGATCTTCCAGCAGTCTAAAGCCGCGCCAAAAGAACTCCCTGCGGTCGGCCCATTTCTATATTTGGGAACGAACTGGGCTGACTTTTGGCTTGATTCGGCTTTAGACTGCTTCCAGCTCTCGGGGGTCTCTCCAGGTCGGAACAGCTGCACCTAGGCTCACAGGCTTATCTAAGAACGAATTGGTTTCGATTTCGGAAAGCCTGCTACCATAGTAAGCATGCATCGCTCGTTCGGTTTTTCCGGCTTGATCACCATTGGTGCCGTAGTCTTGGCCTTGCTGACCATGGGTCCGGTGGCGGCGATTACGACAGTCGTGCTGATTGCTATCGAGGTCGCCTTTAGTTTCGACAACGCCATTATCAATGCCAAGGTGTTGGAAAAGCTGTCGCACCGCTGGCAACAGCTGTTCCTGACCGTCGGCATGGTCATCGCTATCCTCGGCATGCGGCTGGTGTTCCCGATCCTGATCGTCATGGTGACGGCCCATCTGCCGTGGGGAGATGTGATCAACGACGCGCTGCACCATCCGGCCGCCTATGGCCGGCATTTGGCGGAAGCCCATGCCAGTATTGCCGCGTTCGGCGGCAGTTTCTTATTAGTATTGGCCTTGTACTTCCTGCTGGACGATGAGCGTGAAGTGCTGTGGCTGCAACGCATCGAGCGTCCGCTGCAGCGCATCGGCGGCACGATCTGGTTGCCGCCGCTGCTAGTGTCGCTGCTGGTGGTAGTGTTGGCACATTTCAGTGGGAGCGAATCGACAGAAGTGCTTCATGCCGGGCTGGTCGGGTCAATCGGCTACCTGATGCTGAAACTATTGATCGACGGGCTAGGCAAGCTTGAGCCGAGCCAGCAAAAGCTCTACACCGGCTGGCCGGCTTTCTTAGCTTTCATGTACTTGCAGATTTTGGATGCTAGCTTTAGTTTCGACGGTGTGCTGGGTGCCTTCGCCATCACCGATAAAATACTGCTCATCGCCCTGGGCTTAGGCGTCGGCGCCCTGTGGGTGCGAAGCCTGACGGTGTTTTTGGTCCGACGCCGGACTCTCGGTGAGTATGTCTACCTGGAGCACGGCGCGCACTACGCAATTCTGGTGTTGGCGGCGGCGTTGCTCAGCAGTTTGTTCTATGAAATCCCCGATGCCATCACCGGAATTGTCGGTTTGGGCGTTATCGCGGCATCGTTCAATGCCTCGCACCAACTGCGGAAAGCCCGGCTGCACAGTGGCTCATCAGAGTTGCAATAATATCAGCCGCCCATTACAGTCATTCCCATGATAGTTTTACTCCTCACCGTTGCGGCTTCGCTGGCTGCCCTCGCCGGCGGCTTTACGGCCATGCGCAGCCGGCGCTGGCTGAGCTTCGCGCTGGCGCTGTCCTCCGGGCTGGTGCTGGGCCTCGTCAGCTTCGATTTGTTACCGGAGATCTTTGATATTACGGCAATGCAGAAGCTCGATCCGGTCTGGCCGATGGTGGCTCTGACCGGCGGGTTTTTGCTCTTCCACGTGTTTGAACGGCTCGTGCCGGTGCACGTCAGCGACGAGGAGCCGTACAGCCCCCATCAGCACCCGATTCTGGGGGTGGCCCGGGCGGTCGCCCTCACCGGCCATAGCTTTTTGGACGGGTTGAGCATCGGCGTCGCGTTTCAGGTCAGCACGGCTGTTGGCGCGGCCGTCGCCCTAGCGGTCATCGGCCACCGCTTCGCTGACGGCTTCGATACGGCGACCTTCATGCTGTTTCATAAGAACAAACCGACAATAATCAAAAAGTGGCTAATGCTGGTGGTGGTGATGCCGGTTATCGGCGGCTTGACCAGCCTGGTCGTGACCTTGTCGGAGACCATGCTGGCCATCTATCTCGGCTTTTTCGCCGGTTTCATACTGTATATTTGTGCCGGTAACATTTTGCCGCAAGCCCATTCGCCGGCGTCGTCACGCCGACCCATTGCCTTGACGGTCGTCGGTGTCGTGTTTATGTTTATCGTCACGCGTTTTGTCTGAAAAAGTGGTATACTAACCCTGTTATTATAAAAATACATACAGCACAGGAAAGCCCGCACGCGTAGCATAGGAAAACGTAATGGCTCGCTTTGCAACCCCTCCAATGAGATCATCACTCGATAGTAAAACCGTCCGGCCGGGCCTAGCTGCCTATTCCTTTTACCGTGCCGACCGCCGACCGCTAAGCCGTACTCAAGCCAAACCGGCCCGCAGGACCAAGCCCGGCAGCAGTTCGGCCGCCAAAGTATTGACCGTCCTAGCCGTCGTAATCGCGGCGTTCATCGGCTATCACAGCGCCACATCGTCGAGTAGCAGCAACGGCGCCGCGCCGTTCATCAACCTGACACCTACCGCCAACCAATCCAACCCTTGTGCGGCAGGCAACCTGCCGAAATACATCATCGTCGGCATTGGCAAACGGCACCTCTGGGCCTGCGCCGTCCACAAACAGGTCTATGACACGCCGGCCATCACCGGTATGACCGCCCATGCTTCGACCACCACGCCGACCGGCACCTACAAGATCTATGCCAAGCAGACCAACATCACCCTGACCGGATCCGACGAGGCCGGCAGCTGGAACGACCCGGTGCACTACTGGATGCCGTTCCTCGACAACCAATACGGGACCTACGGCTTCCACGACGCCACCTGGCGGCCGGGCAATCCATTCGGCAAAGTCAGCCCCAGCTCCTCCGACGCGTCGCATGGCTGCGTCGAACTGCCTCTCCCCGCGTCCGCCTGGCTCTTCAACTGGGCCGACATAGGAACTCCCGTAGCCATCGAAGCCTAATTAACTCTCCTCCCTAAGATAAAGCCCCAAACCACAGTGCGATTCAGTCCGACCTTTAGAGACCCCCGAGAGCTGGAAGCAGTCTAAAGCCGAATCAAGCCAAAAGTCAGCC
>CAZXCS010000057.1:0-3222 GCA_964639195.1 uncultured Candidatus Saccharibacteria bacterium | reverse complement strand
CTGCGCTTCGTAGCTGTCACCTTCCTGCTCGCCAGCGCCTTGCTATTGGCCGGTGTCCGGTTCGGATCACCAAAGCAGTCGAAAAAAGCCTAAAGATTCCCGTTGATCATGCTTGCATGCAGGGACTCTTAGACGAATAATATTGATATGTCAGAGAAATCGCGACTCGATGGTATGACCAGCTTGGGTGACCTGATGGATATGCATTCTAAAGTGCCGCAACAAGACGTTCTGCCGGCAGCAAAGGTGGTCGCGGCACCACTGTTCAGCAGAGTTGTTGCCTATACCCCGCTTTCGCCCGAGACTAACATCGCTCATTATGCGAGCGAGACGGGTGTGGGCTGGCCGGATGCCATGCCACCTACACAGACTAGACTGGTAATCCCTCCACAAGCGGAAGCTAGTGAGGGCAGAGTGATAGACCTGACGGATCCGCAAGAAACAGTTGTTGATTTGAACCAGCCGCGGATTGAGTTACCGACTGGCTGAGTAATATTTAGTGCCCCAAGCGGCCATTTGCCGGAGGATGGGCAAGAGGTCTTTGCCTTTTTGGGTCAGCTTGTATTCGATGCGGGGCGGGACTTCAGCATAGCTTTGCTTGGTGAGCACGCCGCACTCTTCGAGGTAGTCGAGGCGTTGCGACAGGGTACGCGGGTTGATGCTGCCGACTGATTTTTCCAGCTCCCCGAAGCGCTTCGGGCCAGTGAACAGATCTCGCAAGATTAATGCCGTCCACTTGTTGCCGATGATCTCCGAGGCGCAGGATATGCATCCGACCTTGGGTTCAATGGGCTTGCTGAGGGAATTCGTCTTCATGCTTTACAAAGTATAGTATTGGCTATACACTATTACTAATAATAACTATAAAAAGTATAGCATAGGAGTGAAAAATATGAAACTAGCCGTGATTATTGGAAGTGTTCGTGAAGGTCGTATAAGTGATAGAGTCGCGAAATGGGCAGCTAGTGAAGCCGAGAAACATGCCGATGTGGAAATACTTGACCTAAAAGACTACCCGATGCCATTTTTTGATGAAGCCATCAGTCCGCGTTACAACCCGGACCGCCGACCAGTACCTGGGGTTAAAAAATGGCTCGACAAGGTAGCGGAATTCGACGGCTATATCGTAATCACACCGGAATATAATCGTTCGACCAGCGGGGTTCTGAAAAACGCGATTGACTACTTGGACCACCAGATGGAGACAAAGCCGGTTGCTCTGATCGGACATGGCTCAAGCGGCGGTGCCCAGGCAATCGCCAGCCTGCGTATGGCCTTTCCGGGTGTCGGCGCAGTAACCGTGCCGCAGGCCTTGTTCTTTAGCCAGCGCGTCGGTGAAATCCTTGATGAGGAGGGTACTTTAGCAGAGCAAGTCCAGGTGACGCCAGGAAATCCGCAAGCCGCACTTGAACCGCAGATGAAGAGCTTGGTTTGGTACGCCGAGGCCCTGAAACAAGCCCGCACTAGTTAGTGAGCAAGTAGCGAGCTGTAAGGCATTACAAGCTAACTTGCGAACTCGTTCGCCCGTTACTTTTGTTATGATGAGACTGTGAGCACTTGGAGGCAGGGCAGTCGGCGGCGCAATTATCACCGAATATTGTTTGTCGGTTGCACGCTAGTCTTGCTGAGCGCGAGCGCCGGCTTATTCCTCTACGACCGCCAGCATTTCAAAAAGGCGGCTGCAACCAAGCAAGCTTATCAGCCCACTACCAAGGCACCGGCGCCAACGACCGTCACCGGCAAGTATCTCTTCAGCGGCACCACCTACTGGGCCCGCGCCATCGAGACCCAAGCTCACGGCAACTACACCCAGCCATTCAGCGGCCTGAGCAGCTTTCAGCCGGCACGCTACGATGGCTGGCAGATCGATCTGGAATGCCCGATTACCGATCATACCGTGCCGTACGAAACCCAGGTCAGACTGCTGCAATTCAACTGCCGTCCGGAGTTTTTGCCTGAAGCCACGAAGTACTTCAACCTGATTAACCTGGCGAACAACCACACCGATAATCAAGGCGGCAACACCGGCCTGCAGGAGACCCGCGACCGTCTGGCTAAGCTGCCGAACGTGCAATATTTTGGCACGTTTGACCCGGCAGTGACTGATGATGACTGTGAAGTTGTGGCCTTGCCAGTGCACATCCAACACGCCGGTAAAGCGAATACCAAGGGCGCCTTGCCGGTAGCCTTTTGCGCCTGGCACTATGTGTACCGGCTGCCGCGGCCGGGCGAGATCGAATCCGAGCAACGCTATGCGAAAACCATGCCAGTCTTCGGATTTGCCCACATGGGGCGGGAATACATCCCCAAAGCAGAGGATACCCAGGTGTCGATCGCACACCAGATCATTGATGGCGGTTCGGAATTCGTAATTGCCAACCAATCGCATTGGGTGCAGAACACCGAGGTCTACAAGGGCAAGTTGATCGTTTACTCCACCGGCAATCTGATCTTCGATCAGCTCGACACCGAAACCAACCGCGGTGATAATATTGCGGTCTCTCTCAGTGTCAAAGACGATGCCAATGTCAAAAAGTGGTTGGCCCTGGGGCCGAGCTGCCATGACTATCACGACCAGTGTCTGGCCATGGCCGAGAAGCAGGGTTTGCAGAAAGTTCAGCTGCACCTTGACTATGACGTCATAGCCAGCCAGGGTGGCAACAAAGTCGTCACGCATCTTGCCGATCCAGCTACTCAGGCTGCCGTGGAACAACGCATGAATTGGTCGGCGACCTGCCAGACTCTGACCGCTCCTTACGGCTGCAACTGAGGTATAATGTCAGGCAATGATTGATAAGAGTGCGGTGCCGACTAAGCTGTTGTGGGTCGATTTGGAGATGACCGGGCTTGACGCGTCCGAAGACCTGATCCTGGAAGTTGCCGCCGAGGTGACGGATTTTGATTTTACCACCCTGGCGAGCTACGAAGCCGTCGTTGGTCAGGCCAAAGAACCGGTCGTGGAACGCATGCGGAAAAACATATGGTGGCAGGACTTCCCGGAAAACCGTGATGAATTCGTGCGCAAGCTGGATAGCGGCAAGCCGCTGCAAGACATTGAGCAGGACCTCATCAAACTAGTCGACGAGCAGTTCGGCAACGAGCCGGCAGTACTGGCCGGCAACAGTATCCACAGTGACCGGAACTTTATCAAACAGCACTGGCCGGAACTGGACCTGAAGCTCCACTATCGCATGCTGGATGTGAGTGCTTGGAAGGTGCTGA
>CAZXCS010000056.1:0-3319 GCA_964639195.1 uncultured Candidatus Saccharibacteria bacterium | reverse complement strand
TCCGGGTGCCCGAGCGACTTGATAATAATTTTCCAGTTCATCGCCTGTTTGTCCCTCTGATCGTTTTCATTTATTAAAGCACGGTTTCTATTGATCGTCTATTCGCGTGGGGCGCTGTGAGCCGGCCACTGCGGTTCGGCTGAAGCCTATTTTTCCGCTGGCTTCGGCAGTTTGGCGGACGTTTTCGGCCGCTGCAGACGGACGGTTTTCTCGAAGCTGCCGCCGGCCGCTTGGATGGCGGCGAGCCCCGCGGCACTGACAGCCGACAGTTTGATCGTCACTTTCTTGGTCAGTTTGCCGTCCGCCAGTACTTTGACCTTTACGTAAGGGCTACTGATGAGTTTGGCCTCGGCCAGCAGCCGGGCGTCGACCGTTTTACCGCCGAACTGCTCTAGCTGGCCGGTGGTGATATTTTCGGCCGCAATGCGGCGGCTGCGGAAACCGGGCAGTTTGGGTAGCTTTTGCATGAGCGGATTCGAGCCGCCGGCAAAGCCCGGCTTGGCAGAAGAGCCGGTCCGGGCGCCTTGGCCCTTGGTACCTCGCCCGGCAGTTTTACCCTGACCGGCAGCAATGCCCCGGCCAACACGCTGAGCGCGGCGGTGCTTTGTGAGGCTTAATTCGTGGTATTTCATGCGCTGGCCTTCTCTGTTTTCTTGGCGGCGGGTTTCTTGGCCGGTTGAGGTTTGGCTGTCACCCATTTGCTAGCCGGTACCAAGCTCTGCAGAGCGGCAATTGTGGCGTAAGCGGTGTTCGTCTTGTTGGATGAACCGAGCGACTTGCTGAGGGCATTGCTGACGCCTGACACTTCGAGGATAGTCCTCACCGCGCCCCCGGCAATCAAGCCGGTCCCGGCGCTGGCCGGCTTTAGCAGAATGTGCGCGCCACTGACCTTGGCTTCTACTTCATGAGGCAAGGTACCTTTGTACAGCGACACATTGATGAAATTCCGCTTGGCAACTTCAGTGGCCTTGGTGACGGCAGCGGTGACATCGGCACCCTTGGCGCTGCCGATACCGACCTTGCTCTTCTTGTCTCCCACGACGACGAGTGCTCGGAAACGGAAACGACGGCCGCCTTTAACCACCCGTGCGACGCGGTCAATATGAAGTGTGCGCTCGTCGAATTGTTTCTCTTCCGGCTGAATTTCCGGACGACGGTTGCGGCGATCCTGGCGTTGTGGGTTTGCTCCGGGCATGCTAGAACTCCAATCCTTCTTTACGGGCGGCGTCGGCTAAAGCGGCGACACGGCCATGGTACAACTTGCCGCCGCGGTCGAACACGACAGTCTTCAGTTTCAGGCCTTTGGCAAGATTGGCGATTTCGGTGCCGACCCAGGCGGCCCTGTCGGTCATGCTGCCGGTTGCAGTCTTCTGGCCGATGGTTGAAACGTACGCCAAGGTCTGGCTGGCGTCGTCGTCGATTAGCTGGGCAGTGATGTGCAGATTGCTGACGTGGACGCTCAGCCGCGGGCGCTTGGCGGTGCCCTGGATTACCGAACGGATGCGGGCCCGGCGCTGAAGTTGATTATGCTGCTTGTGTATAAGTTGCTTGCTCATGATTATTTGTCCTTACCGCTCTTACCGCTCTTACGCAGGATGCGCTCGCCCTCATACTTAATGCCCTTGCCCTTGTAGGGCTCCGGCTTTTTCAAGGCTCGGATTTCGGCTGCAACCTGACCGACTTGCTGGCGATCGATGCCGCTGATGGTGATGGTGTTCTGGTCAACCGTGGTCGTGATACCGGCCGGGACTTTGTAGATAACGTCATGCGAAAAGCCTAGGTTGAGTTTGAGGTCGGTGCCCTGTTGGGCGACGCGGTAGCCGACGCCGTTGACTTCGAGCTTCTTGCTGAAGCCTTCGGTAACGCCGGTGACCATATTATCCACAAGGGAGCGCATCAGGCCGTGCTTGGACCGGTGCTCCGGCTGGTCGTCGACCCGGCTGACCAGGATCTGGTCGCCTTCCTGCTGGACGGTGATGCCGGGCATAGTGAACTGCTCCAGACTGCCTTTGCTGCCGGCCACGGTAATTTTGGCTTTATCAACCGTGACGGTCACGCCGCTGGGGACTGCAATGGGTTGTTTGCCGACTCGACTCATATGACTTTCCTTAATAAACCTTACAAATTAATTCGCCGCCGACCTTGGCCTGCTTGGCCTGATCGCCGGTCATGAGGCCTTGGGAGGTGGAAATGATGACAACACCGCGGCCCCGCTTGACTGTGGGGATATCACGCGAGTTGACATAGTAGCGGCGGCCCGGCTTGCTGAGGCGGACGATTTCGGTGATGCGGGCGTTGCTGTCTGCGCCGTTGATGGTGACCGTCAGCGTTTTGCCGATGGGCGCATCACTAACCGAGACATTATCAACGAAATTGCTGGCTTGCAGCAAACGGGCTACCGACTCCTTGATCTTGGAGTGCGGCAGGCTGACTTCGCTTTTACGCACGGCAACGGCGTTACGAATCCGGGTTAGCATATCGGAGATGGGATCAGTGGTGGTTGTACTCATATCTATTCTCCTACCAACTTGATTTCGTTACGCCGGGAATTTCACCCTTGCTGGCATGTTCGCGGAAACTGATGCGGGAGAGACCGAACTGGCGCATGTAGCCTCTCGGCCGGCCGGTTTCAATACACCGGTTGGTGCGGCGGGTCGGGCTGGAATTGCGCGGAAGCTTGGCCAAGCCTTCCTGGTCGCCCAGTTCTTTCAGCTCGCGGCGTTTGGCGGCATAACTGGTAATCATGCGCAGACGCTTGGCGTCACGGACGCGGATCGATTTTTTAGCCATACTAGTTCTTTCCTTTCTCAACCGGTTTACCCTGCGGCTTCTCGAAGGGGAGGCCGAACTTCTCAAGCAAAGTCCGGGCATGGGCCGGTTGTTTGGTATTAATCACAAACACGGCTTGCAGGCCGTGCGGCGGCGTTGTCTCTTCAAACGTCAGCTCCGGAAAAACCGACTGGTCGGTGAAGCCGATGGCGAAATTGCCCTGGCGGTCGAATGCCTTGGGGCTGACGCCATGAAAATCACGCAGCCGGGGCATGACGACGGTGATGATGCGGTCCATGAACTCATACATCCGCTCACCGCGCAGTGTGACTTTGAGGCCGATCTTGTTGCCCTCGCGCAGTTTGAAGCCCGCGATGGAGCTTTTGGCGGTGGTTTGGACCGGCTGCTGGCCGGTGATTTTACGCAGGGTGTTGGTGGCAACTTCCATGATTTTCTTGTCGTCTTTGGCTTTGCCGAGACCGACATTGACGACGATCTTCTCCAGCCGGGGCACTTCGTGGACGTTCTTCAATCCCAGCTCTTTGACCAA
>CAZXCS010000055.1:0-3427 GCA_964639195.1 uncultured Candidatus Saccharibacteria bacterium | reverse complement strand
AGCGCCCAAGACCAACTCAAGCAGGCGGTGGTAGCGAACAAGCTGCAATACTTCGAGCAAACTGGCGAGGCGGCCTTTTACGGACCGAAAATCGACTTCATGGCGACCGATGCCATTGGTCGCGAGCATCAAGTCGCTACGGTGCAGCTGGACTTTGTGCAGCCGGAACGTTTCGGCCTGGAATATATTGCCGAGGACGGCTCCAGGCAACTCCCGGTTATGATCCACTGCGCTTTGCTGGGGTCGATCGAGCGTTTCCTGAGTGTATACATCGAGCATACGGCAGGTAAATTCCCGGTCTGGCTGGCGCCGGAGCAGGTGCGGGTCATTACTGTTAACCAAGAGGCAGTGACGGTCGCATTTGCCAATAAAATCCAGGCTCAAGCCAGAGAACTCGGCTTGCGGCTCTTGACCGACAATTCCAATGAATCGGTCGGCAAAAAAATCCGCGCCGCCGAACTGGCCAAGGTGCCGTATACGCTGGTAATCGGTGAAAAGGAAATTACTTCCGGCAATGTCGTGCCTCGCATCCGCCACGATATGGCCGTCATGGATGTGCCGCTGGCCTTACCGTTTGAGCAGTTCCTGGGCACGGTCGCCAACGAAGCTAAATCAAGGGTATATAAGACCTCACTCTAACCATTTACAGTTCACTTTTTACCGTTTTCCATGCGTTTACCTGTTACCATCTGCCATGGATCGCACATACTCGGTGTACTGTGATACGGTGAATGGCAAAGGGATAATGTATGGTAAATGGTGAACCGAAAAAGGATAATGGCGGTGATTTTCGCCGCCGGGTGGAAGCACTGGTGGCGCAGATCCCGCCGGGGCGGGTTATGACCTACGGCCAGCTGGCGGCACTCTGTGGCAATGCCCGGGCTGCCCGGATCGTCGGCGGTATTGCGCACTTCGGTAATCCGGAATTGCCCTGGCAAAGGGTAGTCAACAAGCAGGGCGGGCTGGCGGCCGGTTATCCCGGCGGGCGGGCCGGTCACAAGCAGGTGCTGGAAGCCGAGGGCCTGGCGGTTTCGGATGATTACCGGGTCGATATCGAGAGGTTACTATGGTCACCGCATCGTCCGTAGGCCCTCTGCTGGTGCTGGTGGGTGAAACAGCCTCCGGCAAAACCGAACTGGCCATCCGTTTGGCGCAGCAATTCGACGGTGAAATCATCTGTGCCGATAGCTGGACGGTATACAAGGACTTCGACATTGGCACGGCCAAGCCGACCAAACTGGAAAGGGCTATGATCCCGCATCATTTGATCGATGTAGCCGATGCCAGAGGTGGATTTAGTGCAGTTATCTTTCAGCAACTGGCTCAAACCGCGATTGATGCCATTACGGCACGCGGTAAACTGCCAATCTTAGTTGGGGGCACCGGGCTGTACATCGATAGCGTCATCTACCATTATGGTTTCCTGGCTCCGCCGCCACCCGAATTGCGGACCGAACTGAATAGCTTAAGCCTGAAACAGTTATTGCAACGAGCTGAGGACCAAGGGCTCATCACCACTGGTATTGATACTCGCAACAAGCGCCGAGTTATACGGTTGATAGAGAATGACGGACAGCTACCGACACGACAGCCGCTTAGATCGAACACGCTCGTTCTAGGCTTAAGGACGCCCAGCGAGACCTTGCGCAAGCGCATCACGGAACGAACTGATGTCATGCTGTCGGCCGGCTTGGAAAATGAAGTGCGGCACCTGGCTGACCAATATGGATGGGATGCTGAACCCATGAAGGGCGTAGGTTACGCCCAGTGGCATGACTACTTTTTGGGTCAGGAAACCGCGCAGAATGTCCGGCAAAAAATCATCAAAGCCAGCCTAGATCTGGCGAAGCGGCAACGGACCTGGTTTAAGCGAAACAAAAGTATACACTGGATCGACACCCCTGTAGATTGGGTAGAACTCGTTGACTCAGTAACAACGTTTTTGCATGCAAAAATTTCATAACTGAACCAAACTTTGCTACAATAACTTCATGGTTGAGCAACTCTTTGGGTCAAAGACACGGGTGAAATTATTGCAGCTGTTTTACAGCAATCCGAACCGTTCATTTTACGTCCGTGAGATTACGCGCAAGATCGATGAGCAAATCAATTCCGTCCGCCGCGAGCTGAGTAATTTACTCAGTATCGGCATTATCACTTCAGACAGTACCAACAATAAGCTGTACTACGAGGTCAACCAAAAGTACGAATACTACGAACCGCTGCAGCAGATTTTCGGCGGCGGCGTTAAAAAGGTTAAGAAAGCCGGACAAGTCGATGATGACGGTGACGGCATCGTCGAGACAGATTTGAAGGCCATCGGCCATGTTGACCTGGCAGTTTATACCGGCCAGTTTACCCGGGACAATTCAGCCGGCGTTGATTTTCTGGTCGTCGGTGAAGTTAACCCCAACGCACTGCAGAAATACGTCGCCGAGTTGGAAGCCAGGGACAACAAGACTTTGCGCTACGCCGTGATGAGCTTACCCGATTTCCAGTACCGCCAACAGATACGCGATCGCTTTGCCATGGCCATCTCTAAAGCCAAAAAGCAAGTGTTGGTTGACAACCTCGGCCTGCTGGCAGAAACGCTGCCCGAAGAACCAGAAACCGAAAAAGACAAGGCGTAACAATGGATCTACAGTTCCTTGGGGCTAATTGTGTGACGGTCAGTTATAAGGGCACTCGCCTGGTGGTCGATGACAATCTGGCCGAGCTGGGTGCCAAAAGCATCACTAAGCCCGATGACGTCGCCATCTACACCGGTTCGGCGTCGCAGCCAAGCCCGGCGCGCCTGACGATTGTCGGCCCCGGCGAATACGAAGTTTCCGACATTTCCATCATGGGCGTGGCGGCCCGGGCGCACATCGATGAGTCAGGCAGTAGCGCCACGATGTTCAAACTGATCGCTGGCGACCAAAGCGTGTTGTTCACCGGCCACATTTACCCGGAACTCAGCGAGGCCCAAATGGAAGCCATCGGCAGGGTGGATGTTATGGTCGTGCCCATCGGCGGCAACGGCTACACCATTGATCCGGTCGGTGCCCTGAAGCTTATCAAAGAGGTTGAACCTAAGCTGGTTATCCCGACACACTACGCCGATAAAGCCCTGAAATTCCCGGTGCCGCAACAGGATCTGGCCAATGCCCTCAAAGAACTTGGTATGGAACCGAAAGAAACGGTAGCCAAGCTCAAGCTGAAGGGCAGCGAACTGAGCGACCTGACCCAGCTGGTGATACTAGAGAAACAATAACTCGGTTATTTAGCCGGTGTCTCGGCGGGGCTCAAGAGGCCCTTTTTCTTGAGGGTGCGGATGGCCTGGGTGCTGAGTTTCATCTGGACCTTGCGGCCGTCGACCACAACAGTCTTCATCTGGAGGTTGGGCTTCCAGACTTTCTTGGTATGGCGCTGCGAAAAGCTGACATTG
>CAZXCS010000054.1:0-3600 GCA_964639195.1 uncultured Candidatus Saccharibacteria bacterium | reverse complement strand
GTTAATCCGTCGTGGACATCCTTGAGACCGGCTTGCTCGATCAGCCAAGCGGCGGACAGCTTGGTGGAATCCGCACCGGCCGGCCAGTGAGGCACCGGATCGTAGGTGTCGGCAATCTCCTCGTAGCGCATGTTATCAACGATCGGGTTGGCAAAAAACGAGCCGGTGTTACGGACAACTGCCGGGTCGGGCAGCTTGTTGGTGCGGATCGAAACGACTGCCTCACGCAGCAATGCTGGTGTGGCAACAGTGATATTAGCGGCATCGAAGTATGCTTGCACGGCGGCATAGAAGGGCGGCAAGGGGTTGCCCTTGGTGAGATGCAGAGTGATAGCCGTAATGTAAAACCGGCCGTGGTCGGTGGTTTTAAACCGGCTGGTGCGGTAGGCGAAGCCGCAATCGCTGCCGGGGATATTCAGGAACGTGCCGGTAGTAGTGTCATAGGCTTCGACGGTTGTCAAAGTTTGGGAAATTTCCTGACCGTAGGCGCCGACATTCTGCACCGGTGTCGCCCCGGCTGTGCCTGGGATCAGGCTGAGCGCTTCGATGCCGGTGAGTCCCGCCGTTACGGTGCGTTCGACCATCTGATCCCAATTTTCACCGGCGCCGATGGTGACATAGGTATTTTCACTATCCTCTTCAAACACCTCGTAGCGCTGGATTTTATTGACCAGTACCAGGCCTGCAAAACCTTCATCGCGCCAGATAATGTTACTACCGCCGCCGATCATGATCACCGGCAGGTTCTGCTGCTTGGCCCAAGCGAGGGCTTCCACCAGTTCATTGCGGCTGGTAATCGATGCCAAGTGGGCTGCCTGTCCGCCGAGGCGCATGGTAGAATAATCGACCAGGCTGACATTGTTCAAGATGTCCATGCGACACATTATATAGAACTGAAGCTCAAGAGTTATGAAATCTTAACTCTCGCTTCCACCTCTTACCTCTAGTTCTTGTGCTTGCACCCCGCCTGCCGCCGCAGTACTATGGATGTAATGAGTGAGCCACACCCATCCAAAAAACCCTATAAAACACTCGGTACCCATTTGAAATACCTGCGCGAGCAGTCCAACCAGACCATTGCTGAGGTGTCAGGTTCGGTGGAGATCGATGATACCGCCCTAGAGCGCATCGAGGCCGGGCTGGAGTGCCCGTCGGAAGATATATTGTTATTGTTGATCAACCACTTCAATATGCGCGACCAAGAAGCCACCCAGCTTTGGGAATTGGCCGGCTACGGCTCACGGATTGATGATAAGGCCCAGCTGAACGACGAAAACAGTGTCCACAAGCAAGTGGTGATGCTGTTGGCTCTCGATACCCGCACCGTCTACAGCGACGGCGTGGAGCTCGACAGCAACCAGGCCGGCGTGACCATCAGTTTTACCCAAAGTTCGTCTCAACCGGCACCGACAGTAGTGGCCCGGCTCGGCATGAGCTACGAGCAGGCTGAACGGGTAGCTCACCAACTCCGCACAACTTTGTTGCAAGCCAAATTCGCCGGCGGGCCGAAAGCTCTGCCACCGTCGACCACACGAGACGACAAGACTAATAAATCAAAATAACACCTAGAGTATGACAATTGTCACCCCTAATCTATAAGAGTGTAAGCATTCTTACAGTCGTTTAGCATAAGCGAGACTATGGTTAAGCTGTATTTACTTAAATATAAGAGAAAGACATGACCATCGAAAAAATGTTACAGGGTCTTCACGCTATGGCGCTCCATACGGCCGATCCGGCAGTTATTCCCGCCAAACCGCAGCGACTGTCCCACAAAAAGTAAACACTAGCTAGCAGATCTCGACTTAGGCAGCAGCCTTGGCCTTGGCCGGGGCTTTTTTATTTGTCGGGTTCGGAGTTGTTGAAGTTTCGGCTTTTTCACGGTTGTCTTTGGCGATCAGGTAGATCGCACCGGTGAGCACAATAGCCGAAAGCGCTTGGCTCCAGGTTAGGCCCTTATGCTGCCACAGCCAGCCGATCAAGACCGCTGAGGCCGGCCAAGCCAGTTCCAGGATAGCTGCCCGCGAGGCCAGCACCCGTTTCAGCCCCCAGTAGTAAATGATCAGGGCTACCAGGCCGGTCGAGAACGTAATCGCCAATAGGTACTTGAACTGGTTGCCGGTCAGTGCCGTAAGTGTGTGGTCACCACTGAACAGCACGAAACCTAAGGCGAATAACGGCGTGATGCTGAAGCGCAACGCCGTGACATGCAGGGTCGAAGTGCCCCTCAGCGCGTACTTGGAGAAGGCAGTTGAAGTACCCCAGGCCGCGGCCGCGCCGATGGCCATCAGGCCGCCGATGAACGTACCGTTGCCGGTCGATAGGTTGACCATGCCGTTTGGCAGCCACAAAAAGTACGCCGATACCAGTGCAACCACCGACAAGGCCGCAAACCGTTTGGTCAAAGGTTCACGCAACAGAGCCGCCGCGCTGGCGATGGCGAACACCGGGTTTAACTGCTGCAGTAGTACTACGACCGAAAAGGGGATGAACTGTGTCCGGCCTAGGGCCGCCGTGTACAAAATCGTCCCAACTGCGCCCGACAAAAACGATACGCCGGTTATAGCCAGCCACTGCCGGCGGGTCAGGGTTTTGAAAGCTTTGAACGAATACAGCACCAGCGGTGCCAGAACGATCGCTCCGAAGATATGTTCCCAGAACACAATTACCGGGGCCCGCAGGCTCTCTTGCAGATGTATACGTAACAGACCGTCGACGCTCCAAAGCAGGGCTGCAATAACCACAGCAATAGCGCCAAAATGACCGAATTTTTTCATTAGACCGATTCCTTTTCTGCCGCTCTCCTGAAGCGACCCTCGTTTGCACGAGTCCCGACTGTACGGTCGGCCCATGATTTTCACATGGTCATCCAGCAACGAAGATTACTGGTCGACGGCTTTACGTCCGATTGGCGAATTTCACGCCACCCACAGGAAATTAGTTGTTAATGCCAATAGCATAACATAAAGATAGCTTATAGCCGTGGTATAACCAGCTGGTCGACTGCCCGCTGCAACCTTTCGTAAAACAGCCCCGAGAGTACAGTCGGCTGCTCGATTAATGTCGTACCGTCGTAATCGAAACCAAGCACTTCCGGACGGTCACGCCAGGGAGCCATTGCCGTGGCGCCGGCATGAGGATAGGCATTAAAGGCGGTGCCTTTACCACTCAGCGTTGCCCAGTGGATATAGGCGGACAGGCCCTGCCGCCTACATATCTGCTGGAACATGTATAAAGTTCGCGCTCTGGCGGAGACGTAATCATCCACCACCATAATCACAGGCTTTTCAGCGCTGGTCTTAACTTTGGTCAGCGGCTCTTCTAGATGGGCTGCTATTTCGTCAGAGCTCAGACGGTTTGAGATCCGCCGGTTATACCAGCGATCACCGACAGAATGTAATCCGCCAACCCGGGCTCGTATCCCGGCCAAGGCAATCCCAACCGGTCTGGCATCGCGGTCACAGACGAACACAGCGTTGGGTTGTAGCCGTTCGGCGTAATCATAAATAGATAAAACTTGCTGTGGCAAAGCTTCGGCTGCGGTCAGCAGACGCTCAAGATCCTGGGCCTCAGGCGACGACATAAACTAATTAAACATCG
>CAZXCS010000053.1:2765-3852 GCA_964639195.1 uncultured Candidatus Saccharibacteria bacterium | reverse complement strand
GTGGTCCAAGGCCATCACGGAGTCAGTGCGAAAGAAAAAGCCAAGGCCCAGCCGTTCAGAATCTCGGTTGAGATAGAGCTAGACTCGGCGGCTGCCCAGGCCTCCGACCAACTGGAACACAGTGTTGATTATTCTGCTGTCAGGCGAACGATCATCAGTACCGTCAAGCATACTTCGTTCAATTTACTGGAGCACCTGGCTCAGACGCTTGCCGACAGGTTGATGATTGATGACCGCATCAAGAAGCTGGACATAACTATCGAGAAACCCAAGGTTTTTGATTCCGGTGTTCCGGGCATCCGGCTCACGTTATCACGCTAGACATCGGCGGACCCCCGAAGTAATGCTACAATGATGGCTATGCTTATAGCCTCGTTTTTCGGTTGGTGGTATGGCCCTGGCTGGAGACACGCGCTGAACAGTTTCGGACTTCGTATCAAAGGCATCAGCGAATTATTTTCGGTCCAACAACTGCTGCGCACTTTGTTCCAGCCATGGCGCCGGATTGTGACCGTGCCCGGCAGCAGCTTTGAGGATAAGTTGCGCGCGTGGGGCGACAACCTTGTAAGCCGGGGTATCGGCTTCGTGGTGCGCAGCTGCGTCCTACTTGCGGCCGTTTGTACACTCACGGCCGTTAGCCTAGTCACGGTGGCCGAGATTATCGTGTGGCCGCTTGTGCCTGTCCTGGCGCCAGTACTGATTGTGAAAGGCTTTATTTAGAGATGGCCGACTTGATCGACGTTGCTTCAGCGCGTGCCCAGCAGGCCCGGCTTGGTCAGAGTATCGGTAAGTTCGGCTTCCAGCTGATCCTGGTAGTCAACATCAGCGCCGCCGTTGCCAGTGTAATCCTCTTCATAGGCCACGTCTCTCTGGCCTGGACGCTCGCGGGCATTTCGCTACTTGCGTATCTGCCGGCAGTTTGGTGGAAGCGACAATTGTCAGTTGTGCCGCCGGAGGGTTCGGATCTGGACGGTCGGTTGTCGGCAGATGTGCTGGCCCGGTTGGCGCGTCCAGAAGCGGTGAGCAACCCCCAAAGCCTTTGGCAAGCGTTGCAAGACCATTGGCAGGTGAACTTCTTGATAAACCA
>CAZXCS010000053.1:0-2665 GCA_964639195.1 uncultured Candidatus Saccharibacteria bacterium | reverse complement strand
TATTAAGCGGAACTATGGGGGAATCGGCCGAGACTGGGCGTTTGGTTTCACGCCGCTACTCAATCGTTTCGGGCAGAATGTCAGCCAGGCAGTCATGGGGCATGGTGCGCATTACGACTGGCTCGCCCAATCGGCAGGCGTAAAAGCTATTGAAACAGCTTTTAATAATCATTCGCCGGCTGTAGCCCTTATCGGTCCGGATGGCATCGGCAAGACCGAGAATGTCTACGCCCTGGCCCAGCGATTAATTGAAGGTAACACCAATGACGCTTTGGCGTACCACCAAATCATCTCCATCAATGCCACTCACATCATTTCGACCGCCCATAATCCGGGGGATCTGGAAGATATCATGCTTAGCGTAGCCGCCGAATCGGCGCACGCCGGACATATTGTCCTGTTCTTTGATGATGCCCAACTGTTTTTCACCGACAGTGCCGGAGCATTTGATGCAACCCAGATCTTGCTGACGATCGTCCAGGCCAGGGCAATACCCGTCATTATGGCCATGCAGCCAAGTGATTATCAGCGGCTGAGGTCTAAGAATCCGGCATTGGCCGGTCTGCTGACGCCGGTCGTGCTGCAGGAGCCGACTGAGCCTGATGTCATGCGCATACTGGAGGATAACGCGCTTGGTTTAGAGCATCAACACAAGGTGATCATCGTCTATACCGCGCTCCGTGAGACATACCGTTTAAGCGGCCGTTATGAGCAGGATGAGGCCTATCCCGGGAAGGCCATCAAGCTGCTGGAGCAGGCGATTGGCCATAGCCAGAGCGGGCTGGTCACTCCCGAAAGCGTCCAACAAGCCATTGAGCAAACCCGTGGTGTCAAGGCCGGTACCGCAGCACCGGCCGAAGCCGACCAGCTGCTGCACCTCGAAGACAACATCCATAAACGCATGATCAACCAGACCCAGGCCGTCAAGGTCGTGGCCAACGCGCTACGCCGGGCCCGGGCCGGAGTCACCAACCCGCGCCGACCGATCGGCAGCTTCCTGTTTCTGGGTCCAACCGGCGTCGGCAAGACCGAGCTGGCCAAAGCCATTGCCGCCACCTATTTCGGTTCGGAGACCAACATGGTGCGCCTGGACATGAGCGAGTACCAGCAGCCGGGTGATGTCCAGCGCCTGCTGGCCAACGGTGAAAGCGAGACCGCCAGCTTGTTACTATCAGTCCGCCAGCAACCGTTTTCGGTAGTGCTTCTGGATGAAATTGAAAAGGCCCATCCCAACATTTTGAACCTGTTGCTGCAGCTGCTCGATGAAGGCCAGCTGACAGACCTGTCCGGACGGGCAGCCTCATTCAAAGACTGCGTCATCATTGCCACCAGCAACGCCGGCGCCAACACCATCCGCGAACGAGTAGCCGCCGGTCAAACCCTAGACAGCTTCACCGGCGAATTTACCGACCAGCTGATCAGCAGCGGGCAGTTCAAACCGGAGCTAATCAACCGTTTCGACGATTTGGTACTGTTCCGGCCGCTGACGGCCGACGAGCTAACCCAAGTTGTCCGCCTGATGCTGGCCGAGGTTAACCAAACACTGACCAACCAGAACATCAGCGTCGGCCTGACCGACGCGGCGATCGCCGAAATCGTCATCCGCGGCAACGACCCGCGGCTCGGCGCCCGGCCGATGCGCCGCGCCTTGCAAAAAGCCGTCGAAGACACGATGGCTAAAAAAATTCTCAGCGGGTCAGCCAAACCGGGCGACCAGATTCTGCTGGATACTCCTGACCTATCCGAATAATCAACTGCTGATACGGGTGCCGACGGCTTCGCCGGAAACAGCCTTGAGGAAATTGTCGGCTTTCATCGCGTCGAACACGACAATGGTTTTGTGCTGTTCCATGGCCAGACCGAGGGCGGCCTTGTCCATAACCTTGATGGCATTATCCTCGACGGCTTCCTGGAACGTGACCGTGTCAAGCTTGCGGGCGTCCGGATTCTGGGCCGGATCCTTGTCATAGACACCATCGACTTTGGAGGCTTTAAGCACTAGATCGCAGTCCAGCTCCAGCGCGAAGCTGACAGCGGCAGTATCGTGGGTAACGTACGGGCGGGCTGTGCCGCCGGCGATGATAACCACCCGGCCTTTTTGAAGATGCTTTTCAGCCAGCCGGTAGGAGTACGATTCAGCTACTTGCTGGGCGAAAATGTTGCTCAGACAGCGGGTCTTCAGACCGTTAGCTTCGAAGATATCGGTCAGCGCCATGGAGTTCATAAGACCGCTCAGCATACCCATCTGGTCGGCCGTGACACGGCGGATGCCATTGCCGGCGATTTCAGCGCCGCGTACCATGTTGCCACCGCCGGCGATGACGACCACCTGACAGCCGCCGTCGACAACTTTTTTAATTTCAGCCGCTAAGAAAGAGGCTATTTCCGGATCAACGCCGAATTCATATTTGCCGGCTAGTTGCTCGCCGGAAAGCTTCAGGAGAACGCGCTTGTACTGGCTCATCTAATGATTCAGTCTAGCAAAGTCATGACCCTAAAGCTATACTTGCCCGTATGCTAAAGCTTTACTCCTGGAACGTCAACGGCATCCGGGCCGTGCTGAACAAGGGCATGTGGCAGCCGTTCATCGATGCGCAGCAGCCGGACATTCTATTGCTACAGGAAATCAAAGCCAAGTCCGAGCAGTTCGACATCGAACTCGACG
>CAZXCS010000052.1:0-4061 GCA_964639195.1 uncultured Candidatus Saccharibacteria bacterium | reverse complement strand
CGTAGGGGTGAACGTCGGTGTATTATAGCAGCTTAATCGTGCACAATCACGGGAGTGCCGATGGGCGCCCAATCGTAAACCCAGCCCGCATCGTTTGGAGTGATGCCGACACACCCGTGCGAGCTATTGATATTGCCGAAGTAGCTAGTCGGCCGCCAGTAATTACCGTGAATGGCGAAATCCTTATAGAAGTAATTAATATACGGCACATCCGGCTGAAAATAACGGCTGCCATCGGCGTTGTCGCCACGCATGTCCTGGCTGCTGTACTTGGCATAGATTGCATACTGGCCCAGAACTGTCGGAGTACGAGGAGCACCTGACGAGATCAAAAACGTTTTGACTAGATTGGTCTGTTCGTAAGCGTACATTCGCTTAGTCGCTACGTCCACGACCAACCATTTGTCGTACAGTTGGGGGGCTTCGACGGTTTTAGCGGTGGAATATTGAACCGAGAGATTGATTGTTGCGCCCTTGGTGTTTATGACTTTGTTCGCTACGTCGGTGGCAGTTTGGTCCTTATTGATGATGTCTAGCCCGTTTTTACCCGGATCCAGTACGACATAGCCATCAGCAACCCTGGTAATCAAGCGGCTTCGCGGCGGCTGAGTGTACGGCTTGGAGATGGTGTTGATATAGTCCAGAACCTTGCCGCTGTTTACTGTTACGTCGACTGTATTGGCGCTGTTGACGGGACTGAGCTCCAGCCAGCCAGCAATGTCACTGGAAGTCGGCCGTACGGAGGAACCGTCAATGGTAAAGACCACGGTTTGGTTAATGATGCGGTTAACTTTGACCTGAACGGATGCCAGCTTTTCAGATTTAATCGCCGGATACAGGACGGATTTTTTAAGTGCCATCGGCCCAGGCTCGAGCTTGGATACCAAGTCTTGGATGGGAACGCCGGAGTCAGGCACGGTATAACCTTTACCGGTTGCCTCGCGTACTATTTTCACCATGCCGTTGTCTATCGAGACCGATGCATCTTTGGCCGGGTCAGTCGTCCGGGTACCGTCCGTTTCAATGAAGTGAGTAAACGGTAGTGGATCAACCTTGGTGGCAAGCTGGAACTCCATTGGCCGCCACCACACCAAGCGCCGAAGCGGTGCGTGTTTAATACCATTCCGGATATGCTTGACTGAGGTTGAGACATCAATCGACATACCAATGTCCCGTAGCATATAGGCTTTGGTGCTGCCATCAGGGTATTTCAGTACCAGGCGGTACTTTTTAACTGCCAGCGTTAACTGATGCTCCAGTTGCCGGTCCGTCGTTTGGGAGTTAACAGGCATAGAACCGATACGAATCAGCGCTAGCGAGCGCTGAGAGAGAATTATGTCCGCAGAAGCTATCACCGTCAAAAGCACGGCTACCGTACTAATGACTATCAGATGCCGTAGTCTAAGCCGGGATTTCATAAAAGCATACTAGCATAAGCCGCTTGAGCGAGATCTAAAAACGTCGGTATGTTAGGCTATGCCTATCGCATGAATTTTATGAGAAAACCTCAATTCGTAACGATGTTCTCGGCCATACCCACAATTGTGCGCAATACGAGTAACTACCTACAAAAACAACCCAAAATTCACTTATTGTTAGGTTTCGCGATATTGTTCGGTTTGTTCTGGGTAGTTTGCTTCCAGCGTCTCGACCCGGACTTCGGCTGGCACCTGCGCACCGGCGACTACATCCTCAGCCACCACGCTGTGCCACACCACGACCTCTATAGCTATACGGCACCAAGCTGGCCCTGGACCGATCACGAATGGGGTAATGACGTCATCACGACTTGGCTGTACAACCACGGCGGCTACAGCCTGTTGGCTACTCTGTTTGCCGGCCTGTGGAGCGGTGCTCTCCTGTTGGCGGCCCGCCGGGCACGGCTCCATGTGCTGCTGCTAGCGGCAATCGCGCTTATGCCTTACGCCGGCGTGCGGCCGCTAGCATGGACCGTGCTGTTCTTCTCGCTGCTGCTAGCGGTTTTGCGTGGTGACTATAGCCGTTGGCGGCTTTGGCTGCCCTTGCTATTCGTGGTCTGGGCCAACCTCCATGCAGGTTTCATAGCTGGACTGGCTGTGATTGCCTATTTTGCCTTCCGCGAACGCCGCCGCTCGACAGTTTATCTGCTGCTGGTCTGCGCCCTGGCCACGCTGCTGAATGCGTACGGCTGGCGGCTGTACGAGGAAATTTTCCGGACAGTGGGCGACCCGGCGCTGCACAGCCAAATTACCGAATGGTATGCCTTCTCATTCAGGGGTGAATCATGGATGTTTGTCATTTTGTGGGCTGCCGGCTCACTGGCGTTTCTGAAAAAAGGCGAATGGATTACCTTGAGCCGCCTGCTGTTGCTGAGCGCGCTGTCCGCCAGCCGCAATCTGCCGCTGTTCGTCGTGAGCGCCCTGCCGGAGCTGGACCGCTTCCTGAGCCGAGCCAAAGCCGCCCTGCCCCACCGTCTCGACAAGCCGCGCCGGGTGGCTTTGGTCGCTTTCGTCAGCACCATTGTCGTGACTATCTACACTCTGACTGCTCTCATTGTCACGGAGTCACTCGACGCTCCCCGCGGCAGCGGCTATCCGGTTGTGGCTGTCACTTATCTGCAACAGCACCCCTGCCAGGGCAATTTATTTAATGATTACAGCATCGGCGGCTATCTGATCTGGAAGTTGCCAGGGCAGCCGGTGTACATCGACGGCCGTATGCCGACTTGGCGGCCGTACATGGACCGCTACATGGACATCATTCACCACCCCGACCGCAACTATCCTCAAGCCTTTGGCCAACACGATATCCATTGCGCTCTGCTGAGCCACGGAAGCCAACTGGCAAAAGCATTGCAGCGGGACGGCTGGCAGGTTGTCCAGCGCTCAGACCACTGGCTATTGCTCGAAAATTAGAGCGGCTTACTTTTTTGTGAAGACCATCACGAGGGCACAGGCCGCGAACAGAATGCCGGCCAGCTCAACCACTTTGGTTAGGTTGTGCCACAGCTGAGTCGACGATAGGACGCCGCCGACGGCCAGGACCAACAAGCTAGCGGCTAACAGTACCACCAAAATGCCCGTAAATCGTATAAGATTATTCATAAAATTCTCCATTGATAGTCTAGCATAGCGGACAAAGTGGTAGGTAAGAGCTAGAATCCGCGAACTAGCAGCGCAAACATACTACCAATAATCTGAAAGCCGAGGAAAATCATCAGTAGAACGACCAATGGGTTCTTCCAGAAACTCTTGGACTGCGCTGAGGCAGTCTGATCGGCTGCGGCGGCTTCGGCAGGATGTTTCTGCAAGTACAGTTTATGCATGATTATCGCCGTAATGGTCATAGTTGCGTCAATTATGCCTACAGCGGCGAGTAATCGATAGAAAAACTCACCGAGATCTGAGGAGCCCTCGGAGAATATGACGATGAAAAGCATCGCGACAACTAGGGTCATGAAAAAATAATTCGCCGTTACAACATTATCGATTTTTGTTTCGAACTGGCGGATTCGATACAGAACATCGGCATGAAGCGTGGCAAATAATAGAACCCCGTACATCATGTAAAGCTTGAGGGTCAAACCGCCGTCTAATAATTGCCAAATAGCAAATATAGAAGTAATGAAACTCAGAACAACTAAAACGAATACAGTGTTGGTGAACAGCTCGAGGCTTCGGCCACCGTCTTTCTTATCTCTTTTCTCAGCCTCTGTAATATAACTGAAGCTTAAGGTAGCGTGCAGCGCCACCATGGCGATTGTGCCGAGCGCCCTGGCCAGGACATCATTAAAACTACCGACGAGTACTGCAATCACGGCTATTGATGCCGCACCCAGCAGGCAGCCAATCAATATCTGGAAGAAACTACGTTTTAGCTTCTCTGCCTTGCTAAGCGGCTTCGTCTCATCTGTAGGAGTAGGCTGATTTTGTTGCGGTAAAGGATTGGGCACCGGTTGATTTATTTGGTTTTGATCGTCCATATCAATAAGTTAAACACAGCTTGCTTATAAAAAAAATGTAAACACCACAGGCATGATGTGTAGAAAGGTTTCCGAACCTGGTTGGCGGAGAGAGTGGGAT
>CAZXCS010000051.1:0-4068 GCA_964639195.1 uncultured Candidatus Saccharibacteria bacterium | reverse complement strand
GTTTCGCCGCACGTTGACAGCATCACCGAGCGCATCCAGATCGACGGCCAGCCGGTTTCGGATGCCACATTTTGCAGTGAACTCGAGGTATTCCTGGGACTGGTCGAAGCGGGCGGTGAGCAGCCGTCCTATTTTGAATTGTTATATGCCTTTGCGCTGTGGGTCATGGCCCGGCAGCGGGTGGAATACGCCGTAGTTGAGACCGGCGTCGGCGGCCTGCACGATGCCACCAATGTCGCCAGCCGGCCGGAAAAGGTCTGCATCATTACCGATATAGGTTTTGACCACGTGAGCTTGCTCGGTAATACACTGCCGGAGATTGCCGCTCAGAAAATCGGCATTGTCCACTCCGGCAACCACGTGTTCTGTTATCGCCAGAGTGATGAGATTATGCAGGTGTTCGAATCCTATACAAAAGAACAGGGTGGCGTACTGCATGTCACAACAGAGGCCGATGAACGCCAACACGCAACAGTTAGCGATGATTTGCCGGCCTACCAGCAGCGCAATTGGCTGCTGGCGTACGCCTGCTACCGCTATCTTGCCGCACGCGATAATCTAGCAAGCTTAACGAGTGAAGTGTTGCAGGCAACTCAGTCCACCCGAATCCCGGGACGGATGGAAACCGTTAATATCAAAGATAAAACCGTAATTATGGATGGAGCCCATAACCCGGCCAAAATGGCAGCGTTTGTAGCGAGTTTTCAACAGCTGCATCCGGGGGTAAAGCCGGTCGTCCTGCTGGCCCTGAAAGCCGATAAGGATTATGAGCAGCTGGTGCCGCTGCTCGGGCCGTTTGCCGAGCGCGTCATTACCACTGTCTTCGACACGACCCAAGACCTGCCGGTGCGGTCGATGGATCCCGTCACTTTGGCGGAAGCCTTTGTCGCGAAAGGTTTCCAAGCGGAAGCTATCCCTGATCAGCCGAGCGCCGTCCAGGGAATGCTTGATGATCCCAACCCTGTTGGGCTCATTACTGGCTCGTTTTACTTACTCAGCCAGATCCGCAGGAGTAAACTATTAGCATGAACCGCTTAATTGCTGCTCTTGACCGGCGACAGGGTATCGGCAAGCATGGCATTTTGCCCTGGTCGATCCCGACAGACGAGCAATTCTTTACCGACCAGACGAAAAGTCACGGCGGACATGTCCTGACCGGCGGCGTAACCTTTCGCGAAACATACCATGGCCCGCTGAAAGACCGTGACAATTACATACTGACACATGAGGATACGCCGATTGAGGGTGTCACTGTGGTGCATGATCTTGCCAAATTTCTCGAGGAATTTGCGGCTGCCGGGAACGATCTGTGGGTTGCCGGCGGCGCCAAGGTCTTTGAGCAGGTGATTGACATGGGCAAAGCCGACGAACTCTACCTGACATTCATCGACGCCGATTTCGGCTGTGACCGCTTCTTCCCGCCGTTTGAGGAAGCGTTCGAACTGGTCGAATCCGGCAAATCGCAAGAACAAAACGGCTTTCATTTCAAGTATGCTCTGTATAGAAAGAGGTAGGCTGAAAGCCTCCCGCGAAACCTAGCCTGCCAACCAGGCTGTGGATAAGTACTTGGCAGACAGGACTATAATTAAAAGTAGCCAAAAATAAGGAACACCAACATGGCAAATATAGAAGCAGGCGCTGAGTCCAAAGGGGGCACGGTGCTGCGTCTACCTTTGCCGAAAGTCGGGTGGGCCCGTGGCACCACAGACTTACCCAAGCTACCAGCCGGCTTTAACAGCCGGCGTTTTTCTATAGAGGATGCAATTGAAATAAAAAGACTCAGGATACTAGAGCATATGGCATATCATTTGGAATGGACAGGTATTAGTCTTCGCGATGTTGTTAATATTGAGCCAACAGCCAGGGATCGTCAGCGTCGCCAATTTGTGACGTGGGCTGCGGGGGACGGCGCAATGGTGATTGACAGTGTTGGGTTTCGCCTGCAAAACGGACGTGAAGTGCCAGTAGAAGGTCTAACCATCATCGACGATAAAAACAAATTCGACTTCAGCGAAGAGCAACTATGTGTACTTGGTCATGTAGCCCTGAGCAAACCACCAGTTCGGACAACAACAGCTCCCGAGCCTTGGGAGCGCCACGCGCTACGTGCCGATATGCTCATTGTCCCTTCGCCAGTTCCTATGCAAGTTATTGCCGCCGCCGGTGCCTAACATTATTTCATGAGATCACAGAGCATGTACGCGGTATTTCCGTTTCGACTAATCAATAGAAAAAATTAGTTGAGCTAAAATATAATAATGACCTTAGAAGCAATAGCCGGCGGAACCGTGCACAAAATGCCGGCTGACTTAAAACAAGCTCTTAGCTCTGTCCCGGCAGCACTTGCAGCCTGGCAGAGTTTAACAACGTTAGCACGCAACGAGTGGATTTGTTGGACCATTGATGTCAAACAGCTAGAGACAAGAAGAAATCACATTGAACGGACTATCGCGGAGTTGCAGGAAGGCAAACGCCGGCCTTGCTGCTGGATGGGTTGCATCCACCGAACGGACAAGCCGATAAGCCCGTCAGTTCAGTGGGTACTCGATAAACGATCTAAGTCTAAGTAAAAATAATGATTGGCGCTTTGGTTGCAGTATCCCGACAGGACAAAGGTGTTGGAGGGCCAGGAGGGACTCGAACCCTCGACATTCTGCTTAAGAGGCAGACGCTCTAACCAGCTGAGCTACTGGCCCGCATCATCGCAGTAAGCGATATCAGGAAACTTTAGCAAATTACCCCTGTTTTAGCAAGAATCTTGTACAATAAGTAGATGAAGTTGCTGAGTGGTAGTGAATTAGCCGGTTTCATCAAGGAACGCCAGGCTCGTCAGGTGCGTGGTCTGCGCCAAACCCACAAAGTGTTCCCTAAGCTGGCGATTGTGCTGACCGATCTGGACAATCAAGTTATCGGCACCTATGTCCGCATGAAGCAGCGCTACGGCGCGGACATACTGATTGATGTTGATATTCACAAGGTGGAGCAATCAGCGGCCTCTGATCTGTTGAAAAAACTGGCTAGTGACGATTCGGTGCATGCCATCATCGTGCAGCTGCCGCTGGCCGATCCTGCCGAGACGGAAAACATCGTGAACCTTGTGCCGCCTGAGAAAGATGTCGATGGGCTGGGAAGTGATCCGAAGTTCGATCCGGCGACTGCTCTGGCCATCATGTGGCTGTTGGCCGGCTATAACGTCGGTCTGGCCGGCAAGGACGTGGTGCTGGTCGGGTACGGCAAGCTGGTGGGCCAGCCACTGGAGAAGTTATTGATCGCCTCCGGCGTGACGCCGCGCATTGTTGACAGGCAAACGCCTGATGTCCCGGGCGAAGTGCTGAAAGCCGATGTCATAGTCAGTGCCACCGGGGTAGCCGGACTGATTAAATCGGCTATGGTGAAACCGGGCGCCGTAGTGGTTGATGCCGGTGTCGCCAGCGAAGGCGGCAAAACCGTCGGTGATGCTGCGCCGGAACTTTACGAACGCGACGACCTGACCATCACACCGCAAAGGGGCGGTGTCGGCCCGCTGACTGTCTGCGCCCTGTTTGATAATGTCATCCGCGCCGCCCAGCGGGTGGCTGAAGGCCAGGCCACAACCAAGCAGGCGGCATGAAAATTGGCGTGTTTGATTCTGGTGTCGGCGGCCTTTCAGTCGCCAATGCCATCAAGGCCGAGTTGCCGAACGATGAGATTATCCTCCGTGAGGACAAAGAGCACGTGCCCTATGGCAAACGTCAACCGGCCGAGCTGCTCCGGCTGGTGACGCCGATTTTCCAAGAGCTGGTTGACGGGGGTTGTCAGGTCATTGTCGTGGCTTGCAACACCGTTACGACCACGATTATTAAAGATCTGCGTACAAAGTCCAGTGTGCCGCTGGTGGCGGTTGAGCCGATGGTCAAACCGGCGGCAGCGATGACTAAAAGCAAAATCATTGCCGTCTGCGCCACACCGGCTACGCTAGCCAGCCCGCGCTACGCAGAGCTTAAAAGGGACTACGCTCAACATGTTAAGGTTCTTCAGCCGGACTGCAGTGACTGGGCGAGCATGATCGAAGCCGACCAAGTCGACCAG
>CAZXCS010000050.1:0-4242 GCA_964639195.1 uncultured Candidatus Saccharibacteria bacterium | reverse complement strand
GAAGTTGTCGAAGGTTTCACCTTTGACCGCGGCTTCGTCAGCCCGTACATGGTGACCGACACCGCCCGCATGGAAGCTGTCTATGACAAGCCGGCTATCGTCATCACTGACAAGAAACTTAGCAGCATCCAGGAATTCCTGCCGTTGCTCGAGAAGCTGGCTCAGGCTGGCAAGAAAGATCTGGTGCTGATCGCTGAGGATGTCGAGGGCGAAGCCATGGGCACGCTGATCCTCAACCGCCTGAAGGGCGTCTTCAACACCGTAGCCATCAAGGCACCGGCCTTCGGGGACCGCCGCAAAGACATCCTGAATGACATTGCCATCCTGACCGGTGCGACCGTCATCACTGATGACCGTGGCATGACTTTTGAAAATGTCGAGCTCGATGTTGTCGGTTCGGCCCGCCGGGTGATCGCCAACAAGGACGAGACCACCATCATCGAAGGCGGCGGCACGCCGGCAGAAATCACCGCCCGCATCAAGCAGATTACGACCCAAGCCGACGCAGCTACCAGCGAATATGACAAAGAAAACCTGGAAAAGCGCCGGGCCGCCCTGAGCGGTAAAGTCGCCGTCATTAAAGTCGGTGGTGCCACCGAAACCGAGATTGAAGAGAAGAAATTCCGCGTCGACGACGCCGTGCACTCCGTCAAAGCCGCCTTGGCTGACGGCATTGTGCCGGGCGGCGGCGTGACCTTCATCAATCTGGCGGCCACGATCAAAGCCGCCAATGGTGACGATTCAGTTGCCGCCGGCCAGCAGCTGCTGGTCCGGGCGCTGGAACAGCCTTTCCGCATTCTTTTGACCAACGCCGGGCTGAACCCCGACGAGTGGCTGCCACAAGTCAAATCCGGCAAGTCCGGTTATGGCGTTGATGTCAACAATCCAAGCAAGCTGGTCGACCTCAAAGCTGTCGGTGTCATTGACCCGGCCCGGGTGACCAAAGAAGCCATCCAGAACGCGACATCGATCGCCGGTACCTCCATGACAATGGGCGGTTTAGTCGTCGACGTACCTGAACCGAAGGCTCCTGCCGGCGGTGCCCCCGACATGGGCGGCATGGCCGGAATGATGTAGGCTTAGTAGCCTAGCGTTGACGGTTCCCTCGAGTCTACACAAAGAGCTCACAGAACTCTTCTGGGAATGATGTAGCCCGAAGCTCCCTGTAAAGAATTATCTAGTTTTCGTTGTTTTCGTCTTTGGGGTGTGTGAAGTAGTTGACTTCGTTGATGACGTCCAGCAAGGCCTGGGCGCGGGCTTGCTCGTCATCTATTTTCTTGGCGGCTTCGTAGACTTTGGGCAGGAGGCTCTGGTTGTCGGTGGCCTGAACCATCATCATGAGGGTGCGGAAACGTTCCTCGGCCGGCTGGTCGAGCTTATCAACCAGCGGGCTGAGTTCTTGCAGGGCCTGGTGTCTGAGATCGACGAGTTCGCTGTCGGCAGCATTGCTCGTACTCTCCGGCTCGTGATCGTTAGATGAGCCGCTAGGGTTCGGTAAACTTACGGGCTTAGACGAGCCGCCGACTGGTGGGACTACGTCGCTGATTGGGTCCGGACTATCAACTGGTGTGCCGGGGTGCTGCCAGCCGGAATCACCATCCGGATTATCGGCATGACCAGTATCTGACGGCGTGTGACCGGTTGGATGAGCGCCGGAGACAAACTCCTCTTCGGCCGGCCCGCTTACGTGGTCCTCAACCGGCTGGTCAGCCGAGTGGTCATCATTTTGTTTGTTGTCCTGGTGCCCGAACATAGTTGCCCCCCTATATATGTTTCGCTGTTGCTGATCTGATTGTAGCATATGGCCTGGTCAGACCGACAGACGGCTCAGGTATAATGAGATGACAGCAGACTAAACGGGAGGATCCAGTGCTCGACGACCTTAAGCTTATTCATCAACGTGACCCGGGCGACGCTCTCGGCGTAGTCGGTAAACAGTGGCAGCAGTTGCAGTATGATTTTGGCGTGGACGCATCGGCCTTCAAGGATATTCACAATGTCGTTCTGGCCGGTATGGGTGGTTCGGCCTGGCCTGCCATCTACCTCAATGTGTGGGGCCAGCCGAGCGTACCGTTCGAGATCGTCCGTGACTATGACTTGCCTGCCTACGTGGGCAAAAATACTCTATTCATCTCATCCAGCTATTCGGGTAATACCGAAGAAACGCTGTCAGCTCTCGACGCCGCCGAAGCCCGCGGCGCCCAGATCGCTGTTTTGGCTGCCGGCGGCAAACTGGCTGAACGGGCCCAGGCGAAATCGTATGTTTTCTACAGCATCCCCGGCGGTATCCAGCCTAGAATGTCATCATTCTATTTCCTGGCTGCCTTGGCCCAGCTGCTGGAGCCGCTTGGCTTGATCCCATCAGGCAAGCTGGCCGAATTGCAGACTGTGGGCGCATGGCTCAAAGACCAGATAACTTCCTGGGGGCCGGACGTACCAACTAAAGACAACGCGACCAAGCAGCTGGCGCAGGAATTAATCGGTAAATCCATCGTCGTCTATAGTGGCCCGAAGCTCTTCCCGGCAGCTAACAAGTTCAAAATCTGCCTCAACGAGAACTCCAAAAACGTCGCTTGGGTCAACCAATACCCGGAGTTCAACCACAACGAATTTATCGGCTGGTCGGCTCAACCGGAGCAGAAACCGTACGCCGTGGTCGAGATCCGCTCCAACCTGGAACACCCGCGGGTCCAGAAACGCTTCGAAGTCAGCGAGCGACTGCTGTCCGGCAAGCGCCCGTCGCCGGAAGTCGTTACGCCTTTGGGCGAAACCCATTTGCAGCAGCTGCTTTGGGCGTCGAACTTCTGCGATTTCGTCAGCTTGTATGTTGCAATCCTGAACAATGTCGATCCGACGCCTGTCGGTCTGGTCGAGAAGCTCAAGGTCGAGCTCGGCTAGCTGCTTCGAAGCCATATATTGAAACTGCCCATGCTTGCAAATACTAGCCGTAGCTTGTTATACCTTGGTTATGAAACTGGTTCTGGCTTTGGGGGTTATCGTCGGCGTATATCTGTATTTTCTGTTGAACACGACAAATATTGTACTAAACCAGACACTACAACTGCACGCACAGTATCAGCACGCGATTGATTATGCCGACCGGTCAGCCAACAGCTACTAACTCAGCTAGTCTATAATTAAAACCGTAATGAATTTGCGGTCGCCCCGTAACCAATACCTGCTGGCGCTGTGTGCTTCGAGCCTGGTAAGTGTTGGCTTGTTCGGCTACGGTGCCTGGCGTAACCACGGCTTGGATTTCGGTTACTTGATCTGGAATCTGTTTCTAGCCTGGTTGCCGTTAGTGTTCGCCGTCCGGCTGGTGATGGTGCTGCGGGACAAGGCTTGGACGAGCTGGGAAGGCCTGGCCTACAGCTTGCTCTGGGTGGTGTTTCTGCCGAACAGCTTCTACATGATCAGTGATTTTATCCATCTGCAGGCCGTGCAGCGGGTCGACATCCTCTATGACACGTTGATGTTCACGTCATTCATATATACGGGGGTGACATTGGGCTTCAGCAGCCTGTACCTAATACACGTGCAGCTGCAACGGCGTTTGTCTGATGCAGCCACTTTGGCCTGGATCGCTTTGACGTTGCTGGTTTGCAGTTCGGCGATTTATGTCGGCCGCGACCTGCGCTGGAACAGCTGGGACATTTTGACCAATCCTGGCGGCCTGCTGTTCGATGTCTCGGACCGTCTGCTGCATCCCACGTCCTATCCGCACATGCTGCTGACGATCATCACTTTTTTCGTCCTGCTGCTGAGCATGTACAACGTCGTGCTGCGCAGCATTCGCTTGTTACAGCGCCCGGTGCTGTAGGCTAAACCCCATCTGTTACACTAAATGGTAATGAAAGAGCAATTGGAGCAACAGGTCGGGGCCGCCGTGCAGGCGTTGTTCGGCGTGGCTGTAGGCATTGAACTGACCCGGCCGGAGGAGCAATTCGGCGATTACACCACCAATGTGGCGTTGCAGCTTTCCAAGCAAGTCGGCAAGAACCCGCGAGAGGTTGGAGACGCTCTGGCTGAAAAACTTAAAACCGACCTGGCCGAACAGGTGAGTGATGTGTCTGTAGCCGGCCCGGGCTTTATCAATCTGAAACTTAATGACCGGACACTTGCCGGATTGCTGGACACCCGGCCACAACAGTCACTAGAGGGACAGGAAGTCCTGGTTGAGTTCGGCGACCCGAATCCGTTCAAGGCCATGCACATCGGCCATTTGTACAGCTACATCGTTGG
>CAZXCS010000049.1:0-4255 GCA_964639195.1 uncultured Candidatus Saccharibacteria bacterium | reverse complement strand
CCTGGACCCCCTGCTTGCAAAGCAGGTGCTCTAGCCAACTGAGCTATTGCCCCACGTTCTCCCAATGGTCCAAAAAGCTGTGCCGATTCGGGCAATTGGAATTGAACAAGTACCGAAGTATTTTACCCAAAAAACCCCTATAAAACAAGCTGGAGCGTATACTAACAAGTACGAGGAGGCAGGAGATCATGCCGAAACCAGAGTGGCGTATGCACCACAAGGTTACCAAGCCTAAGGACGATAACGAATACTTCGAGCGGATGTGCCGGGTCATCCTGGCGGCCGGGCTGAACTGGCAGGTGCTGGAGAAGAAATGGCCGGGTATCCGAACGGCGTTTGCCGATTTCAACATCGACAAAGTGGCGCGGTTCCAGGAGCCGGAGATCGAGGAGCTGATGATGAACCCGGCGGTGATCCGCAACCTGGCCAAGATCCGGGCGATTGTCAAAAACGCTCAAGAGGTCCAGGCGGTCGTGGCCGAGCATGGCTCGTTTGAAAATTACCTGACCAGCCTGCGTAGGGACGGCGGCGAGGCCGGGCTGCGCCAGGCAGTCAGTAAGCGCTTCGCCTTCCTCGGCACAGGCACTACAGTCATCTTCCTGTTCGGCGTCGGCCAGGATATGCCGGACGCCACCAAAGAGTGGCAAGCCCGCCACCAGTAGCCGAATAGACTAGGCCAAGTGACGCCGATCTGGCATAATGGTTACGGTAAAGTATGAGGCGGGTAAGCCCGAATGAAAAAAGTCCGGAAATGGCCCTATGTCGTCCTGGTGGTCGGTTCACTGGCCGTGTCAACGCTGCTCAGTATCATAGCGCCAAAAACTAACACCGCTAACCAACCGCACTTCTCGCAGCTGGTCACAATTCTCCTAACCATCACCATCATCATCCCCTACCTGGCGGCCTGGATCTTCGGCGCCATGAGTTGGTACAGCTTTAGCCAGCTGGTTTACGACGGCGCTAAGAAAAATTGGGCCTACACCAAAGCCTTCCGGTTCATCGCCACCGGCGTCGGGCTGTTGGTAGCTGACCTGATCGGCTTCTCCCTATTCGGTTCAGTTCGGAACCTCCTCATCCACCACTACATGGCGGCGATGTATCTGACCATTGCCAGCAACCTGTTCCATGTGATAGTACCGCTGCTGGCGTTCGTCTCGATGTACCGGGGGACGCGGGAGATGCTACGGCAGAGCCATTATGCCGAGGGTTTCGGCAATAAATTGTCCCCTGTCCTGCTGCCGACTGCCATCTTCGTCGGTTTTTTCGCCGTCATGGCCTACACCAATGTCGTACGGCAATTTCCGTCCACCCCGGACCAGCTCGCTACCTACTACCTGTCGGACAGCTGGCTGTTAGGGCTGGTGATAGTACCGCTGGCCTTGACGTGGGCACTGAGCCTGCGGGTCATGATGGACACTGAGCGCTTCGTCCACTCCCTGCCCCATAATCTGCGAGGTAATCTGGATAAGTTCTTCTACGGCTTGGTAGCGGTGATCAGCAGTTCGATCATCGTCCAGGCCCTAACCGCGCTGGGCAATCAGCGGCTGCAGGACATCGGCCTGACGGCACTGCTGCTGGTGATCTACTTGTTCCTGTTGCTGCAGACGGCGGCCTATTGGCTGATCTACCGCGGCGCTCAGGAGTTGCGCCATTCGGTTAAGGAGGTACGGTCGTGAGGCTTATTGAGAAGCTTATCCTGCTGTTTGTGACCATCTCATTCATCCCCTTGGTAGTACTTGGCTCAACCCTGTATGTTAATACCCGCCACTCTGTCAGCAAGCAGGTGCTCAACCAATTGCAATCGGTCGCCAGCCTGCAGGAGAAGCGGCTGGAGGCCATCCATGATCAAAACCTCGAGCGACTTGAAGCCTTTGCCAACCGCACTGGCGTGCGCCGGACAGTTGATGATTTTAACCGGACCAAAAGCAGCCGGGACCAGCAGGGGCTGCAGGGCGCACTCGACGAACTAAAGGCCGCTGTGCCGGCCTATCTACGCGTAAGCATTGCCGACAGCACCGGCAAGATTATCGTCTCGACCGACCGGACAACGACCAACACGCAGCTAACCAATGACAGCCTTTTGAGTCAAAGCAGGCAGCAACCGGTCGTGGACAACCTGGTGAGTGGCCCGGACCATCAGCTGGAGTTCCGGCTGGCCGGCCCGATGTTGCTCAATAACCAGTTGGTCGGCATCGCCCTGCTCGACGTCAAAGCCGACAGCCTGGCGGATGCGGCCCGTGATTACACCGGCCTGGGCAGCACCGGTGAGACGCAAATCGCCCAAAAGCTGCCGGGCAGTCCTAGCGTCTTCATCGCCCCGCTACGTTTCAAGCCCGGAGCGACATTGAGCACCAAGGTAGACCCACAGACACCGATGGCCGAGGCGCTGGCCGGACGCGAAACGACATTCACCGATGCTACCGACTCTACCGACTACCGCAACCACTCCGTCTTGGCAGTGTCACGTTACCTTAGTAGTAACGGCTGGGGCGTGGTGGTCAAGATTGACCGGTCCGAGGCGGAGCAGCCGGCCAACCGCAGCCGCGATATTTTCCTCATACAGGGCTTCATCCTATCGGTGGGCATCGTGTTTATTGCCATCCTGCTGGCCCGGCGGATAACCGATCCGGTACTGGATATCGATGAGATCGCCGAGCAGGTAGGCCGGGGTGACCTACGCAGCCGCGTGGCCATCACCACCAACGACGAGCTAAGCAACCTGGCCACAACTTTCAACACCATGCTGGACAACTTGCAGCGGCTCGACACGGTGAAAAGTGAGTTCGTGTCGCTTGCCTCGCACCAGTTGCGGACACCGGCATCGGGCGTCAAAGCCCGCATATCGCTGCTGCTCAACGGCTACGCCGGCAAGCTCACCAAGGAACAGCAGGGGCATCTGCAGCAGGCCTACGATACCAACGAGCGGCAGCTGAGGGTCGTGAACGACATACTGAACGTCGCCATCATTGAATCGGGGCACATGAAGCTCGCCAAGCAGAAGAGTTCGTTGAACGAGCTGCTGGAAGCTATCGGCAGCGAGCTACAAGGTGTCATCGCCGGCCGGCACCAGACACTCAAGCTGGACCTGCCGAAGCAAGCGATCACGGCTACGGTCGACCCGGAAAAGATCCGTATGGTCGTCGACAACCTGATCTCCAACGCCAGCAAATACACCGATGACGGGGGTAAGATTAGCGTCGAGCTTAGCCAGCCCGACAATGACCACGTCCGCCTGACTGTGTCCGACAATGGCGTCGGCATTAAGCCTGCCGACATCGAGAAGTTGTTCCATAAATTCTCACAAGTCGATAATCATATCAACAAAGGCAGCGGCCGCAGCGGCAGTGCCGGCCTCGGCCTGTTCCTGGCCAAAAGCATCGTCGAGCTGCACGGCGGCACCATCGAGGTGCAGTCCAAGCCGCACATGGGCAGCAGCTTCACCATTACGTTGCCGCTTGAGGCATGAACCGGTACAATGAAGCATAACCTAGGGAGATAAATAAATGGGCGGTCACAAAAAAGTCGTCGCGGTCGTAGCCCTGATCGAGGATGAAGCCATCCTGCGTGAGACATTCCAGATTATTATGGACGCCGAGGGCTTCGAAGTGCTGACTGCCAGCAGCGGCCAAGAAGGGCTGGAGCTCGTCAAGAATAACAAGCCTGACTTTATTCTGCTGGACATCTTGATGCCCGACCTCAACGGCCTGGATTTTCTGCGTGAGTTTAAGGCCAAGGAGCACCCCGAAACCAAGGTCATCGTCTTCAGCAACCTATCCGATCCGGAAGAAATCAAAACCGCCAATGAGCTGGGTGCCTGGCAGTACCTGGTCAAAGCCGACTTCACCCCACGCGAGCTGGCCGACCGTCTGAAAAAAGTACTGGCTGACGAGAAGTCTAAATAGCGCGGCCGGTTTTAGCGGCTAGTGGGTTGGCTTGCCAAAATTCCGGCTCAGCAGCGGTAAGCCTAACACGCGCCTGACAACAGCTTCGCGGAATTGCTCCCGCCAGTCTTCATACGAACCATAATGCCGTACCAGTACGCTGCCGGCATAGCCTGCCCGGTTGGCCCCCCTGACATCTTGCAGCAGCTGGTCACCAACGTGCACGACTCTGCCCGCCGGCAAGCCCATATTTTCGGCGGCTTGTTCAAAAACCCGCTTATGTGGTTTACCCGGGTTGTTCAGGCCACAGATGGTTGCAATAATACCGATGTGGCAAAATTCACTGGCTTCGCCAGCCAGGTTCTCGGCTCGAG
>CAZXCS010000048.1:0-4381 GCA_964639195.1 uncultured Candidatus Saccharibacteria bacterium | reverse complement strand
TAGGAACTAGTGCCGCAAGGCGTGAAGGTTCAAGTCCTTTCATCCCCACCAAATTTTGTAAGGACGCTTCGCTCGAGTCTACAAAAAGCCTCACGTAAGCTTTTTTTGGGTTCAAGTCCTCTCGTGACCATATTAATTTCATGAAACATCACATTATCTACGTTCCGGGCATTAATGATGATATCGGGCGGCTCCAAAGTTGCTTGCTTTGGTTTTGGCGATTGTTCGGCGTGCGTGCGCATCTGCATGCTATGCCTTGGCTCGGGGAAGGTGCCTTCCAGCCCAAACTTCAGGATTTATTAGACCAAATTGATACGTATCATGGGCGGGACTACAAAGTCTCACTGATAGGTGCCAGTGCCGGTGCCAGTGCCGTACTACATGCCTATGTTCAGCGCCGAGACAAAATCAATGGCTTGGTATATATTTGCGGCAAGATTAATCGACCCGAAACTGTCTCGGACCGTACATACGGGGAGAACCCAGCGTTTAAGGAGTCTCTCTACACACTGTCCGGCACCCTAAAGCAGCTTGCTGCCGAAGATAAACGTCAAATGCTATCGGTTTATTCTCCGGCCGACACCACGGTAACGTATCGAGACACAATCATCCCGGGGATACCCGAAAAGTCATTACCCGCGTTAAGACATGGCGTCGCTATCATCTATGCCATCACTTTCGGCGCATTAGGTTTGATCCGTTTCCTGAAACAATTATGAACTGGTCGAGCTAAAGGGTAAGCGTATCGTATAATAAGACAATCATGGCACTTTCGACTCAACCATACAAAGGCGCGCGGGATTTTTACCCGGAGGATAAGCGGCTGCAGAGCTATATGTTTGGTGTCTGGCGGACTGTCTGCGAAAGGTTTGGCTACGAAGAGTATGATGCACCGATTCTGGAGCCCATGGATATTTACCTTAGTAAAACCGGTGACGAAATCGTCAACGAGCAAACTTATAGCTTCGAGGATCGCGGTGGCCGTAAAGTCGTGATCCGTCCCGAAATGACGCCGACGGTCAGTCGAATGGTGGCCGGGCGTCGACAACAACTCACGTACCCCGTGCGCTGGTACAGTATCCCGAACTTATGGCGTTACGAGCGCCCACAGCGCGGACGGCTGCGCGAGCATTGGCAGCTTAATGTCGATATCTTTGGAGTAGCATCTACTGCGGCTGAGCGCGAGATGATCACGCTTGTCGATGCCATTTTCAAAGCGTTCGGTGCTGATCGCAGCACCTACGAAGTACGCATTAATCACCGCGGATTGGTTGACTATTTGTTAACTGAATATCTCCTGCTAGGCGCAAAGGAAAAGCACGATGTTAGCAAGCTGATCGATCGTATGCACAAGCTGGACCGCAATAAGTTCATCACCGCGCTTGATCAGACCCTAACCCCCAAACATCGCGAAGCCGGTGTGACAGAAAAACTCTTAGCTCTGCTGGATGCCAAACAGCTTACAGATCTGCCTGCAGAAGCTCAAAAGCAGACGTCTGCCGATGAACTGTTTGACCTGATAAAGATACTGAAGGCTAATAGTATCGATAACGTCCGCTTCGACAGCAGCTTGATGCGGGGCTTTGACTATTACACCGGAATTGTTTTCGAAGTGTTTGATAACGACCCCGAAAATAACCGTTCAATGATGGGCGGCGGCCGCTATGACGGCCTGGTGGGGCTATTCGACGTCGATCCCGTGCCAACTGTGGGCTTTGGATGGGGTGATGTCACGCTGGCGAATTTCTTGGAAACACACCGCTTGGTACCGGAGCTCAAATCCCAGACCAACGTTTATGTTGCGGTTGTTGATAATGTTGTGGTTGACAAACCGGTGACTGAGCTAAGGAAGCGGGGCTTCAATGTAGCGGTTGACCTAAGTGGGCGTAAGTGGCGGGACCAATTTGCAGCTGCAGTAAAACGAGGCGCAGAGTACATTCTTATCATTGGCGCCGATGATTTAAACGCTGAGACCTATGAATTAAAAAACGTAAAAACCGGTGAGTCTTCTCGCTTAACTATTGCGGCTATAGAACGTAAAATTGGCGCGGATGCGGGCGATTAATCATGCCCTCACCGGCGCGCTGATCGGCCTCACTGTCACCGAACCGGCATTCGCCGTGCCTGCGGCTTTTGTGTCGCACTTTGTCTGCGACGCTATTCCGCACTACGGCGCACAGAAGACAACTCCGAAAATGCTCAGAGCCGCATTTTTCCGCCAATTGTTATATGTGGATGCTGTGATGTGCTTTGCGTTGGTCGCGGTGCTGGCTGCGTCCAGACCGGCTGCCTGGCTGCTGGCAGCAGTCTGCGCTTTCGCAGCGGCGTCGCCTGATTTTTTGTGGATTCCGCGCTACCGCCGTGCTCTACTCAACCGACCTTGGCGGCCCGGCCCGTTTACCAAATTTGCCGGCGATATCCAGTGGTTTCAACGGCCAATCGGCGCCGCTGTCGATTTAGCCTGGTTCGCCGTCGGGGTCGTGCTGCTGGCAAACTTTTTGTAGGCGCGGCCATAGTCAAAACCATTTTAATCTGTTAAACTAGCTGACTATGCAGTTAACCCGTGAGTCAACTTCAGACACCAAGATCAAGCTGACCGTGGTGGCGGACCAGACCGAACTGGACACCGTCAAGCAGCACGTACTCAAAGAGCTGGGTGGCAGCGTCAAGGTTCAGGGCTTCCGGCCGGGTAAAGCACCGGCCAACCTGATTGAAAAGCAGGTCGACCCGTCGCGCCTGCAGTCGGAGTTCCTCGACCATGCCATCAACGACCTTTACGTCGCTGCCGCCCAGGAGCAGCAGCTGCGGCCGATCGCCCAACCGCAGATTTCGGTGACCAAGTTCGTGCCGTTCAGTGCATTGGAATTCACGGCCGAAGTCGAAGTAGTCGGCGACGTCAAACTGGCGGATTATAAGAAAATTACGCTCTTGCCACCGAAGGTCGAAATAACTGCGGCCGATATCAGCGAAGTTCTCGACAATTTACTTGCTCGCGGTGCCGATAAGCAAGCCGTCAAGCGGGCAGCCAAAACCGGCGACGAAGTGTTGATTGATTTTACCGGCACCGACGCCAAGACGGGCGACGCTATCGAGGGTGCCGACGGCAAGGACTACCCGCTGCTGCTGGGCAGCAACAGCTTCATCCCCGGCTTCGAAGACGCGCTGAGTGGGGTTAAACCCGGCGGCAAAACCGATTTTGAACTGACCTTCCCGGCAGACTACGGCGCCAAACCGCTGCAAAACCGCAAAGTGAAGTTTGCGGTCACGGTCAAAACAGTCAGCGAAACCACTAAGCCTAAGCTGGATGACTCGTTTGCCGCCAGCGTCGGGCCGTTCAAGACTTTGGCCGAGCTCAAAGCCGATATCAAAAAGCAGCTCAAAGCCGAACGCGAACGTGAGGCCCAATCAAAGTTCGACAGCCAACTGCTGGAAACCATTGCCGATAAGAGCACCGTCAGTGTGCCGGAAGCGCTGATCGCCCAGGAAATCGCCCGGATTGAAGAAGAAGAGAAGCGCAACATCGTCTACCGCGGCCAAACCTGGCAGGAGCATCTCGACGAAGAAGGTCTGAACGCCGAACAACACAGCGACAAGCAGCGCCCGGCCGCCGAACGCAACATCCGGGCCGGTCTGGTGCTTGGTGAAATCGCCAATGCCGAGAATATTACAGTCACACCAGAAGAGCTGGAAATCCGCCTCATGCTCCTCAAGAACCAATACCCCGACGCTGGCATGCAGGCCGAACTGGACAAGCCGGAGAACCGCCGCGACGTCCAAAACCGCCTGATGACCGAAAAGACCCTCGCCAAACTTCGTGAATATGCAAATAAATAGGGAGCAGTAGTATGGGTATATTCGATGGCCATCGCCCCCTGGGGCCGGACGGGCCAGAGTACTTTCCGATGCTCTGGAAGGGAAAAATCTTGATGATGCCAATGCCACAGTCGGACCGGCCCGAAGCACCGCGGACATCATCTATTTTCTATGACCCGAAAACGTTACAACGTCTGGGGAATGACGCCTTGCAGGACAGCCAGATCGAGCTCATTCTTGACCAGTTTACAGCTATGCCTGATGACAACCCCCAGGAACTATTCTAGTTAGCACTCGGACTTGACGAGTGCTAATCACCGGCGTAAACTGGGTGCTATGAGCAATCTAAAAAGCCAGATACTGATTCCCACCGTTATCGAAAGCGAAGGACGCTACGAGCGGGCTTATGACATCTACTCCCGGCTGCTTAAAGACCGGATTATCTTCCTCGGCAGCGATGTCAACGAGCACTCTGCCAACCTCATCGTCGCACAGCTGCTTTTCCTGCAGGCTGAAGACGCCAAAAAGGATATCTTCCTGTACATCAACAGTCCGGGTGGCAGCGTGT
>CAZXCS010000047.1:0-4407 GCA_964639195.1 uncultured Candidatus Saccharibacteria bacterium | reverse complement strand
ATGACGCGCTTTTTGCGGACCATGATGATGATGGTCGCGATGAGCAGCACATTGAAGCTGAGTATTAGGGCAAACGCCCACGGCGCGTGCTGGAATGGCAGCTTGACGTTCATGCCGTACATGCCGAAAAAGACATTCGGCAAGGCGATCAGCACGGTGGCTACGGTCAGGATGGTCAAGGTGTGGTTCAAGTTGTTGGCGCTGATGGCCGAATAGGCTTCGCGGATATTGGCGATTGATTTGAGGTTGCTGCGGATGGCTTCGATGGATTGCTCGTTGTTGAGCAGCAGGTCTTCGACGATGTCCTGGTCCTCTTCGAACAACGGCAGTTGGCGCCCGGACAGCAGGCGGCGCAGCGTGGCATTGGTGGGTTGCAGCGAGCTGTGGAACTCATTGAGCTCGTCTTCGATGATGGCAAAGTCGATGAGGTCCTGGTTGGTCACGCCGCGGCTGCGCAGCCGGGAGCGGACGGATTTAATTTTGCGGCCGGTCTGGCTGATCAAGACATCGTAATCATTACTGATGTGAGAGAGCATGAGCAGGATTAGCTTAGTCCGCTGGGTAGTGACCGGTGCCGTCCGGCCCCGGAGCAAGGCGGCGGCCGTCGGCAGTTGACGGGGAGAGATGGTCATCACCAGCTTGGCATTGACCACAATCAGCAGCGGCGCCGTGTCCAGATCGCCTTCGGCGGTCTTGTAGGCATAGCGTACGAAGATGTATGTCTGGCCGCTTTCGCGCTCCAGGCGCGGCACTTCGTCTTCGTCGAGGGCGTCCTGGATGAAGCCTTCGTCAAGCTTGAAACGGTCGCTTAACACCTCCAGCTCGTCGATATTCGGCGCTTCGACGTGCACCCAGGTACCCGGCTTCGGCTGGTCAATCTCGCTGATGGCTTCGGTGCGGAGGCTTTTGAAATAATACTTGATCATAGCGACTATCCTTACCGTGATTATATAACAGAGCTAGGCTTCTGCGCCTAGCTCTATTTTTCGTGCGCGCCCACCCGCGGCGGGCGATAGATGTTTGTTTTGGTATCTATTTGTTTTCACGCGCCGCTTTATGCGCACGATCTACTATTAAGCCTAACTAATTCTCGACTTTTGTCAATGCCGGGCCACCTATCCTAACGGGCAATATCCTAGACGAACAGGCCGAGGACGACACCGATGGCGGCAAAGGTCAGGACTTGGTTGAGCACGCCGACGCCGGCTAGCGCCCAGCTGCGGCCTTCAAAGAACGTTTGGGCCAGGTTGACCGAAATCGGCAACCATGCCAGCAGCAAGCATACGTCGACAGCGTCGACAACGCTGCCGGCACCACTGGTGCTAACAAAGACTGAAGCGATCAAGCCAGTGATCAGGCTGGAAACCAGCATCATGACCATGGCTTGCATCGGCGAATACTTGCTTTTGGTCTTTACTTCTTTCATCCACAGCTTACCGGTCGCTGTTGACGGCGTGTAAATCACAGATCCGGGCACCATAGCAGCCACACCAGCCACCAGGCCGGCGATTACGTTTATGTCGAAGTTCATCTTGAACCCTCCTTAGTTGATATCCGTTACTATAGGACGGTTTGTAAATTTTACAAGCTTTTTAGAGCATTTTGAGGAGATCTTGCTCGCTGATCTGGAGTGTGCCGAGTTTGGCGGCCTTGGCCAGCTTGGCGGCACCGACGTTGGCGCCGACCACCAGATAATCGGTGTCCTTACCGATCGAGCTCTGGAATGTGCCGCCCTGAGATCTGATGCGTTCGGCCACCTGCTCGCGTTCCATAGTTTCCAGGCTGCCGGTGATAACGAAACGCTTGCCGTTGAGCTTGCCGCCCAGGCGCTTGACCGGCTGCGGCCAGACTTTGAGACGCTTGAATTTTTTCAACAGCTGCCGGCTGTGCGGTTCACTAAACCATTCCACCAGGGCTTCGGCCACGACGTCGCCGACACCTTCAATCTCCGCCAGTTCGTTGATGTCGGCTTCGGCCAGTTTCTCGAGCTCACGGAAATGGTTGGCCAGGTCAATCGCTGTCTGGCTACCGATGTGCCGGATGCCGAGGCCATAGATGAATCGGGCCAGCGACGGCTGTTTGTTGGCCTGGATGGCCGCAACCAGCTTGCGAGCCGACACCTCGGCGAAGCGCTCCAGCCCCAGGACATCTTTCTCTTGCAGGGTGTAGATATCGGCCTGGTCACTGATCAGTCCGGCATTTATCAGGGCGATGACGTTTTTCTCGCCGAGGCCTTCGATGTCGAGGGCGGCTTTGCTGGCGAAATGCTCGATGCGTTTCCAGGAGCGGGACGGACAATGCTCGTTCGGACAGCGCCAGACCGCATCGGCGGCCTTATACTTAACAAGTTTGGTATTACATTCGGGACAATGCGTCGGCATTTTGAACGGTTTCTCGGCTCCGGTGCGCAATTTGACCAGCGGCTCGACAACTTCCGGGATAATATCGCCGGCTTTGTGGACGATGACCGTGTCCCCCACCCGGATGTCTTTGCGGTGGATTTCCGATTCGTTGTGCAAGGTGGCCATTTGCACCGTACTGCCGGCCACGACGACCGGTTCTAGCATGGCGACCGGAGTGGCGGCGCCGGTGCGGCCGATTGAGACAAAGATGTCTTTAATCTTGGTGGTGGCCTGTTCGGCGGCGTATTTGAGGGCGACTGCTCCGCGCGGCGCTTTGCCGACCACCCCCAGCCGGGCGTAGAGCTGACGGTCATTAACTTTGATAACCAGTCCGTCGGTGTTAAACGGTAGGGTTTGGCGTTTGGTCTCCCACTGTTTGGCATATTTAACAACCTGCTCGAGACCGGAGAATACCGGCGCCTGTACGTTAGTCAGGAAGCCGAGTTCGTGCATCAGCTGGTACGCCCGGCTGTAGGTCGGTACGTCGGCCGGGTCATCGCGCTGCAGGTCGTAGCCCCGGAAATGCAGCGGGCGGCCGCTGACCAGACCAGGATCGAGCTGGCGGATGGTGCCGGCGGCGGTGTTGCGCGGGTTGGCAAACAGCGGCTTGCCCTGCTTGACCCGGGCTTTGTTGAGCGCCGCAAAGTCGGCCTTGTACATAACAATCTCGCCGCGGACTTCGGTGCGACCACGCAAAAACTCGGCCGCGGCTTTGCCCGCTCGCAGCCGTAGCGGAACTGATTCGATGGTACGAACGTTGGCCGTGACATCCTCGCCGATGAAGCCGTCACCACGAGTGATGGCCCGCACCAACAGCCCGTCCTCATAAACCAGCGCGCAGGCCAGTCCGTCCATTTTGATATCTACAAAATATTCCAGTTTGGCGCCGGCTGGCAGCAATTTGGTGATCCGTTCCTGCCAGGAACGGAGTTCTGCCTCGTCAAAAACGTCATTGAGGCTGAGCATGCGTGAGCTGTGCTCTACCTGGGTGAAGCCCGGCAGCGGCGCACCGGCGACGCGCTGGGTTGGTGAATCCGGCGTGATTAGTTCAGGGAATTGTTGCTCCAGCTGAGCCAGTTCATGCTTCAGGCTGTCGGCCGCGGCCTCGCTCATGATTGACTCGTCAAGAACATGGTAGTGGTAGCGATAGTCGTTGATCAGCTCGCGCAATTTTTCGATACGCTGGGCGGCTTGCGGCTTAGTCATTGAGCAGCTCCCTGTACAGGGTGTACATGTAAGTGTGCGTGACCGCTGGCGTAAGCACGACCAGCAGCAGGAACACCCATTGCGCCAGGGGCGCGGCCAGGATGATGACCGGCACCATGATGACTGCGGCAACCACAAACAACAGCAGAGGCAGCCAGAGTATTTTGCGCAGCACCACCCAGCGGCGGCCGCGGACAAGCTGACGCGCCGAACGCAAGGCTCTATGCGGGGTCATGTCCGGCAGCGTGACGATATAGACGGCGAACAGCGAGGCGCTCAACAGATAAAATGTTACAAGTGCCCCGACAGCATACACCAGACCCCAGGCCAGCTTTTCGATGAGATGGACTGCAATCGCTTTGCCGATTGCCAAAGTGTAGAGCGCCGAGCCGGTCACCAGCGGGATTAGCTGCAGGCCGATTATCAGAAACACCATCATAAACGGAATGAGAGGATACATGCCGCGGTAGTAAGCATCGCGGACACCAACCCTGAAGCCCGCCAGGACTTGGCGCAAGGCCCAGATCACCGCCAGGCTGACAATAACGGTCAGGAACAGCTGGTAGACAGCGGCAGATTGGCTCACACCGCTGCCGGAGTCATTGCCGGAAGTACCAAGCAAGTTCAAAAAAGTACCGGTACCGGACACAAGAGCGCCCGGATGGCCGCCCACCGTCCGGTCGAATGATGCCCGCAGGCCAGCGACATCAATGCTGCTGCCCAGCCCTCGCACCAAGAGCAAACTGAGGAGCCCATAGACCAGACTGATGCCGCCAAGCAAGCGCTTATGTTGCCAAAG
>CAZXCS010000046.1:3073-4571 GCA_964639195.1 uncultured Candidatus Saccharibacteria bacterium | reverse complement strand
ACCGACAATTTCAGCGGCTCGATCGTCACCAAAGCCAGCCGGTTCGCCAAAGTCTACACCACTTTTAACGACACGATGTTTTTCGAGCTGTTGCCGCAATTGTTCGTCGTGACTATCGCCCTGGGTGTGATGCTACATTACAGCCCGCTGCTGGCGCTGATTGTGTTCGGCTTCTGGCTGTTTTCGCAGTGGGTGATCCTCGTTTTTGCGCTCGGACGTTTGCCGCTCAGGCGCAGTGCGGTTGCCAAAGAAAGCGAGCAAATCGGTGAGCTGGCTGATGTCATGACCAATGCCCTGGCCGTCAAAACTTTTGCTGCCGAACCGACGGAAATGCGCCGCTATAAAGTGATCAATGAGCTGCGTGGCGGGCTGTTTCTGCAGGCCTGGCGGCGAGCGATCCGCAATGGCTGGATCGTCGAAACCCTGTGCGTTGTAGGGCAGCTTACTGTCCTATTCATCGCCGTTTTCCAGGTCAAACACGGCAGTCTGGGCATTGCCACGTTCCTGCTGGTGCAAGTCTATATGATCCGGATCATCGACAACGTCCGGCGCAGCAGTTTCATGGTCCGCCAGCTGGAAGCAGTAGCCGGCGACGCTCAGGAAATGGCCGAGCTGCTGGAGCAGGCACCGCTGGTTCAAGACCCGCCGCATCCGAAAGCCTCGCGCATCAAAAACGGGGCGGTTGAACTACGGAAAGTAAGCTTTCAATACCATGATGCCGCCAGCCAACGCACTTTGTTCCATGATTTCAGCCTGAGCGTCACGGCCGGCGAAAAAGTCGGCCTGGTTGGGCCTAGCGGCGGCGGCAAAACGACACTCACGCGCCTGCTGCTGCGCTTTCTCGATATCCAGGACGGGTCGATTCTGATCGACGGACAGAACATCGCCGGCATCAAGCAGCAGGACTTACGGGCGGCCATCGCCTACGTGCCTCAGGAACCGCTGCTCTTCCATCGCTCGATCAAGGAAAATATCCGCTATGGCAAACCGGATGCCAGTGATGCGGCAGTTATCAATGTAGCCAAAAAGTCGCATGCCCATGAGTTCATCAAGGATTTACCAAACGGCTACGACACCATCGTCGGCGAGCGCGGAGTTAAATTATCCGGCGGACAGCGACAGCGGGTAGCCATCGCCCGGGCCATGCTGGCCGATGCGCCGATTCTGGTACTCGATGAGGCAACGTCGGCGCTTGATAGCGAGAGCGAGCGGGTCATTCAACAGGCGCTGTGGGAACTGATGAAAGATAAAACCGCCGTGGTCATCGCCCACCGGCTGAGTACTATCCAGCGCTTAGACCGGATTGTTGTGCTCAACAACGGCAAGATTGTCGAAGAGGGTGCCCATAAAACTCTGCTTGATCGTGACGGTCTGTATGCCCGCCTGTGGAAACACCAAAGTGGCGGCTTCCTCGAGGAAGCTTAGCTCTTTTTCTCCACCGCCACGGGTTCGGCTTTGACTTTCTCCCATTCACGCCATACCAGCCAGATAATCAGGA
>CAZXCS010000046.1:0-2973 GCA_964639195.1 uncultured Candidatus Saccharibacteria bacterium | reverse complement strand
CTCGTAAGTTTTGTCGAGAAGGGTTTTGGGGTGGAACCAGGGCATGGCTTAACTATAACAAATGACCGTGGCAGCTGTGACAGACTAATTGTTGTCGGCTTGTTTCTCGGCGACTTTGTCTTCGTGGGCGGCTTCAACTGAGCCGGGTTTCGGTTCTTTTTGTTCCTTGCCGCCAGGCCGGTTTTCGGCCTCTTGGGTGCCCTCTTCGGCGGTGCTTTCAGTTTCGGACTCGATTTCTTCCACGTCTTCAGGCTCGGCATCACCCGCAGCAGCTTCGTTGGCAGCGGCCAGAGCGCTAGGTTCATAGACCGTAGCGATAGCGTGGCTGGAATCGGTTTCAATCTCCACGCCTTCCGGTACGATCAGGTCAGCCACTGTCGCGTGGTCGCCGATTTCCACCAGTTTTTCGGCGTCATATTCCAGAAAGTCCGGCAGTTTGCTCGGCACGGCCTTGACCTGTACAGCATCCAGCTGGGTCAAGACAATCAAGCTGGACCGTTCGGCCGGGCTGGATTCGTTACCTTCATCATACCGCGGGCGGATCGGCACTTCTGCGTCGACGGTTTGGTTCCGGTCGACAGCGTTGAACACCAGGTGTGTCAGCTGGTGCTTTTTGGGGTCGAACTCGGCGGTTTTGATCAATACGACGAAATCCTGGTCACCGGCTTTCAGCTCGACCGGGTGGTGCTTGCCGGCCTGCTTCCAGACCTTAAGCATTTGCAGCGAGTCGCCTTCCACCAACACCGAGTCTTTGCCGTGGTCGTGGATGACGGCCGGGAGGCGGCCGGCTTTACGCAAATGTTTGACGGCTTTGCCGGTAACGGTCCGCGGTTCAACGGTCAAATTAATAGCGTCTTGAGACATGTGACGATCGAGCTCCTTATCTTGATGTTCCATTGTAACAGATTGAACCCGGCTTGTATAGGTAGACCGTGGCCGCCAAACAGTATAGGCTGGAGGCATGCCTGATGTTGCCCATATCATCCATTCGGGAGGCCTGGCGTTGATTGCGCTGATTATCTTCGCCGAGTCCGGCATGTTTGTGGGCTTCTTCTTGCCCGGGGATACGCTGTTGTTGACGGCCGGTGTCTTCGCAGCCAGCGGCCAGTTGTCGTTGGTGCCGACAATAATCGTCGTCGCTCTGGCCGCAATCGCCGGCGACAATGCCGGTTACCAGATCGGGCGGCGTTTTGGCCGGCAACTGTTTGAGCGGCCGGACAGTATTATCTTCAAGCGCAAATACGTGACGGACGCCGAAGCTTTTTTCAAACGGTTCGGCGACCAGACCATGCTACTCGCGCATTTCGTACCGATCGTGCGTACCTTTGCGCCGCCGCTCGCCGGCATCGCCGAGATGCGTTTTAAGCAATTTGTGCTGTTTGACGCCATTGGCGACTCTGCCTGGGCAGCGATTGTCACGCTGGTCGGCTACTGGTTCGGCAGTCGGATCCCTAATCTCGACCACTACATCCTGCTGGCCGTGGCCGGCGTCATGGTGTTCAGCCTCGGTCCAGCGCTCTATCAACTAGGAAAACTCAAGATAAGGCGCCGACACACGAAAAATCCTAAGCCTTGATAAGCTCTTTAGGCTTTGCGATACGGCGAGATGTCTAGATCGCGCAACGCAATACGGAGCGCAGCCGTTGGGTTCCTGTACGTGTCAAGTGCATAGTCGCGGGCTTCGGCTGCATAGCTGGGGCTGCTGTCAAGCCGGGCAACCCGATCAACTAAATCTGACAGCATGTCAGCATACCGTGATCCTAGCCTGTAGCTACGCGGCGGCAAAACTTTTTTTTCGAGGACACCGCGAGCATTACGCGGAGAACTCACGGAAACTGCACGAGTTAAAACATTCTTAAAACCCTGATCGGATTGCTCATCGACCAAATGATGTTTTTGGGCCAGCTTAATCAATTCTTCGGTCGTCCATTCATCGTCCGGCCTTAGCTCCTTAGCAATACTGACGGTTCGATAAAACGCCTGGCTGCCGGCAGATAAAGCACTGAATGGCTTGCTCCCGCGATAACTTGGGTCAAGTATATGGGTGGTCACCGAATCTTCATGAGCTTCTACCAGACCGTCTTCGACCAAAGACCATAAGCGGAAATTGTGCGCTGTCACCCATCCTCTTTCAGTCAATTTATAGCCTGGCAGACCCATCTGGCCAATCGACAGCCCTTGGCGCAGGCCATCAATTATTTGGATAGTATTTAGCGGCGCACAACCTCGCCCCCTGGAGGCCGTCATTGACAGAGCTGTGAGCAGCGGAAAGTCATGGTCCTCAGACCAGCTCTGCAAAGCACCGATTGTCGATAACGCTGGCCGTTCATTTGCAGCCGTAAAGAAAGTTGCCTGCCTGCCATTGTCGCCTTGGCCAATGGCGGTAGTCGCAAAGTCAGCTTTCGCAAATGTCCAGGGGTAGGCACTTATGGCCATAGCCACAGCATCGGTGCCTAAATGACTGGCAACCTGATTACCGAGCCTCGAGCCAGTTGTTTCACCATTTTCATACAAGCCAACGTAGCCGACACCTTTGGCGCCTTGGTTAGCAATCCAGTTAATGGCCGCCGCCGTTTCGTGCCGGGGTTGGATAACGGACACCTGGGTCATGTGGATTATAATAACATAGAACTCTATATTTGTAAATAGTCTAGAGCAATTTTTTGAGGTATTGGCCGGTGTAGCTCTTGGCCACTTTGGCGACCTGTTCCGGCGTGCCTTGGGCGACGATCTGGCCGCCGGCGTTGCCGCCTTCAGGACCCATGTCAATCAACCAGTCGGCATTCTTGATAACATCCAGGTTGTGCTCAATGACGATCATGCTGTTCCCGGCCTCGACCAGGGCATGCAGCATGTGCAGTAACTTTTCGACATCGGCCATGTGCAGGCCAGTGGTCGGTTCATCCAGAATGTACAGTGTGCGGCCGGTCGGTCGGCGGCTGAGCTCGGTGCTGAGCTTGATGCGCTGGGCCT
>CAZXCS010000045.1:0-4707 GCA_964639195.1 uncultured Candidatus Saccharibacteria bacterium | reverse complement strand
GGCAACAGATCATTCTGGATCCGGGTATCGGCTTCGGCAAGACGCCGGCATTGAATGCTGAGCTGCTGACTTTCGCGGCCGACATGCCGGACTATCCGGTGATGATCGGCTATTCCCGCAAGCGGTTCCTCGGTGACAACCGGATGGATCTGGAGCCCAATCTCGAAGCCGGGCGTATCGCCATTGCCGCTGGCGCGGCCTACCTGCGCGTCCATGATGTCGCCGGCCATCGCCAGTTGCTATACTAAAGAGTAATGATCACGGATTTGAACGGTACCCAGCTGGTTTTTATGCTGGTGTCGATTGTCCTTAGCTTATCGTTGCACGAAGCGATGCATGGTTTCGCCGCCCATTGGCTGGGCGATGATACCGCTAAGCGTGAAGGCCGCCTGACGCTCAATCCGCTGGCACACATTGATCCCTTTATGACGGTCGTGTTGCCGATCATTACGCTGCTGATTTTTCATGTGCCGTTCCTGGCGGCCAAGCCGGTGCCGTTCAATCCCGACCGCGTGAAGTACGATGAGTTCGGCGGGGCGATCATCGCCGCCGCCGGGCCTTTGACCAATCTGGTCCTGGCTGTTGTCGGCGCCGTACTTTTGCAAGCCACTGCGCCCGATTCACTTTTCGCTGAGGCGCTGGGCCTATTCACCAGCTTGAATGTCGTGTTGTTCGTATTTAACCTGTTGCCAATCCCGCCGCTCGACGGCTCGCGGGTCCTCTATGCTTTTGCACCCGAAGCGCTGCAGACTTTCATGCGTAACATCGAGCCGTATGGTCTGTTCATCGTTTTCGGGCTGATATTCGTCGCCAATCTCGGCAGTTTCATCTCTAACGTCAGCCAGACCGTACTCAATTTCCTGCCTTGAGCGAGTCCAAAGCGGGGTATAATAGCTATGGTCGGGTGGAGCCTTTAGGCTCTTCGCCGGGTGAATGATTATCTGATACTAATCATTAGGGAGCTCAAGATTTGCAGCAGGCCGTGGCCGCTGCGTGCGAGCACCCACCTGGGATCCCTCAGGTGATCAAACCCGGGCTCGACACTAGCTCATTCGATAGCTCCGGTTTCCATAGAGAAGCCGGAGCTTCTCTATTTCAACAGGCGTCTGAGAGCTCTTTTCACCTTTATGATATATTTGCTACATGATTGATAAGCGGTACAGACGGTATGTGCAGAGCTTTCTATTAGTGCTGCCCATGACTGGAATTGTGACGGCCATCAACACGTTTGTCGCCAGGGGAGCCGCTTACGTACTGACAAAACCAACGCTGCACAGATGGGGTATAAGTTTGTTGATCGCCTTCCCGTGCGTGCTGTTTATGGCACCGCTATCTGTAAAAATCACAAATCGCCTTATAAAAACCGATTAATCGTCGTGTGTTGAGCGGAGCTAGGCTTCCAGCTCGTGGAAGGCTGCTTTGACTTTAGGCCGCGCCAGGTACACCATCACCACGATTGTTTCTGCAGCCGTTAAGCCAAGCTTAATGTAGGTAAATGCGATGGCCTTGCCGGCTTTCTTTTCTTGTGCCGAAATGGCGTCGCGCAAACTCTGCAATTGGTCCTGTTGGGTAGGTGTAAGACTGGTCGGGTCTATCTTGCTGACGGCGTTATCATAATTGGTTTTGGCTTGTTGAAGCCGGTGCTGAAAGCCAGCCAGCTGTAGCAGGCTAACGGCAGTCAGGATTAGGATTAACGCCGACAAACCTACAATTAGCTTGCGGGCGATGTCGAGCCGTAAGACCAAACCGATCGCCAGCAGCAGGTCAAACAACATGGCTACGGTGTAGATGCCGCTGCTCTGTGAACTGTCATAGAAACTGATTACAAACCCAACGAAGTTGAAGCCGGCGATGACGTACACGCCGACAGGCAACGGCTGTTTTTGCTGCTGCATTTGTGAGCCGGTTAGGCCGGCATACGGATCATTAGGTAGGCTTGCCGGGGCAACCGGAGCTGGAATTATAGGCTGGGGAGCTACCGGCGCCGGGGTTGGTGGGGGCGCAAAGCTCGGTTGCACAGGCGGAAGGGTAGGATTGACCATTGGCACCGGTTGCAGGTCTTGTGATAAAGGTTGGATTACTTTCTCGCCGCCAGTCGGGCCGTGCGGAATAGGGTCATTTGATTGTGCAGGTTGTCCGTTTGCGCTCGGCAGCTGATCATTTTCCATTAGTGCATGTCATATTAGGAGTGATTACCCCAATGGTAAACGTCCGTCCCCAGAAAAACAATAGATGATATTTTGTAGACACAAGCAAAGCACCTGAAAAAGGTCGAAAAATAAGATCTCGTCTTTACAGTTGTTAAGGTGATTGAACCACTTACCAATTCTTTGTTTAGAATAAACGAGCTACAGCTTCAGCAGCGTGTGTAGCCAGGGGAGTCATGGAAACGCTCAGCCCTAAAGCTGCTGATCCAATCATCTTGGCACCATTGATTTTGGCAAGGTTTTGCTCACGCCAACGGAGGTAATCCTGTGTCTGACGGACATCACCAGTAACGGCCTTGCTGTATCGCCAGAGATGTTCATTAACAGGAGCGCTGTTGCTGCGATTTTCCAGTAATGCTGCGGCCATTTTCTTTCTCAAAACAGGATTACTGGTTCCGGAACCCAGACGCTCGAACCTTCGGTCTAAACGGGCCGAAGCTTTATTAGCCACCTGGTCTTTTCCATAGTGAATTCCATAACCCATGGCTAAAAAGTTACTGGTCATGCTGCCCACTAGCGCTAATCCACTAACTGCTTCACCGATAGAGGCTTTTGCGAGATCCCATTTTGAGAATTCCTGGCCAGCTGCAATAGCTGCTTGAGCTGCCGGACTATTACGAGGGTTCAAATTGCGAACGCCGGTTTTTATTGCGTCCCAACGACGACGGATAAACCCAGGCTCGTTCGGAACTATGGGCGACTCGGCCACACCATTTAACGCCGTGGCTCCCACTCCGGTTATTGCTGCCATCGCTTCCTGTACCTCTGGGCTAGCTAAACCTTCTGCACCATGGACTACGTCCTGTCGCTCCGGTTGCGGCTGGTCTGGTTGTGGTGAGGCTGGATATTCTGACATCGTTTATTTCTTAGATTTGACTTATAATAATACTAGCACTTTTGCGAGTAAATGTCAAGTAAATTCACAGATCTAATTGCTACCAAAAGCAAATGAATGGTCGGGGTGACAGGACTTGAACCTGCGACCTCACGGCCCCCAGCCGTACGCGCTACCAACTGCGCCACACCCCGAACGTTCCATATTCTACAGGATTACTCCTAGAGGGGCTAGGCTGCACCGGTGATAGAGCCATCGAAAATTTTACAGCGCCAGTTGACCGTGTTGCTTATGTTAAAATAGCCATAAAAGGAGGTAATCATGGTTGAGCGAGTTGAAAAAGTAACCGAAGTGAAATCACCTGCTGGTGGGAGTACTGAACCTGCTACCGGGCAGAAAACGGCGCGGCGCGAAGAAACTACGGTCTCGGTGTCAGGGTCGGCGCTAGCGGCTCGGGTTGTGTGGTATATCGCCGGAGTTTTGCTAGCGGTCCTGGGCTTACGCTTCGTGCTGGCGCTGCTGGGTGCCAACCCCAACAACGAGTTTGCCAACTTTATCTACAGCATCAGTCATCCTTTTGTAGCGCCGTTCTTCAGTCTGTTCGGCTATGATCTCCGCTACGGCGTCTCCCGCTTTGAGACTTTCACGCTGGTCGCTATGGCCATCTATGCGTTGGTTGCCTGGGGCATTGCGCGGCTGGTCACCATCAGCAAGGCTGACCAAGACGTCGGCTAAACCCGTCGCTCTGCTTAGCGCACCTGAGGTTTGGCACGACTGCGTGCTAAGATAGTAGGCATGTGGCAGGAAACCAAACACGGGCTGTACAAACAGTTCAACTTTGACGATTTTAAGCACGCCTGGGCGTTCATGACGGCTGTGGCCGATCTGGCCGAGGAGTTCCAACACCACCCGCGCTGGGAAAACGAGTGGAGCGTGGTGCAGATCTGGCTGATCACACATGAGGGCGGTAAGAAAATTACCGACAAAGATCACCAGATGGCGGAAGCGATTGATGCGCTCTATGCCCATGAAGCTCCTTTGGACGACCGGGCGGCTGATCCGTCGGCTCATCCCGATAAGGTCAAACTCTTTACCGACGGCGGTTCGCGCGGCAACCCCGGGCCGAGCGCCAGCGGCTTCGTCATACTGGATGTGGAAGACAATGTGCTGGTCGACCAAGGCGTCTATCTCGGCGTCACGACCAACAACCAGGCCGAGTATACCGCTCTCAAACTGGGCTTGGAGGAATGTCTGAAGATGCGTGTCAAAGAGGTCCAGGTCTACATGGATAGCTTGCTGGTGGTGAACCAGATGAAGGGCGTATTCAAGGTGAAAAACCGCGATTTGTGGCCGATCTACGATGCCATCAAGACCCTCAATAAGAAGTTCGAACATGTCAGCTTCGGCCATGTGCCGCGCGAGTTCAACAAGCTGGCCGATGCCGCCGTCAACCGAGCCCTCGACGAGCAGCTGGGCCTCAACCAGCCTCTGTCATCCTGAATTTATTTCAGGACCCATGCCCAAATACGGCCAACACGATCACTGCTTGCATGGGTACCGAAACAAGTTCGGCATGACAAGTTGCAACAGGGGTGGTATACTGTGATTGGCCAGATTATTGGCTGATCGCGTAGCAATACGAGGAAAGTCCGGGCAGCATAGGGA
>CAZXCS010000044.1:0-4737 GCA_964639195.1 uncultured Candidatus Saccharibacteria bacterium | reverse complement strand
GCCGGCGCCAGCTTGATCATCAGCCGTTTCCGCAGTCCATTCAGTGACCGCAGCTACATCGGTACGCTCGGCCCAACCCGGCAGCAGTACCGCGACGTCATGACACTGGTCCGCCGTGCCGGCCAGGAGCTGGAGGAAGTGTTGTATGAGTAATAATCCCGAACAGTTCAGGACTGGATGTGATGATTTTGATCGCGATTTAGTATCGATGATGGGCTTTATTCTGGAAACAGATGCGGTTCAAGCGCGCGAAGGACACCGCGCTGCCGTCGACTTTCTGACCAATCGTCTCGGTAGCTTGATAGAACTGCGAGACTATACCGCTGAGGAATTGGAAGCGCTTCACCATGTTGCCTGGAATGAGCTGGATCAAGTCCACAGGGAGATAGCCGCCATGACTGGTGCGCCACAACACGATCAATATATGCAAGAAAGCTATAAAGATAATGAGTAACCCGAAACGATCGACATCACGCCACGCCAAACCTGACAACTCGTCGCAAATAGAGCAGTTGACGGCGGCTTTGCAACAGGAGCGGGCCGATGCCGTTAACCTACGCCGCCGCCATGATGAACAGATCGCCCGACTTCGCACCAGCGTCAAAGCCCATGTGCTCAAAGACCTCCTGCCGGTCATCGATAATTTCGAACGTGCCCTCAGGCATGTGCCGAAAGAGCTGGAAACCAATGATTACGTCAAAGGCATACAGTCAGTCGTCAAACAGTTTGAAACAACGCTTGGGCAGCTTGGCGTCGAGCGAATTAAAACTGTGGGTGAAAACTTCGATCCGCACCTGCACGAGGCGGTCAGCATGGAAGAAGGCGACGGCAAACACGAAATAGTCAGCGAAGAGCTCCAAGCCGGCTATAAGCTTGGCGACGACGTGATCCGCCATGCCATGGTGAGAGTAAAATCCTAAAAGCCAGACCCCGACGACCGTAGTTACTAGTTGTGGAGAACGCAACACCTAGCACTCTTGACACCTGAGTGCTAATTAATTACACTAGCAGTACGAAACTTTGATTGCTAAAAGACGAAGGGAAAAGCGCAGATGAGCAAAATTATTGGCATCGACCTTGGTACAACCAACTCGGCAATGGCCGTCATGCAAGCCGGCAAACCGGAAATTATCGCAAATAGTGAGGGCGCCCGCACCACGCCATCAGTTGTGGCTATCAACAAGAATGGTGAGCGCCTGGTCGGACAGGTTGCCCGCCGCCAACAGGTGACCAACCCCAAAAACACCATTTATGAAGTCAAACGGCTGATCGGCCGTAACTGGAACGATAAAGAAGTTCAGCGCGACCTCAAGCTCATGGGCTATGAGATCGTCAAGGCCGGCAACGGCGTCAAAGTCAAAATGGGCGACAAAGAGTATTCGCCGGAGGAAATCAGCGCTATGGTATTGGGCAAGCTCAAGGCCGACGCCGAAGCCTTCCTGGGCGACAAAGTGACCGAAGCCGTCATCACCGTGCCGGCCTATTTCGATGACAGTCAACGGCACGCTACCAAAGACGCCGGCAAGATCGCCGGGTTGGAAGTTAAGCGTATCATCAACGAGCCGACAGCCGCCGCTCTGGCCTATGGCCTGGACAAAGCCGATAAGAAAGACGAGAAAATCGCCGTTTACGACCTCGGCGGCGGTACGTTCGACGTATCTATCCTGGAGCTGGGCGACGGCGTGTTTGAAGTTAAAAGCACCAACGGCGACACGCACCTCGGCGGCGCCGACTTCGACCGGACTATCATCAATTACTTCGCCGAAGAGTTCAAGAGAGAGAACGGTATCGACATCACCAGTGACAACGCTGCGATGCAGCGCCTGCGCGACGAAGCCGAGAAGGCTAAGATCGAGCTCAGCTCGGCCCAGGAAGTCAATGTTAACCTGCCATTCCTGACGGCCGATGCCGAAGGCCCAAAGCACTTCGAGCACAAACTTACCCGCGCCAAGCTGGAAAGCCTGGTGGCTGAGCTGATCGACAAGACAGCTGCACCATGCGAAAAAGCCCTGAAAGACGCCAGCCTGAAGGCCAGCGACATCGACGCCGTGGTGCTGGTCGGCGGTATGACCCGCATGCCGGCCGTCCAGGACAAGGTCAAGAAAATCTTTGGCAAAGACCCTATGAAGGGCGTCAACCCGGATGAAGTCGTGGCCGTCGGTGCCGCCATCCAGGGCGGTGTGCTGCAGGGCGACGTCAAAGACGTGCTGCTGCTGGACGTCACCCCGCTTTCCTTAGGCATCGAGACCATGGGCGGCGTTATGACCAAACTGATCGAGCGCAACACCACCATCCCTACGAGTAAATCCGAAGTTTTCTCCACCGCTGCCGATAATCAGCCGCAAGTTGAAGTCCATGTCGGCCAGGGCGAGCGCGAAATGGTCGAAGGCAACAAGAGCCTCGGCCGCTTCATCCTCGATGGCATCCCGCCGGCCCCGCGCGGCATTCCGCAGATCGAAGTGACCTTCAACATCGACGCCAACGGCATTCTGAACGTAACCGCGAAAGATAAGGGTTCTGGCAAAGAACAGAGTATCACCATCTCCGGCTCCGGCAATCTCGACAAGTCGGAAGTCGAGAAAATGGCTAAGGAAGCCGAAACTCACGCCGATGAGGACAAGGCCAAGAAAGAACTCGTCGAAGCCCGCAACCTGCTGGACAGTGCCGTTTACCAAGCTGAGAAGCTCAAGAAAGACAATGGTGACAAGATCAGTGACGACGACAAGAAAACCCTGGATGAAGCTATCGAAACGGCCCAGAAAGTCGTCAAGGACGACAAAGCCGCCAAAGACGATCTGGAAAAAGCCGCCAGCGAACTGAACGACAAACTCATGCCCATCGGCGCCAAAATGTATGAACAAACCAGCGCCGACAGTTCAGCCGAATCTTCAGCCGAGTCTGATGACAAAAAGTCTGGCAAAGGCAAGTCTAAAGATGAGCCGATCGAAGGCGAAGTCGTCGACCCTGAATCGAGTTCAGAGCAGGCCGACAAAAAAGAGTAAATATGGCTGAAATCCGACGCTTGCAGCCTGAAGACCTACATGAAGCGGCTAAGATCGCCTATCGGGGAGAGTTTGCAGGGTTCGAGGACATGACCACTGAAGACGTTTTGCGTCAAATGAAAGCCGGTGTTGCTCATCCATTGCGTGTCCTCATGGGGGCGGTAGACGAATCTCACCTGGCAGCAGTAGCCATGATGAAGTTCGCCCTGAACGAACGAACGGCCTTGGTCAATTTCCTTGTCACTCGGCCGGAAGACCAGCGACAAGGTCATGCGACAAGACTACTTGAAGCATTAGAAGTCGAGGCGGCTGAGTTGGGCGCCAAAGCAATTTCAATGGTACCGACCCGAGGCTCTGAGGAATTTCTTAAAGCGCGCGGATTCAATGCGCCAGGGAAAGGCGGCGGCACAACAATGTCAAAGCGGATAACAAACGGGCACCAACCAAGTTAGATTAATCATGGATCATAACTTTGTAGAACTGGTTCTGACGTGCGGCAGCTGGCAGGAAGCGCAAGCCATTGCCGATTCATTGCTGGAGAAAAAGCTGGTCGCCTGCGTGGAATTCATGGATATCCAGTCTAAGTACCGCTGGCATAACGACATTGTCGGCGGCAAGGAAGTGAAGCTGATCATGCAGAGCGTTGAACACTTGTTCGGCAAAATCGAAGCCGAAATCAAGCAGCTCCACAGCTATGACAAATTCGTGCTGCAACAGATCCCGCTGACAAATCTGTCCGAAGCTGCCAGAATATGGTTGGAGGAATCAACCGATGCCAGGACCAGTTAACCCAAATATAGGTAGTCAACCGACACCATTTGAGCGTATTAACCTAGCGGTTGCACAGCTGGAGATAATCGCTCACCATCAGAATCCACAGCCACATGATCCTGACGAGGAGATAGTTTTCCCTAGCAGATTGCGGGATGGTCGCGAAGTTGTAGTATACGTAGACTACGAACGGCCGAAGGGCGTCGAGGAGATTCGTCTGCAGCTTGTTTTTGCGAACAACCCCCTTGACACTGAATCGTACATGATCGACCCTCATGACTGGAGTGGGCGCCGGACAGGAGCGACGGTACCTCGAGAAAAGCTGAAAGGCGCAGATGCTGCTGCACGCATGGCCGAGAGGTTTGACGAAGTGTTGATAGCTGCCGTTGATAACAATGTCGGTTTCGTTATTACCAAAAATGCAGGATGATAGAGTACAACGATGGCGAACGAAGTTGATCCAATAACCGGTGAAATCACCCTTGAGACTGAGCGCGAATTTCGCCTAGTTGATCTGTCATTTCATCCCGAGATCGAGCATATCGGTCTGATTATGCTTGGAGGTCAGTTATGGGGTAAAACGATTAGTCGAGCAGAGGTTGGCCGAATATTTGCTACGCATATGCTGGCTGTTGAACTGATGGTTACAGAAGATGATATTTATGACGCTAGCCTTAAGAGCAGTGCACGTCTGCGAGTGGAGTTTGGCTATGCCCACGAAGCGTGATTATTATGAAGTGCTGGGGGTCAAAAAAGACGCCAGCGCCGACGAGATTAAAAAAGCTTTCCGCAAGGCAGCCGTGGAGCATCACCCGGACCGTGGCGGTGATGAGGGTAAGTTCAAGGAGGTCAACGAAGCCTACGAGGTGCTGAAAGACCCAACCAAGAAGCAACGCTACGACCAGTTCGGCCATGCCGGGGTCGGCGGTGCCGGCGGCAACCCGTTTGGCGGCAACAATGCCCA
>CAZXCS010000043.1:0-5195 GCA_964639195.1 uncultured Candidatus Saccharibacteria bacterium | reverse complement strand
CGTCCGACAACACTGCCGCCAGGACAGGCCTCCATGTCCGGCAGGAATCGCATCTTGGTTTGTTGGCTTATCCTAGAACTGAGAACTAAAGTAATTTGGGTTGCTTGTTGGTGGTTGGCGGCTGCTTGCCGAGGTGTTTGTAGGTTTTGTGGGTGACTTTCCTGCCCCGAGGTGTCCGCTCCAGCAGGCCGATTTGCATTAGGTACGGCTCGTAGAAATCTTCGATAGTGCCACGTTCTTCGGCAGTGAGTGCCGCCAGTGTCTCAACGCCTACAGGACCGCCAGCATAGTTTTCAATAATCGCGCCCAGTAACATGCGGTCGGCGGCATCCAGGCCGAGTTCGTCGATATCCAAAAGTTCAAGCGCTTGCAGGCTTATGGCGGTATCGATGATGCCATCACCATTGACATCGGCGTAGTCGCGCACCCGTTTGAGCAAGCGGTTGGCGATTCGCGGTGTCAGACGGGCCCGCTTGGCCAGCTCGGCAGCGGCCGGTTTATCGATCTTCACCTTGAGGATTTTGGCCGCCCGCTCGATAATCTGTTCGATTTCTTCCGGCCTGTAGAAATCCAGCCGGTGGATAATGCCGAAGCGGTCGCGTAGCGGGGCCGCCAGCGCGCCGGTGCGCGTAGTGGCACCGATAATCGTGAAGACCGGCAGATCCAGCCGCAAGCTGCGGGCGCTCGGGCCCTTCCCAAGCATGATGTCCAGCTTGAAATCTTCCATGGCACTGTACAGCACTTCTTCGACGGTGCGGTTCAGGCGATGGATTTCGTCAATAAACAATATGTCGCCATCGCTAAGGTTGGTCAGCAAGCTGGCCAGATCGCCGGCTCTCTCAATAGCCGGACCGGACGTGATGCGGATCTGGGCACCCATTTCGTGGGCGATGACACTGGCCATGGTGGTCTTGCCAAGCCCAGGCGGACCGTGCAATAGGATGTGATCCAGCGGCTCACTGCGCTTTTTAGCCGCCTGGATCGCCAGCTGGATGTTCTGCTTCAGCCGCTCCTGGCCAATATAATTGGCAAAGTCATGCGGTCGCAACGTGACTTCCAGCTCGGCTTCCTGGGGTTCTTCACCTGGCGCCACAGCGTTCACAATTCGGTCAATCATTATCTAATAGTATACCTCACCGGCTTTCAGGGGACGTGGACCGGGTTCCAGCAGGTGCGCAGGTCGCGGTCCAAGGTAGCAAGCTTTGCTAAATCGTCGGCGTCCAGTTCAAAATCGAAAATGTCGATGTTTTCTTCGATGCGTTTCGGCGTCACTGACTTTGGCAGTATCACCAAGTCCTGCTGCAGTAACCAGCGCAGCATGATTTGGGCGTAACTCTTGCCGTGTTTCCGGGCGATAGCCGCCACCACCGGATCATCCATGGCTTCGCCGTGCGCCAGCGGCGAATAGGCTTCGACAAGAATGTCATGGTCGCGGCAATACTTGAGCAGTTCCGGCTGCTGCAGGAAAACGTGCAGCTCGACTTGGTTGACGGCCGGCATAACTTTGGCATATTTTTGCATCTCTTGCAGATGTCGGATGGTGTAGTTACTGACACCGATTGACTGGGCTTGGCCTGATGCCAGGGCTTCTTCGGCGGCCAGCCAGGCTTTCTTGCGCAAAATCGGTACCGGAAAATGCAATAGTAACAAGTCGATGTAATCCGTTTGGAGGTTGGTGAGTGATTCGGGTATTGATCGCTGGGCATGGTGGTAACCAAAATGATCAACCTGGATTTTTGTGGTGATGAACAGGTCTTCGCGTTTTAAGCCTGACCGTTGCCAGGCTTCACCTAGAAACTGCTCATTGCCATAGGCTTGGGCGGTGTCGAAGTGCCGGTAACCGGCCTGAATAGCCGCATCAAAAGCAGTGTTGAATTCGATGTGATCTTTGACTTTCCAGAGGCCGAGGCCAATTTGTGGGATTGCGTGATTATCGGCTAATTTGAGACTAGGCATGGCCACTATTGGACTCCGCGCAGGGCTTGCTTGATGCGTTCCTCGGTCGGCAACTTGGCATCGACATGCTGCAAGGCACTGAGAGCATCGGTCTCCGTATAGCCTAAAGCCACCAGGCCAGCAACCGCTTCATCACTAGTGTTGATACCGCCGCGGTTGACCAAATCTTCAGCCGTCTGGGCGGCCGGCAGGCCGACTTTGTCACGCAACTCAACCACCATTTGTTCGGCCGCCCGCTTGCCGACGCCTTTGGCGGTTTGCAATAGCCGCACATCACCGGCGGCAATTGCCGTACGGACTTTGTCCGAAGAACCAATACTTAACACGGCAAGAGCGACTTTGGGGCCGACATTTTTGACACTGAGCAATTGCTCGAACAGCTGCTTGTCATCGGCACTCGAGAAACCATACAGATCGTGCGCATCCTCGCGTAGATGTTCGTAGACGTAGAGTTTGACGGTTTGGCCGATCTTCAGAAGGCTGTGGCTTTGATCGGTCATTGCCAGACTATAACCGACGCCCTGCACATCCAACACTACCTCTTGGCCCAGCTTTTCGCTCACCACTCCGTTCAGTGTCGCAATCATAGCCATATTATGTCACAAGCTCCCTAAACATGGTGCGTCATCGCATGGGTGATCGCTGCTGCCAAGGCATCGGCGCAATCATCGGGTTTCGGTATCTCTGGCAGCTGCAAAATGACCCGGACCATTTCCTGGATCTGCTTTTTTTCGGCCCGGCCGTAGCCGGTCAGCGCCTGTTTGATCTGGAGCGGAGTGTACTCTTGAATCAGCAAGCCCGCTTGCTGCCCTGCCAGCAACACAACGCCCCGGGCCTGGGCAACGGTCATGGCTGTCGTCACATTCTGGGCGAAGAACAGCTTCTCAACCGCCATGTGTTCCGGCTTGGTCTGGGCAATAATGTCGCTTAACTCTTCGAAAATCGTCTGCAAACGCACTGCATCGTCTTCTTTGACCGGCGTGCGGATAACGCCGGCGTCAACCAGCTGGGACTTGCCTTTATCGGCTTCTATCACTCCGAAACCGAGAATGCCGGTACCTGGGTCAATGCCAAGGATTCTCATGCCGTTTTATCGATCAATTCTTCAGAGATGTCGAAGTTGACGTGGGTGCTGGCTACGTCATCAAGCGATTCGAGCGCGTCCATCAGGCGCATGATTTTGCCGGCCATCGCGGCATCGGTCACTTCAACAGTCGTGTTGGGAACATAGGTCAATTCGGCTTCGGTAATTTCCAAGCCGGACGATTTCAGCGCATCACGTACTTTTGCAAGCTCCTTTGGGTCAGTGTATATGACCGATTCGCCATCTTCGTTCTGCACATCATCTGCGCCGGCATCAATCGCTGCCATCAGAACGTCATCTCCTTCACCCTTCAGACGTATCATACCCTTGCGGTCGAACTGGAAGACGACGGCACCCTTCTCGGCAATGTTGCCGCCGTGTTTGCTGAAAGCTACCTTAACATCCGGGTAGGTACGGTTGATATTGTCCGTCGCACACTCCACGAGGATGGCGACACCGCCCGGGCCATAGCCTTCGTACAGCACTTCCTGCAACTGGGCGCCATCCTTGTCCTTGACGCGGTCGATGGAGCGCTGGATGTTGGCCAAGGGCATGTTGGCGGCTTTGGCTTTGTCTACGGCCAAGCGTAGCGCGAAATTGGTTTCCGGATCGGCTCCGCTACGGGCAGCAATTGCGATGGCGTTGCCAAGTTTGGTGAAAACGGCACCGCGAGCCGCATCTTTGGCGCCTTTCTGACGTTTAATGGTTGACCATTTGCTGTGACCGCTCAAGCTCAAGCTCCTTGCTGATTCTTATCTGTTATTTTAACACGTAACCGGAACTTTCGGTGCATCAGGACGAGCGTTGCGAGCAGTAGCAATCCATACAGAGCCAGCATTTGCCACACCGGCAAGCCGATCCGCTGCCGGAAGACGCCGGGAATTTGGGCCAAGATGTGCGCCGTGTCCAGCATGTAAGTCAGCAACCACTGGGCCGGCCAAGCCAACCAGCCCGCCACTGCCGGCACGAGCATGCCGGCTAGTCCGGCGATCAGACTCAGCAGCATCGCCAACGGGATCAGCGCCACCACCAACACATTGGCCGGTAATCCAATCAGTGACAATTGCCCGAAAGTATAAACAATGAATGGTGTGGCCATCAGCTCGGCGCAGACGCTTTCCAGCGCCACGCCGGCCAGGATCGACCGCTGCCAGGCATGGTGGAAACGGACAGCGACTAGCGGCGCGATCACTAGCACGCCATAAAACGCCAGGAAGCTGAGGTACCAGCCGACATCCGACCATACGTAGAATGGGTTCATCCAACCGGTGATGGCCGCCGCCAGCAGAATCAAGTTCAGTGGTCGGAACGCCCGGCCGTAGTAGCCTGCCCATAGGCTGAGCACGCTGACGACGGCCGCCCTGACAATCGAAGCGCTCGAACCAGTTATCAACAGGAACACGGCAATCAACGACAGGCAAACCAGCAGACTCAAACGCTTGGAATAGCCGCCCAGCAAGCGGCTGCCGGCCCGCAGGATGATGGTCAAGTTGTAGCCGGACACGGCGATGATATGAGTCAGGCCGACCATCAAAATATCCTGCTTGATAGTCTCCTGCAGGGTGCTGCGCTGGCCGACCAGTAAGCCCATAGCGAACGAGGCCTGCGGTTCCGGCAAGGCCGTCTGCATGCCGGCCGTGAAACGGCGGCGGATGTCAGCCACCAGCGTCGGATGATGGCGCACAAACGTCAGCTGGGCGTAGCTGATGTACGCTTGGTACTGGCCGCTGCCGGGCCTCAGCTTGCCGCTCACCCGAACTACGTCGCCCTGGAACACACTGGTCAGCCCGAAACCGCTGACATGGATCGCGCCCCTCAGTTGCGGGCTGACAGCATTAAAGCTCAGCTGGCTGTTAGTGCCGTAAACCCCGTCGTTCCGCGCCAGCGCCGTGATGATAATCTTCCGCCCCGTTAATTGCTGATTGATATTCAGGTACTGGTGATAAGTTGCGCCACGGCTGCCACCCAAGCTGAAGCCGAGCAACAACAGACTCACTGCAGTTACCGAGTTACGCCGGTGCAATGATAGCAGCCAGCCGCCGGCAGCCAGCATTAATACGCCCCTTGAACAATGAAAACCGGTGTGCGCTGCCCCAATGCCACCTAGCAAGGCAATGCAAAAGCCAAGCTGCAGATCGATACGGCGAAACCGCCA
>CAZXCS010000042.1:0-5261 GCA_964639195.1 uncultured Candidatus Saccharibacteria bacterium | reverse complement strand
GTTGTACATAATATAACTAAAAAAATGGGTAACAAAACTTATCCACAGCGCCTCGCGCCATTCTCTGCGGTCGGGTGACTTTTTGGGGCTAGAAACCCTCCCCAACAGGGGTGGCAAGCTCGCCTATTTGTCCAAAGACTAGGCTATTTTAGTGATCTTCAAGACTGTCTGTTGCTGCCGGTGGCCGCGGACTTTGTGAACGCGCTTCTTGGCCTTATAGCGGATGGCTGTGACCTTATCGGCTTGCACTTGGGCCTCGACGACTTCGGCCGAGACTTTTGCTTTGGCCACGGTTGGGCTTCCGACAGTGGTGGTTTCACCGTCGATCACCAGCAAGGCTTCGAAATCAGCCGTTTTGGCCTTGGTGTTTAGGAGTTCGACATTGATAGTCTGGCCTTCGCTGACCAGGTACTGCTTACCGCCGGTTTGAATGACTGCCCGTTTCATATCCACCGATCATACCAAAAATAGCCGCCCCTGTAAAGACAGGGCTAGCTGGCTACGCTGAGCCCGACTGTCAGTGTGGCCTTCTTCCCGACCTTCACGGTAGTAGTGAAGTCGCTGTCCGTGGCTTCGTTGAGCGACACGGCAAGCGTTTCCTGCTTGATGACATCGGTCAGCTCAGTCTCGTGGTGCAACAGGTCAGTAATGGGCTTATCATCAGCGTGAAGCACCAAATGGATGCGGTCATCGACTTTCAGTCCGGCCTGTTTGCGGGCCTGCTGGACGTTCCGGACCAGTTCGCGCATCAAGCCCTCACGCTTGAGTTCAGAGGTCAGCTTGGTGTTCAACGCAACACCGACGGCCGGTTCGTTGTCGGCCTGACCGTGTTCGCCCGGCAGGTCGAGATTGACCTGTTTAACGTTTAGTTCATCGGCTATGATGTCCAGGTATGGCTGGTAGCTTTCCGAAGGCTGGCCGGGGTCAAAGGCGTTCCAGACACTGACCGAGCCCAGGGGTTGGCGGACTTTGATGCCGGCCTCGGCCCGCTGGGCCAGCCCCATAGTGATAGCTTCACGAGTATGATCCATCTCTTGTAACACCCGCTCATTAACATGCCCGGCTGCCGGCCAATCGAGCAGGTGGACCGACTCACCGCCGGTCAGTTGGCGGTATAGTTCTTCGGCCAGGAACGGTGTGAACGGTGCCAGCACCAGGCTGAGCTGGACCAGCACATAGTGCAGCGTGCGGTAGGCCAGTGCCTTGTCGGCGTCATTCTCAGACTTCCAGAAGCGTTTGCGGCTGCGGCGGACGTACCAGTTGCTGGCGTCATCGAGGAACGGCAGCACCGGCTTGAGGGCGTTGGGCAGGTCGTAGCGCAGCATATGTCCGTCGACTTCTTGCATCAGCTGGTGGAGCCGGCTGACAATCCACTGGTCCAGCGGGTTGGTCAAATCCGGGCTGGGATCGGCCAGCGAGCCGTCCCACTCCCAGCCATCGACAGAAGCATACAGCGTGAAGAAGTCATACATGTTCCAGATCATCGCCAGCTTACGGTGGACATCGCTGACGTCCTTATCTTTGAGGGCGTAATCCTCGCTATTTAACAGCGGTGAGCTGAGGAAAAGGAAACGCAGGGCATCGGCACTGTATTCGTCCATCAATATGTTAGGGTCGGTGTAGTTACCATAGCTTTTGCTCATCTTACGGCCATCATTGCCAGCCAGTGTACCGGTGACGATGACGTTCTTAAACGTGTTCTTACCCCATAGGCCAACTGACAGAGCATGCAGATAGTAAAACCAGGCCCTCACCTGGCTAACGTACTCGGCGATGAAGTCACCCGGGAAGTTCTGTTCGAACTTCTCGACATTTTCAAACGGATAATGGAACTGGGCATACGGCATACTGCCGGCTTCGAACCAGGAGTCCATGACTTTATCAATCCGGTGGTACTCCACGCCATCGATCGCAAATGTCACCTCATCGATCCAGGGCCGGTGGTAGTCTTCCAGCTCTACCCCCGATAGATCCTTAAGCTCGGCATAGCTGCCGACTACCCGGACGTGCTCCTTGCCCTTAGAATCCGTACCTTTCCAAACCGGGAGAGCCGTCGCCCAGTAGCGATCGCGGCTCAGATTCCAATCCGGCGCACTCTGCACCGTCTTGGCAAAGCGGCCCTGCTTGATGTGGGATGGGAACCAGTTAATGTCGGCATTCTGCTCCAGCATTTGTTGCCGCTGGCTATCAATATCCATGAACCAACTGGGGTGAGCGCGGTACATCAGTTTTGTCCCGCAGCGCCAGCAGTGAGGGTAGCTGTGTGTGATATACTCGATCTTCCAGATGGCGCCCTTGGCATGCAGTTCTTTAGCGATCGCCTTGTTGACATCCCAAACGTATTGTCCTTGCCACTCGCCTTCGGTATATAAGCCATCATCATCAATATTGGTAACGATCGGGAAGCCATTGGCTTTGGCCAACGCGTAGTCCTCTTCACCGTAGGCGGGGGCTAAGTGGACGATCCCGGTGCCTTCTTCGAGAGTAACGTAATCTGCCGCCCAGACTTGATGGGCTTTGCCGCCGCGGTCCGCAAACAGCGGCTCGTAACGTTTACCGATCAGCTCCTTGCCCTTATATATTTTAAGAATCGTGTGCTCTACAACGTTGTGTTTTTCATCTACTAACACCTTGGTAAGGAGCACCTTGGCGACGATCAATACCTCATTGCCGACTTTAACTTCAGCGTATTCCACATCAGGATTTACAGCCGCAGCCGTGTTAGCCGGCAGTGTCCAAGGCGTTGTCGTCCAGGCCAGTAAGGAAGCGTTCCGGCCGACAAGTTTCAACTTTACATACACTGACGGGTCGGTCACTTCCTGATAAGAATTATCCATGGCCACCTCGGCCTTGCTGATCGGCGTCGCATCGCGGGTACAGTACAACAGAACCTTTTCACCTTCGTAGATCTTGCCGGCCTCATAGAGCTGCTTGAACGCCCACCAGACTGACTCCATATAATCTTTGTCCATGGTTTTGTAGGCACCTTTGAAATCGACCCAGCGGCCGATACGATTGATGGTGTTTTCCCAGTCATTGCCGGTCTGGACCATATTCTCGCGGCAAGCTCGGATGTACTCTTCAAGTGACAGTTTGCTGCCGATATCACGCTTGGCGATAATCCCCAGTTTCTTTTCGGTGTAGACCTCTGCGGGCAAGCCGTGACAGTCCCAGCCCCATAGCCGCTCAACCCGCTTGCCTTTCATGGTCCAGTAGCGCGGCACGGCGTCCTTAATGATCGAGCTGAGCAGCGTTCCGTGGTGCGGCACACCGGTGATGAACGGCGGACCGTCGTAAAAGACATAGGCGTCGGCGGCCGGCCGTTGGGCGACCGATTTTTCAAACGTCCGGTGCTGCTGCCAATAGCGCACCAGGTCTTTCTCGTAGTCGATGGTCGGTCGGCGGCTGCCTGGTTTAAACTTCATTGGTTCCTCTTTGATCCTTTTAAGCATATAAAAACACCTCGTTTGGGTTACCGGATCCTGGCGGTCAGGAGGTACCATCCGGTTTCCTTTGAGGTGGTCTCAAAAGCACTTGCTTGCAGCTGTGTCGGGCTTACCCGGTGGGCTCTACTGAGCACTGTTGGCTGTTCTCCCCACTCCTCGCGGTTGATAGCCGCTCAAACGGATCGCAAATTGTGCTTCTACTATAGCATACCGCCCTGCCCTGGCGCTTAGGCGGTCGCGTAGGCGGCAACTTCGTCCATCAGCGGCAAGTTGCCGCCGACCCAGCTCTTCTGGAGCATGCCATCGGCTTGGACGACCAGAACCGCCGGGTACTCCATGACATCGTACAGGCTGGCAATGGCGCCGCCTTCGCGGGTGTCGATATTCAGCACCTCCAGATGCTTGAAGCCGCTGCGTGCCTGGAAATCGTGCACAAACTCTTCAACGAGGCGTCCATGCTCCGATTGCGGCCGGTAAAGGATGAGCACTCTCATGTGGTTTCAGTGTAGCACAGGCTCTACGTTACAGGTGCTAGAACGTCTTTTACCTACGAGCAGCCGGTAGTGGAGCCGCAGGATGAGCAGACGTAGCAGCTGCCGGCCCGTTGGGTCTGGTTGCCGCAGTTGTAGCACAGCGGTGCGGTCGAATCGCCCACCAAAGCCTTAGCTTCTTCGGTCGTTATTGCCGGAGCCTCACTGACTGCCGGTGACGGTTCGACCCAGGCGGCAACTGGCGCTGCCAGCGCCGGCTCGGCCGGAACGATCGGTTCGCTGTCTTGCAGCAGACTGGTTTGAGCCTGCAGCGGCATGTCGTCAATCGAAGCCATGCCGAGTTCCAGCAGATCGTCAAAGTTCAGATAGGTCAGGGCCAGACGGCGGAACACGTAGTCCACCAGGCTGGAAGCCGTGCGGATGTCTTTGTCGTCGGTGATGCCGGCCGGCGCAAAGCTGAGGTTGGTCAGGGCGTGGACGTAGCTCTTCAGCGGTACACCGTATTGCAGGCCGTAGCTGACGGAAATCGCCAGTGATTCCATGATGCCGGACAGTGTCGAACCCTGTTTGGCGATCTTGATGAAGACTTCGCCGGGGGTGCCGTCTTCAAACTCACCGACGGTCACGTAGCCCTTGCTGTCGGCCACCTTGAAGCGGATGGTCTTGGCATTGCGCTGCTTGGGCAAGGTGCGCCGGACGGCGCCGCGGACCAGGATCTTGTCAGTGACGGCTTCGACACTGGCCGTAACCGGCTCAGCTGGCTTGTCACTGTCTTTTTTGGCCATGCTCAGCGGCTGGGCCACCTTGCAGTTGTCGCGGTAAATCGCCACGGCTTTGAGGCCCATTTTCCAGCTGTCGATGTGGATCTGTTCGATGTCTTCGACGGTGGCTTCTTCGGGCATATTGACGGTTTTGGAAATCGCGCCGGACAGGAAGGGCTGGACAGCAGCCATCATCTTGACGTGGCCCAGGTAATGGATGGAGTTGTCGCCCATCGAGCAAGCGAAAACGGCTTCGTGGTCTTTCTGAAGGTGCGGCGCACCGAGGATGGTCTTTTCCTCGTCGATGTAGGCGATGATGTCGTCAATCTGGGCTTGGCTGTAGCCGAGGATAGTCAGCGCCCGCGGCACCGTCTGGTTGACGATGCTCATGGTGCCGCCGCCGACCAGCTTCTTAACCTTGACCAGGCCGAGGTCGGGCTCAATACCGGTCGTGTCGCAATCCATCATCAGGCCGATGGTGCCGGTCGGTGCCAACACACTGGCCTGGGAGTTGCGCACTCCATATAACTCGCCGAGTTCGACAGCGTCGTCCCAGGCAGCCG
>CAZXCS010000041.1:0-5293 GCA_964639195.1 uncultured Candidatus Saccharibacteria bacterium | reverse complement strand
AGGTCGACGCCAAGACGACCAAAATCATCCTGGAATGCGCCAGCTTCGACATGTACTCTGTCCGCCGCAGCAGCATGGCCCACGGCCTGTTCACCGAAGCTGTCAGCCGTTTCAACAAAGGCCAGTCGCCGCTGCAGAACGACCGCATCGCCGCCTGGGCGGCCGACCAGCTGGTCAAGGATACCGGTTGCCTGCCGGGAGCACTCATAGATCTCACCAGTCTGGAGGAGGATGACCTGGCGCGCGACAGCCTGTTCCAGCCGGTCAAAGTCACGAGCGACTTCGTCAACCAGCGGCTCGGGCTGGAGTTATCGGCCGACGACATGAAAGCTTTGCTGGAAAACGTCGAATTCTCGGTTGCCCTTAGCGGCAACCAGCTAACGGTCAGCGCGCCGTTTTGGCGGACCGACATCGAGTTGCGGGAGGATGTCGTCGAGGAGATCGGCCGCCTCTCCGGCTATGACCAAGTGCCCTTGGAATTGCCGCACCGTGACCTGACACCGGTTGCCAAAAACCAACTACTCGAGGCCAAGGACCGGGTCCGTGAGCGCTTGAGCCGCTCCGGCGCCAGCGAAGTGCTGACCTACAGCTTCGTGCCGGCCGACCTGCTGCAAAAAGCCGGACAGTCTCCGGACAAGGCTTTCCAGGTCGCCAACGCCCTCAGCCCCGGCCTGCAGTATTTCCGCCTGAGCCTCATGCCCAGTCTGCTGGAAAAAGTCCACCCCAACATCAAGGCTGGTTACGACCGCTTCGCCCTGTTTGAAATCGGCAAGAGCCACAATCTCGACGATGCCGATGACGGCGAAGGCGTACCCAAAGAATTTGAGATCACCGCTCTGGTGGTCACCGCCGCCGACAAACTGAAACCGGCCGGCGCGGCCTACTATCAGGCCCGGAAATATCTCGAGGAGCTCGTCGGGGACAAGGATATCCTGGAGTTTAAAACGCCCGAAGCCGCCGACACTGACTTTGAGCTAGTCAAGCCTTATGATCCCAGCCGCTCGGCCGTCGTCAGCGTCTCCGGCGGCGAACCATTGGGGATTATCGGCGAGTTCAAGCCGGGCCTGCTGCGTGCATTGAAACTGCCAAAGTACACGGCCGGTTTTGAAATCGACACCGACAGCCTGCGTAAGCTGTGGCAGAGTTTGAGCACGACCAGTTATGAGCCGTTGCCGCGGTTCCCGAAAGTCACCCAAGACATCAGCCTCAAACTGCCGTCCGACGTCACGGCCGGTACGATTCATGACTTAGTGCGCGATCAAATTACGCTGCTGCGTGGTAGCGGTTACGCTGCCAACTTCGACTACCTTGATATCTATACCAGCGACAATGGTGCCAAACACGTCAGCTTCCGAATCAAAATCGCCTCCAATGAGCGCACGCTCACCGATACCGAAGTCAATAAACTGCTGGATGCGATCGCCGCGGCCGCTAAGAAGCAGCTTGACGCCGAAAGACTGTAAGCGGCTCACCCCCGTTGACAAAGTGGTTACGGTCAGGGTAGAATAGTGTATGGAAATCAGTGATATTCCAACCCTCACATTCGATGATGTCCTTCTGAAGCCCGGTTATGCCGGGTTTTTGCGTTCCGAGATAGACCTCACGACGCAGCTGACCAAAAACATTAAACTGAAAGCACCGCTGGTGTCGGCGCCGATGGATACCGTGACCGAGAGCCGCCTGGCCATCGCCCTGGGCAAATTCGGCGGCATCGGCATCATACACCGCAACCTGACAGTCCAAGACCAGGCCGAACAAGTCAAAGCCGTCAAACAGGCCGGCCAAATGGTGGGGGCCGCCGTCGGTTCCAGCCCGGGCTATGAGGACCGGGTCAAAGCCCTGGTCGAGGCCGGTGTTGACGTCATCGTCGTAGACTCGGCGCACGGGCACTCCAAATACGTCATCGATGCGCTGACATTTATCAAGAAGACCTATAAGGTTGACGTTATCGCCGGCAGCGTGGCCAGCACCGAAGGTGCCCAGGCGCTCATCGACGCCGGCGCCGACGGCCTTCGGGTCGGCATGGGGCCTGGTGCGATCTGCACCACCCGGATTGTGTCCGGCATGGGCGTGCCGCAGCTGACGGCGATTCTGGAAACCGCGCTGGCAGCCAAAAAGGCCGGCGTGCCGGTCATCGCCGACGGTGGTATCAATTATTCCGGCGATATCACCAAAGCGCTGGCGGCCGGCGCCTCAAGCGTCATGATGGGCCGTTTGTTTGCCGCCACCGAAGAATCACCGGGTGAAGTCGTTACTTTCACCCGCGACCAGGTCCCGGCCCGTTTCCGCAGCATCATCAACGGCGACGAGAGCTACCGGTTCAAGACCTACCGCGGCATGGGCTCGCTGGGGGCTATGGAGCGGGGCAAGCAGATCAGCTCCGAGGATGAATTCCACGGCAAGAGCTACGACAACAAGAGCCTGCTGGTAGCCGAAGGCGTCGAAGGCCTGGTGCCGTCGGCCGGCCAGCTCGACCTGGTGGCGGCCACGATGCTCGAGGGCGTCAAGTCCGGCTTGTACTACGTCGGTGCCAAAACCATCGCCGAGCTCTGGGAAACCGCCGTGCTGCGGCGTATCACCAACGCCAGTTTGACCGAAAGCCATCCGCACGATCTCTTCATCACAAATCCTGGGAATAGCTATCAGTCAAAGTAGGTGACTATGAGGAAATTGGTTCGGGCTATAGTTGTAAAAGACGGTAAGCTGCTGCTAATGAAGCGTGACAAGTTCGGCCAGAAGTTCTACTCGCTGGTCGGAGGCGGCATCGACGACGGCGAAACACCGGAGCAGGCGCTGCACCGTGAAGTGCTGGAAGAGAGCAGTGTCGTCATTGCCGACCTCAAACCGGTCATTACGCTCGAAGATCCTAACTTCGGCACCCAATATGTCTACTTATGCAAGTTTGTCACTGGCCAGCCGGCGCTGGCGGCCGATACCGAAGAAGCCGAGCAGACCGATCAGGGGCAAAACACCTACCAACCTCTATGGCTGCCGGTCGAAGAACTGCCAACGGTTAATTTATTGCCAGCGGAACTGAAAACGGCGATAGGGAACTGCCTGAAGTCGGGCTGGCCGCCGGAGCCGATCAATCTTACGATCAAAGGTTGAGTACGCTATACTAGATCGAATAACGGAGGAAATATGGCACGAAAACGGGAACGCGCCTTCGCGGCGTTCGGCGCGGCACTTTTCTTGATTACTTCATCGGCTCTGACGATCGCCGTCATTTTCACGGCAGTCCAAAGTCACAATCAGAAACCGGCCGCTTCCTGTTCGACCAATCCGGCTAACAACAAGGAGAACACTGTGAGTAAAGGCCAAAAGCTAAAAGGCACGCAGCTTGCCAACTTTGACGCCGGCTGCACCATCAGTAAACTAGAAACCATCGACACGGTCGTCGGCACCGGACCGGAGGTTCAAGCCAGCGACAACATCACTATTGACTATACCGGTGCGTTGGCAGCAACTGGTGCGATTTTCGAAAGTTCGCTGGATAGCGGCCAACCAATCATTAAACCGCTGAGCAGCTTCATTCCTGGCTGGACGCAGGGCATCCCCGGGATGAAAGTGGGCGGCACGCGGCGATTACTTATACCTGCTTCGCTCGCTTATGGCGCAAACACGCAGCCTGGTTCGCCCATTCCGCCAAATGCTGATTTGGTTTTCGACGTCACCCTGCATAAGATCGGCAGCTAAACAAAAACCGTAAAAATGGGTGAAAAAGCACAACATATAGCGTCTTGATTTTGCCTCAAGCGCTATATATAATCTGTCTTACAGTCAGAATTGTTCTGAACTAGAGCACATCAAACAAACAAAACGAGCCGGAAACGACTGTACCGCACCTGAGAGACGCGGTCTGAGATGGTCACCAAAACCGGTGCCTCGTGCCCTGGCCGAAACAGTTCGAACCTATAAAAATCTAAAAGAGGGAGACCAAAGAAATGGTCAAAAACATCACTATCTTCACTACCAACACCTGTGCCTACTGCGGCATGGTTAAAAAGTACCTCGACATCAAAGGCCACCAGTACGAAGTAGTGAACCTCGACGAAGAGCCAGGGCGCCAGGCCGAAGCGTTGGCCCTGTCCGGCGCCATGACCGTGCCGGTAACTGTCGTCACCAAGGCAGATGATTCACGGGACGTGATTGTCGGCTACAACCTCGCCCGCCTGGCTCCGGCCGTCGCCTAAAACACTCAACGTGTCATCCTGAACTTGTTTCAGGACCCATGCGGTTTGTAAGACGTAGACTAACTGTTCGTATGGGTACCGAACCAAGTTCGGCATGACAGTATTATTGAAAATAAGCCGTACAATTGAGAAGATAGAAACCTATGAGTGATGTTACTAATATCCCCAAGCACGATGTGATTATGATTGGCGCAGGGCCAGCGGCTCTGACCGCCGCCATCTACACCACACGCGAAGACATCGAGACACTGCTGTTCGAGCGGGCGGTGGTCGGCGGCTTGGCGGCTGTCACCGATATGATCGACAACTATCCGGGCTTTCCGGAGGGTGTCGCCGGACTGAAGCTGGCCGACGATCTGCGCGCCCAGGCCGAGCGCTTCGGCGCCAAGATCGAGCTGGGCGAGGTTACCTCCATACACGATGAGGGCGAATACAAGCGGCTGGAAACCACCAGCGGCGACATGCAGGCCAGGGCGGTGCTGATCGCCACCGGCTCGGATTATAAAAAAGTCGGCTGCCCGGGCGAAGCGGAATACTATGCCCGCGGTGTGCACTACTGTGCTACCTGCGACGGCGCCTTTTACCGCGATAAGCGGTTGGTGGTGGTAGGCGGCGGCAACTCGGCCGTTCAGGAGACAATCTTCCTAACCCGGTTCGCGACCCACATCGACCTGCTGGTGCGCTCCACCATCAAAGCCAGCGACGTGCTGCAGCACGAACTAGACGAGTATGTGAAGAACGGTAAGGTAACGATACACCTCGGTACCACCACCGATGAAATTGTCGGTGAAAATAACAGCGTGACCAAGGTTGTTGGCACCAAAGACGGTAAAAAAGTCGACTTCCCGACCGACGGCGTTTTCGTGTTCGTCGGCTTGATGCCCAACTCCCAATTCGTCAAGGGTACGCTCGACCTCGACCCTATCGGCTTTATTAAGACCGACAATAATCTGCTGACCAATATGCCCGGGGTTTTCGCGGCCGGCGACATCCGCAGCGGCGCCACCATGCAGATCGCTTCGGCGGCCGGCGAAGGCGCCACGGCGGCCCTAAAAATCCGCGAGTTCCTGGAAGGCCGCGCCCACCCGCCCCAGAACTAG
>CAZXCS010000040.1:0-5455 GCA_964639195.1 uncultured Candidatus Saccharibacteria bacterium | reverse complement strand
TCGCGCAGTTCACGCGGCACCGGGCCGAAAATGCGGGTGGCCCGTGGCTGCTTATCTTCGCCGATGATCACGGCGGCGTTGTCGTCGAATTTAATGGTTGAGCCGTCGCGACGGCGGATCTGGTTGCGGGTACGCACGACAACCGCCCGGACCACCGACTTCTTCTTGACCTGGCCGTTCGGGGCCGCCTGCTTGACGGTCGCTACAATGACGTCACCGACGCTGGCATAGCGCCGACGGGTACCGCCAAGCACACGGATGCACAGGATTTCCTTGGCACCGCTGTTGTCACAGACGATTAAGCGTGATTCCTGCTGGATCATGCCGGCTTCTCCTTGTCTTTGGCCTCTTCAGCGTCGTCAGCTTTGGGCTTGGCCGGCTTCTTGCCGGTATCTTCAGATGTGGCAGCGGCCAGGGTGTCGGCGCGCAGCAGCGGCTTCTCCAGGATTTCGCTTAAAGAGAAGCGCTTGCGGCGGCTAATCGGCCGTGTTTCGACGATGGCGACTTTGTCGCCCGGTTGGGCTTCGTTCTTCTCGTCATGCGCCATGAATTTCTTGCTGACGGTGTACTGCTTGCGGTACAACGGGTGAGTTTTGCGCTCGTGGACCGTTACGACGATGGTCTTGTCAGTTTTGTTCGAGGTCACAATGCCTACAATTGTTCGCGCCATTATGTGGCCTCCTTAATTAGGGCTTCGCTGAGTACGGTTAGGACGCGAGCCAGGTCTTTACGCTTGCCGCGGATAACGCGCACGTTCTGGATTTCACCGAGGTGCAAACGGCGCTTCAGCTCGGCGATTTCTTCGCGCAGCTTAGTGCTCTCGCTGGTCAGCTCGGCAGTCGACAGTTTGCGGATATCCACGACCTTCATAATCTACGACTCCTCCCGGGTCAAGAACCTCGTTTTGACCGGCAGTTTGTTAGCAGCCAGGCGCATGGCTTCGCGGGCAATTTCTTCGCTTACACCCTGCATTTCAAACAGGATCGTGCCGGGCCGCACTTTGGCGACATAAAATTCCGGGCTGCCTTTGCCGCTGCCCATCTTGACGTCCTGAGGCTTGCGAGTCACTGGGGTGTGCGGGAAAATGCGGATCCAGATCTTGCCGCCGCGCTTGATGTAGCGCGTCATGGCCTGTCGGGCAGCCTCTATCTGCCGCGAGGTGATGCGCTCCTGGCCCTGAGCCTGCAAAGCGTATTCGCCGAAGGCAATGTAGTGCCCGGTAGTGGCGACGCCACGGACGCGGCCTTTCCGCACCTTACGGTGCTTTTGACGCTTTGGCAGTAACATTACGCTTGCACCTCTCCCTTATAAATCCAGACTTTGACGCCGATAATCCCGGCTACGGTCTTGGCATTTACCTGAGCATAATCAACATCGGCGCGGAGCGTGTGCAGCGGCACTGAGCCGGCGACTTCTTTCTCGCGGCGGGACATTTCAGCACCGTTTAAACGCCCGGAGACTTCGATCCTGACGCCTTGGGCACCGGCACGCATGGTGGCGGCAGCCGTTGATTTGACGGCCCGGCGGAAACTCATGCGACGCTCCAGCTGATGCGCGATATTCTCGGCGACCAGCTTGGCATACAGGTCGGGCTTCTTAACCTCTTCGATGTTAACGCGTACCGGGATGCCATAGATTTTCTCGATGGCGTCCTTGAGCTCTGCGGCACCGGTGCCGCCGCGGCCGATGACCACGCCGGCTTTGGCAGTAGCAATCGTCACTGTGACAAGATTGGGCGTACGGGTAATTTCGACTTTGTTGATGGCCGCCCGGCTGCCCAGCTTGTTGCTGATCAAACGGCGGACTTCCAAATCATCTTTCAGGAATTTGGCGTAGTCGCGCTTGTCGGCAAACCATTTACTTGTCCAGTTCTTATTGACCTGGAGGCGCATTGAAATCGGATTAACTTTTTGGCCCATTACTTCTTCTCCTCGGTCGGTTTAGCTGCGTCGGCTTTGGCAGCCGGCTTCTTGTCAGTCTTTGGCGCTGGCGCTTGACGCTTTTCCCCATCGACGATGACGCGGATGTGGCTGGATTTGCGTTCAAACGGCAAGGCACGGCCGTGGGCGGCCGGGCGGAAACGCTTGATGCGCGGGCCGGGGGTCACGGAAATCTCAGTGATTTGCAAGGTAGCCGGTTTGTAGCCGTGGTTGTGGTCGGCGTTGGCCTTGGCGCTCTCGATGACTTTACGCACCGGCAGGGCTGAGCGGCGCGGGACATGCGTCAAAATAGTCAATGCCTCCTCGACACTGCGACCACGCACCAGGGCAGCCACCACGCCGACTTTGCGCGGGCTCATGCGGACACCTTTGGCAACAGCTTTTACGCTCATTTCAATTTCCCTCCGTGGCCACGGAATTTGCGGGTCGGCGCGAACTCACCTAGCTTGTGGCCGACCATATTTTCGGTAATGAACACCGGTACATGGACTTTGCCGTTGTGCACGGCCAGAGTCTTGCCGACGAATTCCGGCGCGATGACGCTGGCACGGGCCCATGTCTTAATGATGGTGCGGTCTTCATCACCAAGTGCCGCCACTTTCTTGGCGAGTTTGAAGTCTATAAATGGTCCTTTTTTAAGTGAACGACTCATACTTATTTCCTCTTCGCCGCATGGCGGCTTCTTACGATGAATTGGCTGGTGTTCTTGCGACGGCGAGTCTTGTAACCCAAGGTCTTCTGGCCCCAGGGAGTCTTCGGTGCGGAACCATGGTTCTTGCCGCCGCCGATACCGTGGCGGCCGCCGTCACCACCGCCGTGCGGGTGGTCGGCAGCGTTCATGACGACACCGCGGACAGACGGGCGGATGCCCTTGTGCCGGTTTCGGCCGGCTTTGCCGAGCTTGATGTTCTGGTGCTGCTCGTTGCCGATGACGCCGAGGCTGGCGCGGCAGTTCTCATTGATCAACCGCACTTCGCCGCTGGGCAGGCGTACCTGTGCGTAGCCGGCGTCGCGGCCCATCAGCTGGGCGCTGTTGCCGGCACTGCGGACCATCTGGGCGCCGCCGCCGACTTTCAGTTCGATGGCGTGGATGGTGCTACCAACCGGAATATTCTTCAGTGGCAAGCGGTTGCCGGTTTCGATACTGGCTTCTTCACTGGCGGTGACTTTCTGCCCAACCTTCATGCCCTGAGCAGCCAGTATGTAGTGGTAAGTGCCATTGGCTTCCTTGACGCGGGCAATCCGGGCGCTGCGGTTAGGATCGTATTCGATGTGTTCGATGGTCACGGTCGTGCCCTCAGCCAGCTTGAAGTTGACCAGGCGGTAGAATTTGCGGGCACCGCCGCCCTTATGTCGGGTGGTGATGCGGCCCTGGTTGTTGCGGCCGTTGCCGCGGCGCTTGCTGACCGTTAATGATTTCAGCGGTTTCTTGGTGGTGATGCCGTCAAAATCCTGAGTGGTCATGCCGCGTTGGCCGGGAGTCACCGGGTTGTATTGCTTAATGGCCATTACTTACTCCCCCGGCGGCGGAAATGAAAACTGGGACGGAAACCGCGGCGCGGCTTCGGTGCTTCCTCGGGCTGAGCAGCTTCAGCTTCAACGGCTTTTTGAGGCTTAGCCGCCGGCGTCTTGGTGGTTTTAGCTTTGGGTTCTGCCTTGGCTTTCGGTGCCGGCTTGGCTTCTTTAGCAGTCTGCTTGGCAGCGGCCTTGTCAAACTTCTCCTGAGTCTTAGCTTCCTGGGCCTCTTCCTCTTCTATGGCGGCAAAGAATGGCAGACTGTTGCCGGTTGCCAGGGTCACGTAGGCTTTCTTGAGGGTAGAGCGTTGGCCGGAGCTGTTCAGGTAGCGTTTGCCACTGAGGCTCATAGTGCGCTTGGTCTTGCCGGTCACATTCGAAATGTTGACATTCGTGACTTTAACGTCGAACTGGGCTTCGATAGCCCGGGCAACACCGTGCTTATTCACATCCCGGGGTACATCAACGACGTATACCCGGCGCTCACTCAGCTCGTAGGTCTTTTCACTCAGGCGGGGACGCAAAGTAATTGTCTTACTCATTACTTAGCCTCCTTGACCGGCGAAACGGCTTTTGGTTGGCTCACGGCGAGCCAGTCGGTAGTGACTTCGAGCGCCGGCTTGGCGAATACGATACAATCGGCATTCATCACGTCATACACATTGAGATAACGAGCACTGACGACGAGCACTCCCGGCAGATTCCCAGCGGCTCGAACCAGTTCCGGCGTCTTGTTTGCAACGACAAGAAGCACGTTCCGCTGAGCGTTGATCTTATTGAGTAAGGTGACCAGCTCGGCGGTCTTACCGGCTTTGGATTCGAGGTCTTCGATTACGACAATTTTTTCGGCGGCTGACGCCAGCGTCAGTGCCTGGCGAACGGCTTGGCGTTTGGCCTTGACGTTGAGGGATCGGCTGTAGTTTTCCTGACCGGTCGGACCGAAGGTGATACCACCGCCGCGCCAGATCGGCACGCGCGAACTGCCGAAGCGGGCCCGGCCGGTTCCTTTTTGTTTCCATGGCTTCTTGCCGCCGCCGCGGACTTCACCACGGGTTTTGGTGACTGCCAGGTTGTCCCGGCCGTTGGCCAGGTAGGCCGTGTAGGCAGCCTTCAGCAGTTCATGGTTCTTGGTCTCCACGCCGAAAACTGCCTTGTCGAGCTTGGCAGGCGTGGCGGCTTTGGTTCCGGCTTTGGTGTAAGTGGCGACTGGCATTACTTAGTCCCCTTCAGCACGATGATACTTTTGCGCGGACCAGGCACCGAGCCGGTGACGCCGATAACCTTAAGCTCAGGATCGATAAGAGCGACTTTCAGGCCTTTGATGGTGACCTGGTCGTGGCCCAGCTGCCCGGCCATGCGTGTGCCTTTGAAAATGTGCTGCGGGTACATCGAGCCGATAGAACCAGGGCGGCGGTAGCTGCGGCCACCGTGGGTTTTGCGGCCGCGATGGAAATTGTGTCGGCGGATGGTACCGGCCCAGCCCTTGCCCTTGGTCGTGCCGGTTGCCTGGATATCGTCCCCCACACTAAAAACGTCGGCGCTGAGTTTGCTGCCGACGTTCAGTTCTTCTGGGATTTCGGTAATGCGGAATTCACGGATAATCTTCGGCATTACCTTGGCTTGCTTGACGTGGCCGGCCATGCTCTTGCCGAGCTTCTTGGCAACGCCGGTGCCGAGTTGAACTGCAGTGTAGCCGTCTTTGTCCTTGGTCTTATGCGCCAGTACTGTGTGCTCATCAAACGACAGCAAGGTCACAGCTTGCACCACACCGTCGCTATCGATGGTGCTGGTCATGCCGACTTTTCGGGTTATGAGTGCTTGCATTTGGTCCCTTGATTAGTTGCCGTCTCAAAAGGATAAATAAAAATGCTTGGCTGCGAGTGGTTTCTACCTCTGTTTGGGTAGACCTACTGACACAAACCAAGTACCAGTCTTTTTGAGATACCATAACAGATTATCACGAAGCAACTACCTCTGTCAACCTGTTGCAAATTCTACAC
>CAZXCS010000039.1:0-5474 GCA_964639195.1 uncultured Candidatus Saccharibacteria bacterium | reverse complement strand
TGCGTGCCAGTGTCAAAAAGATTAGTCCCGATGATAAAATCGTCCGCCGCAAAGGACGGGTTTATGTTATCAACAAGTTCAAACCCAAGCATAAGCAGAGGCAAGGTTAGTTAATGGCGCGAATTTCGGGTGTAACAATTCCGGCGGAGAAGCAAATTTGGGTAGCATTAACTTATGTCTACGGCATCGGCCCCAAGACGGCCAGTGACCTCGTTAAGCGAGCGAATGTCGAGCCGACCACACGTGTTAAAAACCTGACCGACGCCGAAGTAGCTCGCATCCAGGACCTTATCACTGCCGATTACGTCGTCGAAGGTGAACTGCAACGCATCGTCAGCGGCAACATCAAGCGGCTGAAAGACATCAAATCCTACCGCGGCCTGCGCCACACCGCCAATTTACCGAGCCGCGGCCAGCGCACCAAGACGAACGCCCGCACCCGCCGGGGCAAGAAAGTAACGGTCGGCGGCACGGCTAAGAAGACGGCGTCGAAGACGTAAGGCAATTTATGGCAGAAGAAGATATCAAGCAGACTGACACAACTACCGCCGAAGCTCCCGCAGCGGAAGCGACGGCTGTGGCCGAAGCCGAAGCGCCCAAGGTTGCCCCGAAGCGCAAGAAAGCCAAACGTAATGTACCGAGCGGCCAGGTCCATGTCCTGGCTACTTTTAACAACACCATCGTGACGTTTACCGACAACGCCGGTAATGTGCTTACCACGTCCAGCGCCGGCACTTGCGGCTTCCGTGGCTCGAAGAAAGGCACCGCGTACGCCGCCCAAGTGGCCGCCGAGCGTGCTGCTCAAGCCGTCAAGCAGCAGTACGGCTTGACCAAAGCTGACGTATTCATCAAAGGTATCGGCCTCGGCCGCGATGCCGCCGTCCGTGTGATGGCGACTATGGGCATTGCCGTGGAAAGTATTTCCGATGTAACCGGAGCCCCGCATGGCGGCGTCCGGCCTAAGAAAGCGCGGAGGATCTAAGCATGGCTCGCGACCGCCAACCGATTGTCAAAATGAGCCGCCGGGAGGGCTACGCCCTGCATCCCAAGGCCCACAAAGCTCTCGTCAAGCGCACCAGTATGCCCGGCCAGGGTCCCAACGCCCGCGGCCCGCGCGGCGGCAAGGCCAGCCAGTATTCCTTGCAGCTTCGTGAAAAGCAGAAGGTCAAGCGTTTGTACGGTCTGTTGGAACGCCAGTTCAGCAATTTAATGAAAGAAGCCAGCCGCCAACAAGGCCAAGCCGGCCAGGTGCTGTTGCAGTTCCTCGAACTGCGGGCCGACAACGCGATTTATCGGGCCGGCTTCGCTCCCAGCCGCCGGGCTGCCCGCCAGCTGGTGACACACGGCCACTTCCTGCTGAATGACACGAGAGTCGACGTCCCGTCAATCCGCTTGCGCCCCGGCGATACGCTGGTGGCCCGCCCCCATAGCTTGCAGACCGACTATTTCAAGAAACTGGACGACGTCAGCCCGGCTCCGAGCGAAACGCCAGGCTGGCTGAAAGTCGATCGCAAGAAAATCCATCTATCGGTAAGCGGGGTACCCTCACGGGACGATGCCGAGCCCGACATCAAAGAACAGTTAATCGTCGAGTATTACTCACGCTAAGTTAAGGAGAACGCAGCAATGTCAAATACCATTCACACACCCGGCCTCGTCAAGGTCGACGACCACAGCGCCACCAGCGCCACTTTCGTGGTCGAGCCGCTGCACAGCGGCTACGGCATGACGCTGGGTAACTCGCTGCGCCGCGTGCTGCTGTCTAGTATCTCGGGAGCCGCCGTCACATCGTTCAAGATCGAGGGTGTTACCCACGAGTTCACCGACATTCCGGGCGTCAAGGAAGATGTCGTTGACATCATGCTTAACCTCAAGGGTGTTCGCTTCCGTGTCTACGGCGGCGAGTCGCAAACCTTAAGGATCGTCAAGTCCGGCAAGGGGGCCGTCACGGCTAAAGACATCCAGACCAACGCCGACGTCGAAATCGTCAATCCCGACCATGTTATCGCCACAATCGATGAAGCCAAGGCCAAGCTGACAGTTGATCTGACAGTTGAAGTCGGCCGCGGCTACCGCACGATTGAAGAGGGCGCCATCAAAAAGGCTAGCGACATGATCGCCTTGGATGCTATTTTCAGCCCGGTGTTACGCGTTCGCTATAAGGTGGAAAACACCCGTGTCGGCCAGGCGACTGACTTGGACAAGCTGCTGCTGAGCGTTGACACCGACGGCTCAATTACGCCGCAGGATGCATTTGAAGAAGCGGCCGCCATTTTGGTCAATCAGTACACGGCACTGGCCGGCAAGACCCGTGTGGCCACTGTCGAGCCCACGAACGATGCAGGCACCCAGGCTGACGGTGACTTCGGCGGCGACATGCTAGGTGACGAACCGACGGCGCTCAGCACCTCAATCGAGGACCTGAACCTGTCGGCGCGCACCACAAACGCCCTGATCAACAATGATATCCACACCATCCGCGACCTGTTTGCCCTCAACGACGCCGAGCTGCGTGACCTCAAAGGTTTCGGCAGCAAGGCGCTCGATGAAGTTAAAGAAAAGCTGGCGGAGTTGGAGCTGTAGATGCACCGCCACGGCTACCAAGGTCGAAAACTGCACCGCGAGCGCGACCAGCGCAGCGCGTTGATCAAAGGGCTGGCTGACTCGCTCATCAAGTATGAGTCAATTGAGACCACGCTGCCCAAGGCCAAGGAAGTCGTTCCGTATGTCGAGAAACTGATCACTAAAGCCAAAAAAGGCGATCTGCACAACCGCCGGCAAGTGATTTCCGGTTTGCAAACTATCACCAGTGCCCACAAGCTGGTTGATGACATTGCGCCGAAGCTCAAGGGCCGCGTTAGCGGCCATTTGCGGGTCGAGAAAACCCGCCTGCGCCGCGGCGACAACGCCCAGCTGGCCAAGGTCAGCTTCGTCGATGATCTGCAAGCCGCCCCGGTCGCTAAGGCAGTTCCGGCTGAAGCCGCCAAGCCTGTTGCCAAGCCTACCGCAGCCAAAGAACCCTCCGTATCAACCGCCAAAAAACCGGCTGCCAAGAAACCGATTCCAGCCAAGGAGAAAAAATGATGAAAACCTACAGCGCCAAACCGGCTGATGTCACTCGCGTCTGGTACGTGATTGACGCCAGCGAAGCCCCACTCGGCCGCGTGGCTACCAAAGTCGCGACGCTGTTGACTGGCAAAGGCAAACCGCAGTTTACTCACCACATCGATTGCGGTGATTTCGTGATTGTTATCAACGCCGCCCAAACGGTCTCAACCGGTGACAAAGCCACTAAAAAAGTTTATTACCGGCACAGCAGTTACCCCGGTGGCCTCAAATCCGCCACTCTGGCTGAAAAAATGGAAGAGGATCCGGCCTTTGCGATTACCAACGCCGTCCGCGGCATGCTGCCGGTCAACAAACTGCGTGACGAGCGTCTGAAGCGACTCAAAGTCTACGCTGATGCCGAGCACCGTCACGAGGCCCAGAAGCCGACCGTAATATCCGTAAAGGATGCAAAATAATGGCTAAAGATACTTATTTCTACGCCCTCGGGCGGCGCAAAAGCTCTACTGCCCGCGTGCGACTGCAAGGCGGCAAAGGCAACATCACCGTCAACGGCAAGCCGGCCAATGAATATTTCGCCGACAGCAAATATCTGCTTAGCAAGCTGCAGCAGCCATTTGCCGTACTCGACCTGACCAACAAGTACGATGTCAGTGCAGTAGTCTCCGGTGGCGGCCATCAGGGACAGATCGAAGCCATCCGTCTTGGTATCAGCAAAGCCCTGGCAGTTATGAACGAAGACCTGAAGAGCACTTTGAAGCGAGCCGATCTATTGGGTCGCGACTCTCGTGAAAAAGAGCGCAAGAAGTTCGGCCTCAAAGGCGCCCGCAAGCAACGCCAGTTCACCAAGCGTTAGGAATTGTTTGACAGTAGCTCCAGAGCACTGTATATTAACCGGCATGTCAGTTTTACAGAACAACCAGTATTGGTTTACCGACGCAATTCGTGGCGGTAGCTTCTGCATGTCTGCATAACCAACAACAAGCAAGAGCAAGCAACCGCCCCCAAGGCGGTTTTTTGATATCTAAAGGAGTAGGAATGGTCGAGAGGCTTATTGAAGATCTAGCTCCCTCAGCCCGAACAAGTACAACGGACTTAGGGTCTGATTTACGAGTCTTGGAAGCAGCATTGAACAACTTACCATTAAGTGAGGCTCAGGCAGAGCGCCGAGAACTTATTGGTCAGACCGCCCAATTGCACGCAGCTGCCCTGATTGTCTCGGCTGAGCTTGAAACTATGGGCTATGATCCAAGCATCGAAGTGCCGGGCATTGTAGCGGCTCCTCTTATTCTCGGCCAAGACGCTGTTGTAGGCATGGCTATTGCACGCCGAGCCGCCAACCGTGAGTTGGCTCGCCATCCAGACGACCCTTCAAAGCTCCTGATTACAGGACGTAAAAGTACGCTATACTAGAGATGACAATGAGCAAACAGGTGATTTTGACCGGCCTGCGGGCCAACAATGACCTCCACATCGGTAATTACCTGGGGGCCTTGCTGCCAATTGTCGATTTGGCCAAGAGCAAGGCCGGCGAGTATCAAATCAATCTATTTGTACCGGACCTGCACAGCTTTACTACGCCGATTGACCACGGCACATTGCAGCAGGGCATTATGAATAATCTCCGCGTGTTCGCCGCTGCCGGTTTGCCACTCGACAACCCCGACGTCCACCTATACCGCCAGAGCTATATCCCGGCCCACGCCGAGCTGGCGTGGATCCTTGATTGTTTCACCGGCATGGGCGAACTGAGCCGCATGACCCAATTTAAGGAAAAATCCTACAAGGAAGACGATGCCAACACCATTGCTGACCGTATCAGCGTCGGTCTGTTCAACTACCCCGTGCTAATGGCGGCCGATATTTTGCTGTATGGCGCCAGTTATGTGCCGGTTGGCGACGACCAGACGCAGCACTTGGAATTTGCGCGGGACATTGCGCAGCGGCTCAACGCCAAGTTCGGCGAAATCTTCGTCGTGCCAAAACCCGTCAAGGAGCAGCACGAATTCTTCGGCAAAGACCAGGGCCTGCGCATCAAAGACCTGGCTGACCCGACTAAGAAGATGAGCAAATCGGCCGATAGCGATAAGGGCGTGATCTTCATGACCGACACGCCCGAGGCCGCCCATCAGAAAATTATGGCCGCTACGACCGACAGCGTTGGCAAGGTCAACCATGATCCGCAGGCCCAGGCGGGTGTGACCAACCTGCTTGATATATTGAAACTGCTTGGCGGCAACCCCGGCGAATTTATCGGGCAAGACCAGTATGGCCCGCTGAAAATGGCTGTCGCCGAGGCGCTAGGCGGCTTGCTGAGCGACTTCCAGGGTAAACTTAAGGCCGTCGATGATGGGGTGATTGCGGCTAAGCTTGAGGCCTCCGAAGCCCAGATGAACGACCAGGCCAAC
>CAZXCS010000038.1:0-5554 GCA_964639195.1 uncultured Candidatus Saccharibacteria bacterium | reverse complement strand
TGCAAAGACTTGGCTGGCCGTTTGGCCGGCTTGAAGTCATCCATAGCGTTAAGTATAACAAACTGCTTATGTAAAACCAGCTCTTACCAGGCAGCCAGCTGCTGGTCGATACGCCGTAAACTGGCCTCTTTGCCCAGGACGGCCAGGCTTTCAGCCAGGCTGGGGCTAGCCGCCGCTTGTGTGGTCGCTATGCGGATCAAGCTGAACAGCACTGCCGGTTTCTGGCCGGTTTGCTCCAGCAACTGGTTGAGCCTGCTCGTCAGGTCATCAAGCGAAAATTCCGATTGTTCCAGGTTCTGCCTGCTCTGTTCCAGTAGGTGTATTAGCTCGTCCTTCGGTAGCTTGCCGAGCTGTTTGTGGCCGGCAATGAGCTGCGGGTCGACTGGCAGGTCCTGGAAGAAGAACAGCGTTAACTCCGGTAACTCGCCCAGGTATTTGAGCCGCTCCTGCACCAGCCCGAGCACTTGCTGTTTGTAATCGTCGCCGTAACCGGCCGTGTCCGGCCAAAATGAAGCACACTTTTCATATAGTTCATCCAGCGGCATTTCTCGTATAAAGTGGCCATTGATCCACTTAAGGCGTGCCTCATCGAAGTGGGCGCCACTGCGCTGGACATGATCGAGGCTGAACTTTTGGGTAAGCTCGTCGCGGCTGAAGATTTCCTGGGTGGTGCCGTCATTCCAGCCGAGCGTAGCTATAAAACTGATCAGTGCGTCCGGCAGGAAGCCTTCCTTAATGTACTCCAGCACGTCTTTGGCCCCGTCGCGTTTGCTCAGCTTCTTGCGGCCGTCAGCGGCCAAAATATGTGGCATGGTGGCCAGTTTGGGCGGCGTGATCCCCAGCGCTTCATACAGGTTGAGGTAATTCGGCACACTGGCCAAGAACTCCTGGCCGCGGATAACGTGGCTGACCTGCATCTCGGCGTCATCGACAACATGTGCAAAGTTGTAGGTCGGAAAGCCATCAGACTTTAGGAGAATGAAGTCGTCGACAACTTCCGGGCCGGCGTGCAAGTCGCCCATGACTTCGTCGTGCCAGGTGTAGGGTTTCGGATCGGCTTTGAGCCTTAATGGTTGCGTACCGTCCCACACCGGCGGCTTATCGGGACGGTGATGGCGGTACAGGAATGGTTGTTTGGCGGCTTGGGCCTGCTCGCGGAACTGCTGAACTTCCGCAGGTGAATACGGGTCGGCGTAGGCCTGGCCGGCGTCGATCAGCTTCTGCGCCCACTGCTTGTAGATGTCGAGCCGTTCACTCTGACGAAATGGCCCTTCATCGTAATCGAGGCCGAGGGCGTGCAGGCTATCGGTGATGTGCTGCTCGGCCCCGGCGACTCCCCTGGCCTGGTCCGTATCTTCAATGCGCAATATGAATTGTCCCTTGCCCTGCCGGGCTACCAGCCAGGCAAACAGGGCCGTGCGCACTCCGCCGACATGCAGGAAGCCGGTCGGGCTGGGGGCGAAACGGGTACGGACGCTACTCATCAAGCGCTTATTATAAGAGAAAGTGGCAGACTAGGGAAACCCGTCTACAGGCTTTTGGCCAGATCGATCAGTTGCTGGTTGCCTAGAGCGTCCTTGCTCTGGACCTGATACCAGACACCGCCGCTTACCCAGGTAACGCTTTGGCTGCCATACAAATAGTAGGTCTGGCCGGCGGCTTGGACGGCTTGATAGTTCTGTCCGACGGTCGGTACAACGAAACTGTCGCGCAAGGCCTGGCTGTCCCAGCTCGAAGCCTTCTCGATGACCAGGAAGCGGCGATCCTGGTCACTGTTGCTGACGTAGTTAAAGGCCACCACGCCGGCGCTGTAGCTCAGTTGGCCCAGGCGGAAACCGGACGGCTTGTAGCCGGGCAGCGCGGCGCTGAAACCGGCCTTGGCCGAAGCCATCTGCAATCGGACTGAATTGAGGTTTTGGGTGGTGAACAGAGCCAACAGCGCGACAACTCCTGCGGCTACGGCGGCGGTTGTCGTCACCCGGCGTTTACGGGTATCTCGGCGGACATGTTTGAGAGCCGGTTGCTGATGGCTGGTGGCCTGCTCGAGGCCATGCTGCAGCAGATCGGCGTTGGCGTTCGGAGCGGCGGGTTCAGCTGCTGCCGGAGCCAGCGCAGAGGTTGCCGCGCCGGATTTGACCGGCGCGCCGAAGCGGCTGATCAAATCACTTTTGGCGACCCGTTTGGCGTGTTGCAGGCGCTTAGTATCGGTCGGTCCGAGCACCGGCTGAGGGGCGCTAAAGCTTACCGCAGCGGCATCGACCTGCGCTTGAACTCGCAACGGCTTTCCGGCCGAGGACGCCGGTTTTTTGACGCTGGTGCGCATCAGCGTCTTGGCCGGCTGGGGCGACCGCCTGCCGGCGGCTTCCGGCGGCTTGATGACATCGTGGACAACGTGACCGGCGGCCGGTGTCGCGGCTGCGGTCGTCGTTATCAGTTCACCCGAATCGGCGTCGTAGTGGCGACCGTTTATTTTGATGATGTTGCTTTTGCTCACAGCTTTACCTTATCGGTTGTGGTTATCACTATCTTAGCGCCTCTTGTAGTCAATCGCAAGTGCCGCCATAATGTGTGACAGCGCTTTGTCGCCTGCCGGCAGAGCGCCAATCTGTTATATGGACTATCTCGACCACCACAAAGAATTCCGCCACCGCGTCATTCTGTTTACCGGCTACATCTGCATCACTGTCGGTATCGTGATTGCGACCATGGTTCTGGTGTACCGGGCCTATGGTTTCGGCCTGGGTAAGAACGGCAGTGTGGTTCAGAATGGTCTGATCTTTCTTTCCAGCCATCCGCATCCGGCGGATATTTATGTCAACGGCAGCTTAAGTAATGCCCGAACCAACAGCCGCCTGCCCTTGCCCGAGGGCATTTACTCAGTACGGCTGGCGCGCAACGGTTATCACGACTGGCAGCGCTCCGTCCAGGTCATCGGCAGTGGCGTGCGGCACTTCGACTATCCCTTTCTGATCCCAAAGCAGCTGACAAGCAAGAAACTGACCACGCTGACTGGTACGTCAGGGCTGATGACCCAAAGCCCCGACCGACGCTGGCTGCTGCTCGAGCAGTCGGGTTCGATGACCGACTTCGTGATCTATGATTTGAAAAATCCGGCGCGGCCGCCGGACACGCTCACGCTGCCTGCCAGTGTCCTGACCAAAGCGGCAGGCACGGGCAGCGAAAGCTGGCAGCTCGGCGAATGGGCCGACGATAACCAGCATCTGCTACTCCAGCACCTATACGACGGCAAAACCGAGTATATTATGGTCAACCGGTCGGCGCCCGAGCAATCGTTGAACCTCAACACAACGCTGTCGGCGGCGCCGAGCAAGCTGACGCTCTCCAATCAGAAATTTGACCAATATTATCTGTACGATGCGGTCGGCCAGACATTGCAATCGGCCTCATTGCGCAACCCGACGCCGGTGCCAGTGCTCACAGGAGTCATTACCTACCAGGTGTATGGCAATAACACTATACTGTTCGTCACCGATGACGGCGCGACCAAGGGGCATGTAGTGGTCAAGCTGAGTAGCGGTGCCCGTCAGTTTACCTTGCGGAGCTTGTCTGCCGGGGCTACGTACCTGGTTGACCTGACTAAGTACAGAGGCAAACTCTACGTGGCTGCCGGCAGTAGCAGCCAAAGCAAGGTGTATATTTACAAAGACCCGCTTGGGCAACTGGCAGCCCAGCCCCAACACGCCCTCGTGCCGGTCCAGGTCATGCACGTGATCCAACCGAATTATCTGAGCTTCTCCGAAAACGACCAGTATGTGGTTGTCGAGAACGGCACGCAGTTCAGTGTGTATGACGTCGAGGATGCGCTGGGCCATGTCTTCACTGCGCCGCACACACTGGACAGCCCGGCCGTCCATGCCGGCTGGATGGATGGTAACCGTCTGACCTATGTCAGTGGCGGCAAGCAGCTGATTTTCGATTACGATAACACCAACCAGCAGACGTTAATGGCGGCTGATGCCGCCTATCTGCCGGCTTTCGACCCGGACTACAAATATGTCTACACTTTGGCGCCGGCTGCGACGCCCGGACAGCAGGATTTGCTACAGACTGCCCTCCTTACACCCGGCGATCTTTAACGCCGGCGGAGCGGGGCGTTAACCCAACGCAGGATGGCTATGAAAGCGGCGATCAGGATGGCAACGCCGACGGCCTTGCCCAAGGCGGTCCGCATCACCCGGGTCCACAGTGTCGGGCCGTTGCCTGGCAGATTGGTGGGCGTTGCCGTGTTGACGGTCGGTGTCCCTTGAGTGTTGCCGGCAGGATCGGGGCTGATCTGCTGGCCGACGACGACCAGGCGATGCAGGCTCGTACCCGGCGGGTCGCAGGTGATAAGCGTCGCCGTAGCGGTCTGACCGGCTACCGGCCCTAGGACACCGGTCGCTGTCGGCTCGACGATCTGCCGGCTGATAACCTTATAAACGTATACTTTGCCATTGTAGGTCAGGTAAAAAGTATCGCCCTCGACCAGGGTGTGCAATAGCACAAACGCAAACTTGTACTTACCCTTGTTGAAAATGTTATTACTGCTGTGCCCGAAGTAAGCCGTGTTGCCCGTCTGGCCCGGCAGCACGGTCGTCGGATAGTGGACGACGCCGTTTTGCAGGTCGTTTTCAATATCGCTCTCGACGGTCGAGGTGCCGGTGAAATCAACCGGGATCTCCACATTGATTTTAGGGATAATGACTTCCGGATTGGCAGTCGGTGCGACGCCGTTGGTGCCGACGATCAGCGGTGTGGCGGCCGAGACCCGGCTTGGTTGGATAAACGGCGCGATGACCACTTCATTGAAGAAGCCGAATAGAAAAATAACCACCACAATCATGCCCATGCCCAGGCCGAACAGCAACGACTGGAGGTGGTGCTTGGCGTCTATCTGGCCGCCGGCCGTGACATGGTGGCGAATCGCGCTCTGGACGTCTTTGACGCTGCGAACATCACTCAACTTTGGCGCCTTGCCCGGCCGCTTGTGCCCTTGCCCGCCGCTGACTACCTCGTGCTTGTGTTCGGCCAGGGTTTGCGGCACGCCGCTGTCAGCGGTCGCCGGCTGGTTGCCGATCAACGGTTGGCTGGAATAGAACTCCTGCCAGACGGCATGCTTCTCTTGGTCGGGCAGGTTTTGGTAATAATTGTGCCACTCCGTCTGGACGGCTGCCAGGTCTTTGCCGGATGTACTGAGCTCATACATGAACTGCTGGTGGCGGCTGCGATGCGGCAGCCGCTCGGCTTCGGCCAGCTCCTGGAGGGCGGCCGGTTCTTCGCCGTAAATCCGGTCCAGTTTCTGGCGGATCAAATCAGCCGCCGTCTGGGCATCAAGAGCACCAGCCGGTTGGTCCGGCACCGGTGTATTGTTGCTTGGTATATGTGTCGGATCGTTTGCCATAACAAACCAGGGCCGTGCTAGCCCCGTACCCCCAAGTATAGTACAATTACCCCTTGTAGCCTACCGGTAGCCATATGCACAATGCCGCGGTGGTGGAATGGTAGACACGCTGGACTCAAAATCCTGTGAGCGCAAGCTCGTGACGGTTCAAGT
>CAZXCS010000037.1:0-5737 GCA_964639195.1 uncultured Candidatus Saccharibacteria bacterium | reverse complement strand
AAACCAGCGCGGAGACAATGGTCAGCTGGAAAATGGTTTTATCGGTACCGCGCCGGGTGGTGTTGACTTCACCGGCCCCGCCCAAGCCGGCCCCCAGGCTGGCGCCGCGGGTTTGGATCAAAATCAGCAGCGTCATGAGTAGCATGGAGCCGATACTTAGGTAATTATAGATGCTCATTCTTCCCGTCCTCTAAAATCGTCGATACTAGATAGTTTACCAGCCCGATGACCATCCCGGCAAACACCGCCGCCCAGAAGTTGGTAATGTGCAGCGGGTGGTACAGCTTGCTGGCAATGAATACCGTCAGGCCGTTGATGATGATCATGAACAGGCCTAGCGTCAACAGAATCGCCGGCAGCGAAAAGATTACCAGGATCGGCTTGATCACCACGTTGATGATTGCCAGCACCAGGCCGGCGATGATAATCACCCTGAGCCGGCTGTCATAGCTGATACTGGTGCTCAGGAAATTAGCGGCGATCCACAGACCCAGGCTGCAGACGAGCCAGCGGGTCAAAAAGCGGTAGACGGTTTTATTCATAAGCGTTTAGATTTCATTTTACAGGATGCTCTACCGCTATGTAAGTTCCCGGGATAATTTGTCGCTCAGGATTTTGATGCCATTGTCGGTTATCAAGACGTCATCTTCGATGCGCACACCGATGGCTTCATCTGAAATATAAATACCCGGCTCTACCGTCATGACAATGCCGGCTTCCAGCGGCCGGTCGTAATCGCCGACATCGTGGACGTTGAGTCCTAGAAAATGCGATGTCGAATGGGGGTAAAACCTACGGACCTTATCATGGTTGATGGTTTTAATCAGGCCGAGCTCTCGCAGTTTCTCACCCATGTAATGCTCAATCTGTTGCTCGTAGTCCTTGAGCAGCACACCGGGCCGCAGCAGACCGAACGCGAACTGTTGCACGTCCAACACCGCGGCGTGGACGTCTTGTTGCCGGCGCGACGGCTGGCCTAAGCTCACCGTGCGCGTGATGTCGGCCGCGTAGTGGTCTACCTGGGCACCGGTGTCAACCAATAGTAACTCATCGCTGGCGAGGCGGCCGGTATTGGCCACGTTGTGCAAGGTACAGGCCCGCTCGCCGCTGGCCACAATCGGCTCGAAGGCATGGCCGGCAGCACCGGAGGCCCGGAAGCTCCGGCTCAGTTCGGCTTCAACTTCATACTCGTAGGTGTAGCCACGCAGCTTGGCCGATCGCAGGCCGGTTTTCAGTCCTTTAATCGTCAGGTCAACGGCCCGTTGGATAGCCCGGATCTCCGGCGCCTGTTTAATCATCCTCATCCGCATAATGTGGGGTGACAGATCCAACAACTCCAGCTCGGTCTTTTGCTCCTTCAGGCGCTCGACAAGAGCCGCCCGGGCCGGATTGGTGTACATACCGTATTGCTCGATATAGGCCGGGGTGGCCGCCAGCGTCGCCGCATGCCTGACCTTTTTCAGACGGACAGCCAGTTGGTTCCAGCCGGCAGCATCATCGTAGACCATCGAGATACCGGAAGCTTTTTGTAAGGCCTCGTAAGCCACACTGCCGTCAAATGCCTGGCGCGTCAATGAGCGGGACGGGACGATAAGATACTCTTTGTCGCGGTCAATCACCAGGGTAATATCCGGCTCGTCAATACCGGTCAGATACCAGAAACTGGCATCTTGCGCGAAGGCAAAGGTGCTATCACCGCCGCGTTGCAGCAGTCCGTTGGCAGTTATCACAATCGGCGCGGTGCCCGTGAACAATTCTTTCAGGCGCTGACGATTGGCAGCAAAAAAGTCGCTGGTAAACAAAGGCTCCATGGCTAGATCAAAACATTATAACAGATAGCTTGAGCAAAGACCCTCTTAGTGTTTACCGGCAGCCGTGTCAGTCAGGTAGGTCTTGACCACGTGAGCCTTGCGAACACCGATAACTTGAGACAACTCGGCCTCACTGGCCTGGCCCATACCGCGGACGCTGCCGAACGTTTTCAGGAGTTTCTTGCGGGTAGCCGGTCCGATGCCGGGTATATCATCGAGTTGGCTGCTGCTCTGGCGCTTAACTTTCAGTACACTGTGGTAGCTGACGGCAAAGCGATGGGATTCGTCGCGGATCCGCTGCAACAGCTTGACGGCATTGGTGTTATGAGGCAGATTGACCAGAATAAAATCATCGCTTTCGCTCGAGAAGCCGCCAAGAGTTTGCAAGCTTGATACGTTAAGTGTGACACCGGAACCGGCTTTCTTAATGACAATCTGCTCCTCACGCTTGGCCAGGCCGATGAATGGCAGGTGGCTGTAGCCGGCCGCATCACGGGCTTTGATGGCGGCATCAAGCTGCCCTTTACCGCCGTCAATCAGCACCAGACTAGGTAGCCCCCATTGACGGCGATTCCGCTCGCTGAGACGGCGACTAATCGTCTCGTGCATATTTGCGAAATCATCATTCCGGTCCAGCTTGGTTTTGAATTTGCGGTACTCGGCCTTGTCGCTGACGCCGTTGGTGAAGACCACCATACTGGCCACAACATCGCTGCCCTGCATGTGGCTGATGTCATAACCCTCAATGCGCTTAGGAAACGCATTGAGGGTTAATAAATTAACCACTTCACTCAGCGCATGATCCTTGGAGATGTCCAGGAACTCTTTGTCGCTGAAAATAACTTGTTTGTCGAGACCCTGGAGGGCAAACAGTTGATTGCGCAGCTTGGTAGCCGCTTCAAAATCAGCCGCTTTGGCCGCCCGTTTCATGTCGCGTTCCAGCTCCTTAACAATGGTCGTACGTTTGCCCTGGATGACAGCTATCAGTTTGCGCAAGTTAGCCCGGTAGGCTTCCAAGCTGGTTTTGCCTTCTTCCAGACCCGGGTCCAGGCCGAGATGGTAATACAGCGACGCCCGCTTTTGGCCGACTTGGCGTTTTACGGCGAATGGAAATACACGGCGCAGCAGCCGCAGCGCCTGGCGGACGGCAACCGTGCTGAAATACGGACCGAAATAGCGAGCGCCGTCATCGAGCGGCCGGCGGGTAGTGATGACCGTCGGATAATCGCTGTCATAATCGATACGGATGTAGCTCAGGGCTTTGTCGTCGCGCAGCAGGATGTTGTAGCGCGGCATGTAGCGCCGGATCATCTCGGCTTCCAGGAACAGGGCTTCCAGCTCGCTGTCGACGACCATCCAGTCGATGTCGGCAATTTCGGCGACCAGCGCCTCGGTTTTTGGATCGCGACCTCTGGATTTTTGAAAATACTGCCGCACTCGACTATTCAGCCGGGCCGCCTTGCCCACATAAATAATCTCGCCCGCGGCGTCTTTATGAAAATAGACACCCGGGCTCTTCGGCAGCTCACTCAACTTCCGCTCAATCGTTTTGCTCACAGATCAATTATACGGGGTTTCAGGGCTGGAGGCCGTGGGGATCAATAAATCCGATCTTGACTCCCAGATAATATGTGCCGGCCGCCGCCAGAGTTGAAGCGGCATATACACCGGCTCGCTTCACCTTCTCAACCCTCTCCAGACTTGACCAAGGTTTCGGCGCATCCAGCTCTTGGTCATAAACCTCAATGACCGATTGCTCATGGTCGTTTAAGTCTACGGGCTGGTACTCAGACATGAATTTGCGCCTCCAGGCAGTTGTTACACATCACTGTATCAGCTTGTGCGCAATCCCGACAGACTAAAATTAAGAGGTTGCAGCGCTTGTTTGCGCAGTTATGATAATCACTGGTCCGAGCGCTGCAGCGGCTGCAACGGCCGATATCCTTGGCCCCCTCGGAGAATTTCGTGTTGATCCGGCCATCGAACACGTATAGGGCACCTTCCCACAAGCCATCGTCACCGAATTCCTCACCGTACTTCTGAATCCCGCCGTCCAGCTGGTACACCTCCTCAAACCCCGCTTGCTTCATGATCATGCTCAAGACTTCGCAGCGGATGCCGCCGGTGCAATAGGTAACCACCGGCTTGGTTTTGAGGCTTTCGTATTTCTTTTTCTGCAGCTCGCGGGCAAAGTCCCGCGTATGTTCCACGGCCGGTACAACTGCATCTTTAAATCGGCCGATGGCCGCTTCGTGAGGGTTGCGGCCGTCGAAGAAGACAACGTCATCACCTCGCTCGGCCACGAGCCGGTGTAGTTGCTGGGGTTTTAAGCGCTGGCCGCCGCCGATAACGCCCTGGCTGTCGACTTTGATCCTGTCGGGTACACCGAACGTCACGATTTCCGGCCGGACTTTGACGCTTAGCTTGGGGAAGTCCTCGCGCCGGCCGTCGCTCCATTTGAAAACCATGTCCTTGAAAGCAAAATATTGTTTGGTTTGTTTGACATATTCTCTGAGGTCTTTGTCATCACCGCCTAGTGTGCCATTGATACCATGTTCAGCGATGAGAATGCGGCCTTTGAGATTCAGGGCATCACACAGTGCATGTTGCCACAGACGCACGGCTTCAGGGTCTTTAACCGGCGTGAATGCGTAGTAAAGGATGATTCTCTGCATCGACCGATCCTAGTGTCGCATTAGGTACAGCACAATCAGGGCGGTGGTCAGGGCGGCGATGGTGCCGAACAGGCTGATGTCCAGCCATCGACGCTGCTGGAAGTGCTGCTCATGCTGGTGGGCCTGATAATCGGCCTGAGCCTTGTAAAAAGCCGCCTCTTCACTGCTATCCGACAGGCTGGCGGCAGCACGCTCGAGCAATTTACTGAGCGAGGCCTTACTCTGCAGGGCGGTGCTGCCGGTCAGGCTGTCATGTATGGAACTCAAATCACGCAGCGCCGGATCACGCTCGAAATCAAGCTCGCGTTCGTTAATTTCGTGGTTGAGAGCTTCCCGTAGATCACCTCCCTGCAGGTATTCGGCCACGAGCCGGCGCAAGCCGTGTTCGCCAATAAGGTGAGTTTCGAAGATCTGCCGCAGCGAAGTGCCATCAATGATTATCTTTTCACTGGCCGCCATGAGTTCGGCGCGGCTGACGGTCTCGATACGTTTGCCGGCGAGCAGCGCGCGGATTTTCTCCAGGCCGGCGTTTTCGGCCGGCCGGTTGGTCTCGGCCGCGGCAAGTTTGGCGATAGCCTTCTGGCTGGCATGCTCCAGCGAGCTGGCCCGGCGGTGAGCAGCTGGCTCGGCTTCGACGAGCAGGGCGCCGAATTCGCCTACATGCGACTTGGATTTTTTGGCCGCCTCGCGTGAGTCGGTCAGATTGCCTTCCAGTTCCATACGTAAACAATATGCCTTCTGATTGTGCTTCTAAACCCCTCAGTATAAGATAGCGCCTCCTATTTATCAATGTCACACGGCGGCGCTGACAGCGAAGACGAGCAGTAACGACTGGTACAATATCTCTGATGAATGACGAGTTGATCACGAAGCCGAACCTGAAGGCGCTCAGGGTCTATCTCCGCTACTGGCGCGAGTTCAAGTGGAACACCTTGGCCAGCACAGTATTCAGTTTGATGCTGGCGTTGCAGCTGACGGTGGTGCCGCTACTGATCGCCTTGATTCTTGGCCACTTAGTGAGCCAGCATGTGCTTGCCATCAACCTCTTGGTGGCGACGGCAGCCGTACAGCTCAGTCTGGTGATGTGCTCCTATGTGCTCGACGGCTGGGGCGTAGCGGTGCTGCACAACCGCGTGACCGACCGGCTGTACGAGGACTGTTTCACCTATCTCGTACACCAGGACTACAGTTTTTTCACCGACAATTTCAGCGGCTCGATCGTCACCAAAGCCAGCCGGTTCGCCAAAGTCT
>CAZXCS010000036.1:2284-5786 GCA_964639195.1 uncultured Candidatus Saccharibacteria bacterium | reverse complement strand
GCATGAGCTTTATTATTATTCCTCGGAAACGCTTCAACGCTCTTGCTCTGAGTGTGCTTCAGTGGCTAACCTAGGATCCATCCTATAATTCGTTAGGATCCGAAAATTATATTTGCTAGACTTATCTTAAAAGATAAGCGGTTTGCAGATATATGGCCAAAGACAAGACCAAGCCCACCGAGCAGGCTAAAGAAGATCCGCTGACCAGGCGGGTGGATGAGATGATGGACGTCAGACGGCCCGATCCGTCTGCGGCGGCAGCGGATGCACCGGCCAAATCGGACAAGACGCCGCCACCGCTCGATATTTTCAAGGACGCCCCAACCGCGCCGAAGTTACCGCCGAAACTGCTGAAAGAGATCGAAGAGGAAACCAGCAAAGACGATGGGGAAAAGATTACAGTCTCCAGAGTCGCTGCCAAGAAGCCGGAAAGCACCAAGCAAGAAGTTCCGGACAGCACAGAGCCCGAAGTAGCGGACAAAACAGTTGAAGCTCTACCGGAAGAGGCTGAGAGCGCCGAAATTGATAATCCCGACACCGACAAGGCCGTCCAGGACATCGTGGCTAAGGAAGGCGACGAGGTGCTTGCCGTCGAAGACGCCCAAACCAAACAAGCCAGCCAACCCCCAACTTCCGGCCATGGTTGGAAAGCCAAGCTGGGCGGATTCTTCAAGAACAAGTGGACATGGGTCGGGCTGGCCGTCGTATTGGTGGCGCTGTTCGCCGTGCCCGTCACTCGCTATAAAATCCTCGGCTTGTTTCTCAAAAGTCCTACCGAAGTTATCGTCCTTGACAGCAAAACCGCCACGCCGGTCAGCAACGCCGTGGTCACTATCGGCGGCGCCAGCGGCAAAACCGACGGCACGGGCACGGTCAAGTTCAGGGCACCTCTGGGCAACCACAAGCTGGCAATCACCAAGCAATACTACCAGTCCTACGACAGTCCTTACTTCGTCGGCTTCAGTAGCGGGCCGGGCTACAAAGTCCAGCTGCTAGCTACCGGGCGCCAAGTGCCAGTCATGGTAGTCGACAGAATTACCGGCAAGCCACTGGGCAATGTCGAAATCAAAGTACTCGATACCAACGCCAAGACTAATGCTCGGGGTAAGTCAACGATAGTCCTGCCAACCCACGAGGCAACGCAAGACGCTGTCGTGTCGCTCTCCGGATACAACGTCGGTTTAGTCAAAATTCAGGTGACAGACAAAGTCGTCAATGCCAACACAGTGAAGCTGGTACCGTCGGGGCAAGTTTATTTCCTGTCCAATCTCAGCGGTAAGCTCGATGTTGTTAAAACCAATCTCGACGGCACCGCCCGCAAAGTCGTGCTGGCCGGCACCGGCAAGGAAGACGCGCCAAACGTCAGTCTGCTGGCATCAAAAGACTGGAAATATCTCGTGCTGGAGTCAGCCCGTGACGATGGGCAGCACCCGGCACTGTATCTGATCGACACCAGCTCAGATGAAGTCACGAAGTTTGAAAGCAGTGATTCCCGCTATGCGGTTATTGGTTGGCATGACCACGACTTCCTCTATGACGTAACGAAAAATGGTGTCAGCACCGATCAGAAAGCTCGTGAACAGGTCAAGAGTTATGATGCCGATCATCACCAAACGAACTTATTGCTCCAGAATGATGTTGACCAGAACTCAAAATTGTTCCAAGCATTCGGTAGTTTTTACGTTGTTGACAGCGAGCTTGTTTATATTTCTTCATGGTACACCAATGGCTCCAACTTACCCGATGCCACGCCGCACACCAATACGGTGACCGGCTTCTCACTTAATACCGACAAAAAGACTGTTGACTATGGTGAAATACCGGCCCGCTCAGGATATTTTAGCCTCAGACAATACGAACCAAATGGCCTGTATTTCCAGCAAAATAGCGGTAATGATACCGGTTACTTCAAAATCGAGGATGGCAAAGCTTCACCGGCCAGCGACCTGAATTTCGCTCAGTTCAACCAGGCATACCCGACTTTCCTGCAGTCGCCATCGGGCAGCCAAACTTTCTGGGCCGATTACCGCGACGGCAAGAACACCCTATTTACAGGCAACAGCGGGGGCGACAAGCAAAAACAGATCGCTAGCTTAAGCGACTATTCCCCATACGGTTGGTACACCGATAACTATCTGCTGGTATCCAAAAGCAACAGTGAATTGTACGTTATGTCGACTGCTGGCGGTACGCCACTCAAGATCAGCGACTACTACAAACCGCAGCAAACCTTCCGGGGTTATGGCGGCGGATACGGCGGCCTGTAAGCCGACTAGGACTTGTGTTTGAGGTGGACGATGGCCATCCTGCCGTCGGTGTGCAGGTAGCCGCTGAAGACGCGGTTGATCAGCCGATACGGCTTGCCAAGCTTGACGTAATCGACTTTCCTGACCAGCTTTTCAGCTCTCATGTGGCTGACGATTAATTCCCGCTCCTGGTTGGTGTCGGGGTCGATCATGTGCGTGACCTGCAGATTGTGCCGGATGTAGCCGACGCCGGAATCCAGCGAAGCCGCACCGACCCACAGCAAATTATCGCTGGATACCTCGGTCTGTCGGTGGTGCAGGTCGATAGTTCGCGAGCTGAGCGGCTGCTTGGCATCGTAGTTGGTGGCCCAGAAGCGCACGTGGTGGCGATGGCCGGTCGAGCCTTCGACAGGTAGTTCGAAGGCGATGTCCTGCTTGCGGCCGAACAGGTATAGGCTGCTGACAGGCGCGCTTGGGTACGACCAATCATAAACCGTGCTGAGGGCGTGCCGCAGCATGTGGCGCAGGATGTACGGGTCGGCCACAAACCAGCCGGATTTCTCCATGGCCGTGATCAGCTCGCGGCGGGTGCCGATGATGCCGATATTCAACGGGTCGGATGCGAAGCCGTCAGGTGTCACGCAGTACAGCGGCAAATGCGTTGGCGGCCGTAGAACGCGGTAGGTCCGGGTCAGCGCCGGTGCCAGCACGTAGGCGCCGAGTAGGTAGGTTACGAATATGGCGAATGCCAACGGCAGGCGCTTATCAAAAAACGGGAAAATGTTGCGCACCGAGAAGTAAGCGATTACCACACCCGGTAACAGAACGGCGAAACGCTTGAGGACCCGGAGCGCATACTGAATCATTACTGCCCCTATAATACAATGAACGGTCGGCCGCTGAGGCTTTAAGGCTTATGCTGTCGTGATATAATTCGACGATATGGAACCTGTGCCAGCCCCACCAGAAACCCCTGAATCACCAGCGCCTGCCATTCCGCCCGCTCAGCAACCTGCCGATAAACCGGTCGGCCCGGTGCTTAACGATGTTGTAGCACCACCGAAAAACCAATCGGCGTCCGAACCTGCCGAAACCCACCCGGAGCCGCCGCCGAAGCCCGATCCGCCAAAGCCGCCGAAACCACCGAAGGACAAATCAGAGCCCGATACCACTCTGGCCATCGCGGCCACGGTTACTATAGTCATTGTCCTTGCCATCATCGCCCTCATCGCCTTCCTCAAAACCAACAAGTAGCC
>CAZXCS010000036.1:0-2184 GCA_964639195.1 uncultured Candidatus Saccharibacteria bacterium | reverse complement strand
ACGGTACTCACTAGCGATGATGAGTTCAAGGACCTGCTGCACTGGGTGCTAGGTATCAACGGCGAAGCCGGGGAGATTGCCGAAAAGGTCAAGAAAATCATTCGCGACAAAGGCGGGAAAGTCTCAGCCGCCGACAAGGCTGAAATGGCCAAGGAAATCGGCGATGTGCTGTGGTACCTGGCCGTCTTTGCCGACCACCTAGGCTTGTCGTTCGACGAGATTGCCAAAGCTAATCTCGACAAACTGCAAAGCCGCCAAGCCCGCGGCGTGCTTGGCGGCGCCGGCGACAATCGCTAGCTTTTCGGCTTGAATTCGCGGCCCAGCCAGTCATCCAGGCTGTCACCGCCGCCTCCGGCCATTCCGACTACCAAGTCGCTCTTATCGAGATGGGCTTGGATGGTATGTTTCAGTTCGGCGTCACGCTTGGCCGCAGCGGCGATAGTCGGGTCGCTCAAATGGGCGATCATCTCCTCGGGGGTGATCACCCGCTGGTTTTTATCTTCACGCGCTAGGTAGCTTGGCAGCCAGTAGACTTTGGCGGCGCCGTCGAAGCAATCCCGGTAGTCGTCGATCATATAGTGCTGGCGGCGGTTGGTCAGCGGTTCGTAGACAACCACAACGTTTTGACCTTTCTGTGAGGCTATCTCCAAGGCGGCGCTCATCGCTCCACGGATCTTTTCCGGCGTGTGGGCGTAATCGCTATATAGATTCGGCGCGATCTGCTCCATGCGCCGCGACAGGCCAGGGAAACGGTTGATAACTTCTACCAGATCTTCAATCGGCCGGTTTGTGGCGTAATTGACAGCTTTGACGGCCAACCAGGCGTCAAGCCGATTGTACAGTCCGACCAACTGTAAGTTTGAAAGCTTGGGGTCATCTGCCGGTAAAACCCAGACTTTCGATGACACCTCGAGGCTCAGATAGTCGGCATCTTCGTTCCAGACAAACGATTTACCGCTCTGCTCGATGAACTCACGGAAAGCTGCCTGATAATCTTCCCGCGTTGGGAAAATCTCGTGATGATCCCAGCTGACCCCAGTAATAAGACTTATGGCCGGCTCGTAAGCCAGAAAATTCCGATCGAACTCGTCGGCTTCGTATACAAAGTATTTTGACTTGGGATTGTATTGCCCCATCTCGCCGAAGGGCAGTTTGGCACCTACCGAATAGCTGACGGGAATGTCCAGTTGCTTGAACAGCCAGATCAACATCGCCGTGGTAGTTGTCTTACCGTGGGTGCCGGCTACGGCGATCAATTGCAGTTGCTTGTTCCGCAGGATCTCATTCAACAGTTCGTCGCGCTTGCTGACCTTTATATCTTGCTCAGTACAATACTGCAGCTCCGGGTGGTCAGCCGGCAGCGCCGAACTGTAGACGAACCAGTCAATCGGTTGAGCTTCATGCACCTTTGCGATCTCCGCACCACCCTGGCCGATATGAATGTTTGTGATCCCATGTTTTTTCAAGTAGTCGATATATTGCGAAGTCTGCTGATCGGAGCCTGATACCTGGTAACCTGCCTCATGGGCGATCAGGGCCAACGGCCCGATACCCGCACCGCCAATCCCCGAGAAGTAAACATGCATATCTATAGCGTACAGTGGTCAGACCCCAGCGTCTAGTTACCTGCCCATCGCGTATAATCATAGGCGATATGAATAAGCGGCACTGGCACCATCTGTGGACTAAGCTGAGGTTTATCCGGCCATGGTATTTCCTGGTCCTGGCTGTCGTGTGCAGCGTAATCTGCGTGTTTGCGCTCCGGACCAACAACCAACAGATGATTAAACTGAGGGACGCCGTCTATGCAGCTGACAAGAACAATGGCGATGTCGACGGAGCTCTTAGGGCACTCCAGAGCTACGTCACGACGCACATGAATACCAACCTGAGCGCCGGCCCGAACTCTGTTTATCCGCCGATCCAGCTAAAATACACCTATGAGCGTCTGATCCAGGCCCAAACCGACCAAGCAGCGCAAGCCAACACCAAGATATACACCGATGCCCAAGCCTACTGTGAAGCCCTCAACCACACTGATTTCTCCGGCCACAACCGTGTACCGTGCATCGAACAGTACATCCAGAGCCACACTACCCAATCCATCCATATCCCCGACGCCCTGTACAAATTTGCCTTCGTCTCGCCGCAATGGTCACCTGACCTGGCCGGCTGGAGTATGGT
>CAZXCS010000035.1:0-6015 GCA_964639195.1 uncultured Candidatus Saccharibacteria bacterium | reverse complement strand
TCATCCATTGAGAGCTGCTTATTAAAGAGTAATTTGATACTGCGTTGCTTGCTGAAAGTTGCATCCTTGGCCAAATCTTTTAGCAGCTCCATTGAATATTTGCCCATGCCGCGGTGCCAGGCCGGTGTCTGCAACACCTGGCAATCAATCATAAAAACAGTGCCCTCAGCCATTCTGTCGTCCTCGGTACATATGTAACAGCTTCTTGACAAAATCAAGCAGCCCGCCGCGCAAATAACGGTAGGCCCTGCCAAGCGACTCTTTTGGCCGTCGCAAATAAGCCCGCCGTTCAGCAACGGCGAAGCGGGCATCATAGGCCGCGGTCAGGCGGAGCAGGGCTTCAGGTTGCATATCAGCCACTGCCTGCTCGTCGATGACAACTTTTTCAGGGGGAATGATATGAGCTAGTGAATGCGGAGAAACACCCAATACATGTTGGATGCCAAAGTCGATGGCTTTGGCAAAGTTTATCAGCGCATACAAGGGATGCCGCAGTCGTTTTTGCTTATCCTCCAGGATGTCATTCTGGTGGCGTGAGGCCGACAGCAGGACAATCAACCGCTCGCTCGCCTGGCGGTAGCTCTCGACTTGATCATCGGTAGATTTACGCGGCATGGTCACTACTTATCTTGACGGGCGGACTAATCACAAAGGCGGTGTTACCATCCTTACTCACCAAGAACTGGGTGGCTTCCTCCCACCAGTCATAAATTTTGTTTCCCTCTTGGTCCTCAACCGAAACGTCAACGGTGTAGTCGCCTTGTCTATAAATGTCGTCGACCTCGAAAGTAACGGTAAAGCTCTCTCCCTTCTTCAAGGTTCCAAGCTGGAAGTGTTCAATTGTGGTGTTCGTGCCAATCAATGGACGCAGAAATGAATCTTTAAGAGTAAAGCCAACCCGAGGATTCTTGCTATTAATGTGTGAGCGGAGCTTGGCGTGAATGCTGATCTTGCCCTCAGCCTGCCCTGCCCGGACACTCTCAATCACCATCTCGCGGCTGCCGTAGCGGTTTCCGGAATCTTCCTGGCTAACATTTTGGTCCTTGGGGATGAAGAGCTTGGTATAGGCCGCGGCTACTTTTTGAGCATTACCGACCATAACCAGGTGCGAGTTTTCAATCAATGCGGCGCGATCACAGTAGTCACGGATAGCGTTCATGTCGTGCGACACGAAAACTACTGTTTTACGGTTTTTCTTGAGTGTACGGAAATACTCAAAGCATTTGCGCTGAAAATCAGCGTCACCTACTGCCAAAACTTCGTCAACCAACAGAATATCCGCTTGGGCTCGGGTGGCCATCGAAAACGCCAGCCGTACCTGCATGCCGGATGAATAGTTTTTCAGCTTCTGGTCCATAAACGGCTCCAGCTCGGCAAAGGCCACAATCGCGTTGTACATGGCGGCGACTTGCTTCTCAGAAAAGCCGAGCATCGCGCCGTTCAGATAGACGTTTTCGCGGCCGGTTAGCTCCGGGTTGAAGCCAACACCGAGCTCAATGAACGGCACCAGCTTGCCTTGTGTATGAATGGTACCCTCAGTCGGCTGATAGATCTGTGCCAGGATCTTCAGCATGGTACTCTTACCGCTGCCGTTGCGGCCAACGATGCCAAAGAATTCACCCTCTTTAACTTCGAGCGAGATATCGCGTAAGGCATGCTGAATATCGACCGATTTATTGTGGCCTCCTGACAGCAGACTCGTAAAGCGGCTCTTGACGGAGTTCGTTTTTTCGTTAGGCAGCACGAAATCCTTGTAAACATGGTTGACAGTAATCACGGTCTTGTCGGTCATAGCTAGACTTCCTCCGCAAAATACTTAGACCGGCTGCGAAAATAACCGGCGGCTGCCACTACCAAGACCACTGTTAGGCCAATGGGGATGAGCCATATCCAACGGTCACCGCCGTACACGGTGGCAATGGTGTCAGTATTGGCATTCGGGTTGATTAACGCATACCGGCTGTCCTGTATGATCTGTGCCAGTGGATTCAAGATCATAAATTTGGCGATGTGATGCGGTACGATTTGCAGTCTGTAGAGAATCGGTGTGGCATAAAACGCGGCCTGCATGATGACCTCCCATATGTATGACACGTCACGGAAGCGTACAAACAAAGCGCTGAGAAAAAAGGCTAATGCAATGGAGAAGACAAATAGTTCAACGATGAGCGGCACCATCAGCAGCGCATGCCAGGTCAAGCCAATATGCCCAGCAACCATGAAAACGCTGAGTACGATGAAGTTAAGCAGCAGATTGATGAAGGCCGAGAATGAACCGGCTAGAATGATAACGTACTTCGGGAAGTTGATTTTTCGCAGCAAGTCGCCTTTGCTGACAATAGCGCCAACACTTCCGGACGTTACTTCCACAAAATAGTTCCACAGCAATATACCCAGGAGCAGGAACTGCGGATAATGCTCAACGCCCTTGCCAATGCCCAGGAAGCTGAACACCAAGTAGAGCGTCACAAACAATAGTAATGGCCGCAGCAGCGACCAGACATAGCCAAGCACCGAGCCTTGATAGCGGAGCTTGAAGTCAGTTTTGACCAGCTGCTTCAACAAAATAGTTGGGTAGCGCTGTCGCTGCCGGAGTTTAATTAGGGCGTTCACTGCCCCCATTATAGCTTACTAACCCCTGAAGGTGGAATCATGTTGTTTGCTCCGCAGAGCAGGCGGTGTATGCTGAAATTATGCCCAAAAAAGCTGCTCGACGTCTCAGCAAACCACGTCGGTGGCAACTCTGGATAGTCGTTCTGGCCCTTGCTCTAGTCGGGGGGCTGATATTTGTTATTCTTCAGCCTAAACCGGTGACGGCCCCTGGGCACAAACCCGGTCAAGCTAAGACCAAAGCTGCCAACCCCCAGCCCTCTACTCCACAGCCGAGCACCGGCACGACGAGCACCAGCCCATCAACCGCTCCTACCGCCGAGGCGCCGACTCTGCCGAATTGCCAGTACCAGGGTGGCCCGCCGGCTGGTCGCAACTGCCCGGCCACGCCGCCGGCCAGCTACTCGGCAACCGTACCGTGTGAAAAGGGTGGTAATCCGATTGCCTGCCCGGACTGGTCCTACACCCGGCGAATTGCGGCTGACTATGTCAACGGCGAATCATTTTGTCTATTTGATTTTTGGGGTGATAACGGCACCGGCGCCGAGTCCAAAAAGGTTCAAGTCACTAATAATGCTCATCCTGGCAGTATTCCTGATTGTTCCATCGAGCAACCGCTTCAATAGACTTGGTGGCCTACCCTTACTCCTGTAATCTAGAAGTATGTCAAAAGTCTTAGTCACCGGTGCTAACGGGTTCGTCGGCCAACACTTGGTGCGTGAGCTGGCCGAGCATGGCTTTAGCGTGATCGGTGTCGGCGGCCCGATCGGCGCTAAGGATAAATCGCCGCATGTTGAAAAGTATCTGGAGCTCGACCTTACCAAGTCCGAGCAGGCTGCTAAAATCGATTTCTCAGATGTGCTGGGGGTCGTGCACCTGGCCGGTCTAGCAGCAGTTGGGCCGTCATTTGATGACCCCATGCTGTATGTGAACGTCAATATCGGCATCGAAATCAACCTGTTTGAAACGGCCCTCAAGCAAAATGTGAAACCGCGCTTCCTGATCATCAGCAGCGGTACGCTGTACGATGCCAAGGCACCTTTGCCTCTGACCGAGGAGTCGCCGGTCGACCCGAACTCGCCGTACGCCGTCAGCAAACTCGGCCAGGAGCAGATGGCTCTGTATTACGCCAGCCGCGGCTTTGAGTCCATCATCGCCCGGCCGTTCAACCACATCGGCCCCGGCCAGGGGCCCGGTTTCATCGTGCCGGACTTCGCCGAACAAATCATTAAAGTTGAAAAGGGCGAGGCTCAGGAAGTTATGGTGGGTAACCTCGACGCCAAGCGCGATTACACCGATGTCCGCGACATCGTCCGGGCCTACCGTCTGCTATTAGACAAAGGCAATAGCGGCGAGGTCTATAACATCTGCTCGGGCACGGCCCGCAGCGGGCACGAGATTTTGGATGGCCTGCTTAAGGCCTCGGACGGCCATGCCGAGGTCAAACAAGACCCCGCCAAAATGCGCCCCAGCGACACGCCGGAAATCTACGGCAGCCACGACAAACTGGCCGCCGACACCGGCTGGCAACCCGAAATCAAACTCGAGACAACGCTCGCCGATGTCATCGCCGACTGGCGCAAGCGTTAATTCCCTTCTCCCTTTGACTTTCTACTCTTATTATGGTAATGTAGTACTATGTCATCGCCTGACGTTTTCGTTGATCAGACAAAGAAGTACGTACACGTTCCTGCTGAGCGTGAGTATGTGACAACCTCAAAACCAGACGACAACCCACTTTTTCGCAAGTATGTTACAGACGAAGTCTACGCTGAAATTCTGAGTGGTGTCGTTGTCAGCTGCGTAGATTTGCTTATATACAATCCGAAATCCGAGAAGTTTCTGATCGGTACCCGTCAACAGGAACCGCAAGTCGGTGATTGGGTGATTGGCGGGCGGATGCGCGCCGGCGAACAAATCGCCAGTGCAGCCGCGCGTAACGTGAAACGAGAGCTTGGTCTCGAAATTGACAGCTCTAAGCTTCGAACCGTTGGCCATTATCAACTTATTTGGGATAGTCGCGAGCAGAAACACACACCGCTGGGTGTACTTGATGATGAAACAAACCCGACAAAGATTGCCGGTTACTCCACCGGCTGCCACATGTCTTCAACCTTGGAGCTATACCCGCTAGACGACAAGGAATTGCAGGAATTGGATCATAACGAAGAGTACTCGTCGCTGCGCTGGCTCAGTCCGGACGAAATCCTGGAAGCCCCGGCCGGTGCGTATCATCCGTGTTTAGTCGACATGGTTCATGACGGAGTGGAAACCGTGACCACACCCGAACCCCCGCGCGACCCTGCTGACCAGTATGTAAGGCTTGTCGGAGCGGCAGCCACAGCCCAGTCGGCGCTGCGACGGTTTGAAGCCGAACACCCCTCTCGATAAATTAAACGGCCGGGCTGTCGGCTTCGACGCCGAGGTCGTAGTCGACCATCATTTTGACGAGGCTCGGGAAATCAACTTCACGTTTCCAGCCGAGGACCTTTTCGGCTTTGGCCGGGTTGCCGAGCAGGATGTCGACTTCGGCCGGGCGCATAAACTCCGGGTTTTGGCGCACGTACGGTTTCCAATTGTCGATGCCGACCTGCTTGAAAGCTAAGTCAAGGAATTCGCCGATGGTGTGTGTCTCGCCGGTAGCCAGCACGTAATCGCCCGGCTTGTCCTGCTGGACCATCCGCCACATGCCCTCGACATAGTCACCGGCATAGCCCCAGTCGCGCTTCGGTTCTAAGTTGCCAAGTTCGATGTGGGTCTGCTTGCCCAAGTGGATCCGGGCGACGGCATTACTGATCTTGCGGGTCACGAATTCGACGCCGCGGCGCGGGCCTTCATGGTTGAACAGGATGCCGCAGCTGGCATGCATATCGTAGCTCTCGCGGTAATTCTTGGTGATCCAGTGACCGTAGAGCTTGGCCACGCCGTAGGGGCTGCGAGGGTGGAACAACGAGTCTTCGTCGTAGCCTTTGCCAGGCCGGTTGTAGCTGAGTCCACCAAACATTTCACTGGTGGAGGCCTGATAAAAACGGATCGAGGTGGTGCCGCCGGTGACTCGGATGGCTTCCAGCATATTCAGCACGCCTTTAGCAGTGACGTCAGCCGTCAGCTGCGGTGCTTTGAACGAGTAACCGACATGGCTGATGGCCGCCAGGTTGTATATCTCGTCCGGCTTGGACACTTCAATGGCTTTGACCAGCGATGTCGGGTCGACCAGATCGCCCTCTATCAGCTTCACATACGGCTGCTCCTGCTCGACGCGTGCCTTCTTAGGGTTTTGCTGACCACGGATCAGACCATACACGACGTAGCCTTTGTCATGTAATAGTTCCGCCAAATGATATCCGTCTTGTCCTGTAATACCAGTAATAAGTGCCTGCTTTGCCATCGGTGAATCGGCCTCCT
>CAZXCS010000034.1:2495-6526 GCA_964639195.1 uncultured Candidatus Saccharibacteria bacterium | reverse complement strand
TTGGATGGATTTCGGCTGGTGCGATTTCTTCTTAGCCATAAGAGTAATTGTAGCCCACCTTCGGTGATTTGACAATGAGTACTAATTATTGAATTCTTGCCTGGCGACATTCATAAGTGACGGGTCGTGCAGTACCTCCTGACGGTAATACCAGTACTCGGCGCCCCAGAGGTAGATCTGGCGCATACCAGTCGCCTTACCGTACTGGATGCGGTCCTGCAGGCGTTTGGCATTCAACGATTTATTCTGTTCATTTAGACTGATATTCTGCAGGCTTTGGCCATTCGGTGCCCAGGCCTCTCCCTGAAGTTCATGGATCATGAGGTCTTTGCCGGTGAAGATTTTTTCCCACCCGGCGACGAACGCGTAATACCAGGCCGGAAATGGATACTCGAGGTAGCGATGGGTTACCCCGGCGTCCCAGACACGTTTGTAGATACTGATTCCGAATTCATCCGGTTGTGGTTGTCCAACAGGCCAGCCGAGGGCGTTATTACTGCGACTTATAATGACCGGGTGGCTATTATCCAGCTGCTTCACGAGGTTATATTCGCTAACCAACCGCTGGCGATTTTCGGCTCCCGGGATCTGATCGCAGATACCGAACCCTTTCAGGAAGAATTCATTCTCAACTTGATAGCTCATAAGCGCCGGCGAGTGTCGATAGCGCTGCACGACGGCGGTCATGAAACGTTCCAGCTGTGGCTGCCAGATATGCTCTGGTTCTCTGGCTGCCCAGCCAGGCATATGGCATTCCGGCCAGCGGGGTTGGCGCAGACCCAGCGACAATGTAACCTTGGCATGGGCTGCTTCGGCTTTCTGAAACTCCCAGTCCAGCTGACTGAAATCGTAGTTGCCCGGTGACGGTTCGTTATCACTCCAATAGCTGACCAACCGGAAGTTTTTAACGCCAATCTTAAGCAGGGCGTCCATGGTGGCTTGCGCATCGACGCCAAGACTTTGCGCGTAGTCCGGGATGAAGCTGACGCCTAGCTGTTGCGGCCCCTCCTCAGTGTGAATGTACCAGCGGGCGATCCCGTACATTCCGCCGATGATGACAAGTAGCGTTCCGACTAGACCATAGACTACTCGCTTGCCCCGCCGGCTCCGAGGCGGCTGAATGACCAGGCAGAGCAGCTGATACACAAGCGTGGAGCGAGGATGTTTAGAGCTTTTTCTCAGCTGTGATTTGTTATTATGGTCAGACATGATTGAAACAAAGCGTTTGCCGGTTACTGTTGTGATCCCAGTATACAATGAAGCGGCTCACCTCTCAGCCTGCTTGGAAGCGATCGCTCGGCAAACCGTTACCCCGGACGAAGTGATCGTAGTCGATAACAATTCAACTGATGGCAGCGAAGCCGTGGCTAAATCTTTTGCATTCGTGACGCTACTGCGTGAACCGCGCCAAGGTGTGGTGCATGCGCGCAACCGCGGCTTTGATACAGCTCGTGGCGATATCATCGCCCGTATTGATGCGGATACGCTTGTTGCTGAGGATTGGGTTGCGACACTGCTGACGGTCTTTAATGACACTGCTTTGGCGGCTGTTTCCGGAGCCGTCGACTATCATGACTTGCCCTATCGCCGGCTGGGCGCCAAGCTCGATCTGCTCTTCCGCAACCAAATCGCTCGAGGTATGGGCGATGAAGTTTTCTTGTACGGTGCCAATATGGCAATTCGCCGGTCGGTCTGGCGTGCGGTCCGCGCGGATACCTGCAACGCTCAAGGCCTGCACGAAGACTTTGACTTGGCGATTCACACTCAAGACCACGGCTTTCGGGTCACTTTTGATACAAGACTTAAGGCCAGTGTCTCGTTGCGCCGTATCGACGCCGGTTTTGCCGATTTCTGGCCCTATGCCCGGCAAAACCCGCGGACCTATAGACTCCACGGCCTGCGAAGCCAGCGGCATATGTACCCGGCGATCGGCCTGGTGCTTGCCTTCTACTGGCCATTGAAGCTGCTCCACCGCGGTTACAATCCGCAAACCGGCGAATTCTCTTGGCATCGGGCGCTCACGCCGGTCTCAAACATCCGGGTTAACCCGGCGCTATTTGTCGATTAGTTCCCCGGGTTTGATACGTAGCCGCCGCCGTCGGTCGGCGTTGGTTGGCAGTTGGCCCAGAGCCCACGTTTGTTGGCTTGGGCAGCCTGCTGGTCGGCGGCAAACTGCCCGGCTTTGGTAAACGGGAAATACGGGTAGTAAAAACCATAGCCGTTTTTGATGAGGTTGTCTTCAAGCAACTGGCCGTTTGCCAAGTAGACATACCGGAGCAGCCGGTCGTAGCGGTCGCGGTCGGTGCTGAGGCTGTCCGACACCAACCGGACCCGGCCGCCGGCGGCCGTGATCGAGTTTTTGGTGTAGGCAGCGGCGGCCGGCCCGTAACATTGGACGGGTGTGTTGGGCTTGTGGGTTTCCGGGGTATCGACCCCGATCATGCGCACCGTCTCGACAGCGCCGTTCATATCAATGGCAATCGTATCACCATCTATGAAATGGTTGATTGAATAGCTGCCCGGTTGGTTGGCAACAGCTGCCTGGCCGGCGTCTTGCAGCCAGCCACGCTGCTGGGCCAACGCAAGCGCCAGGCCAAGCAGCAGGATAACGGCGGTCCAGACTGGAGACTGGCGGTAGCGGCGCATTATATATCTAGTACGCGCTTGATCGCAGCTTCGTCAAGTTTGGTGGCGTCGATTTTAATGATTTTTTCATCTTCGCGTGGCGGCTCGAGCTTGCTGACTATACGGTCGAACTCGGCATCGGACATACCCTGCAGGTAGCCGTTGCGCATAGTCGGCGGATAGACCGAGCGGCTGCGGGCCATCGCCTCCGGTGTTACCGCCCAGATGATGACCGTCTCGGCGCCGTATTTGTCGGCGATTCCCCGCAGTTTATGCCGGTCGGCGTAGAAGTTGAAATTGGTATCGAAAATGACGCTGCGGCCTTGCTTTAGAAGAGCTTCGGTCGTGTCGTTGAGGCGTGCGTACAGCTCATCGCTCTCGGCCGGCGAATGCGTCGGCTGGCCGAACAAACGGTGCCGCTCGACGTCAGCCCACAGGTGCTCGGCGCCGCTGACCTCATGGATCAGCTTGGCGATACTGGTTTTGCCGGCACCGGGAGCACCGATAAATAAATACAGCCGCGGAGTGGCCATCAGAAATCGATCCCCCTGTTCGCCAAAAATTTATCATCAAAATGATGCTTGAGTTTGGTCATATCGGTGGCAATATTAACCTGCTTGAGCAATGCTTTCGGAAAATTCCGGCCGGTCAGGCAGAGGCTGGTAGTCGCCGTCCGGCCGGCGATCAAGTCACTGAGTTGCTGAGTAGTCAGCAGGCCGTCATGAACGGCGTTACTGATCTCGTCGCAAATGACCAGATCGTACTGTCCGCTCTGCACGGCGTTCAGCGCCTGTTCGTAGGTTTGTTGGGCCGCCTGCCGGTGCTGGGCTTCGGTGATATGTGTTTCGCTCAACTCGCCGGCCTTGTAGAACCCTTTGCCGCCGCGGTAGAAAAACAGCTGATCCTTGTACAGCGGCTGGATATCGCGCATAAAGATGTGCTCGCTGACCCCCCAGTATTTGATGAATTGGATGAAGGCTACTCGCCAGCGGTTGCCGAGCGCCCGGACCATCAACCCGAGCGAAGCGGTCGTCTTACCCTTGCCGTCGCCGGTATAGACAATCACCACCGATTCACGGGTCTTAAAATCTTCAAACGCCATAAGCTAATGGTACTACACCCAAGAGGCCGATTCTTCACAAATGATTTTTAGGCTAATTGGTGAGCTTTGAGCGCATTGTCGAGGCTTGGCCGGTCGAAACCGATGATAATGTCACCGCCGACATCAATAACAGGAATGGCACGCTGGCCGGATTTATTGATGGCTTCCAGGCCGCCTGCCGGATCGTTATCGACGTTCACGTAAGTGTAGGCGATGCCCTTATCGTCTAAATAATGCTTGGTCATGTGACATGGGCCGCACCACTCGGCGCCGTAAATGATAATCTTGGTATCGCTCATATGCC
>CAZXCS010000034.1:0-2395 GCA_964639195.1 uncultured Candidatus Saccharibacteria bacterium | reverse complement strand
AGAATGACGAAACAGGCAGCGCCCAGGAAGACGCCATCGGCGCATGTGGGGGCGAACCCCAGCAAACAAACGGTGGAGGCTGACACAAGCCAGAGCTCGGTTTTTGTCGGTATGGCGCTGGATATGAGCTGGCGGTTGGCTATTGCTGTGCTGGTGCCGATTGTTGGCGGTTTCGAACTTGATAAGAAATTCAATACTACTCCGGCGCTTACGGTTATCGGTTTCGTGCTGGCGATGCTCGGCATGGCGCTCGTTATGTGGCAAACACTGCAGACGGCCAACCGACTGCCGGTCCCAAAGCTGACTGCGGCCCAGAAGCGCGCGGTGAAGAAAAGCTACGAGGAGGATGACGACTGATGTTCGGCCTATTGAGCCGCTTCGCTGAGAGCAGCCCAGCGATACACGTCGCCCCAGCGACCGATTTCACGCTCGCCGGCATCCACATCACCAATTCGATACTGTACGGTTGGATCGTATCGTTGTTGCTAATTATCAGCCTGGCTTATCTGGCTCGTAAAGTTACCATCCACCCCAAGGCAGGTGTCGTTCAGTACGTCGAAGCTGGCGTGGACTTTGCCACCAATCTGGTGGAGGGGGCGTTTAGCGATAAGCGGATCGGCCGCAAATACGTACCGTTTTTCGTAACCCTGTTTTTCTTCGTGTTGCTCAATAACTGGGCCGGCCTAATTCCCGTGGTTGGCGAAGGACTGCAAATCCATGGCCACCCTCTGCTCAGGCCAATGACCGGTGACCTCAACGCCACGCTGTCCATGGGGCTTATCACTATGATCTTGGTCTATGGGGCCTCGATCCGCGAAATCGGCGGACTATCCAAGTACATCAAACACTTCTTTATCGGCAGCCCGCTCAACCCGCTGTACCTGGTGATTGGGTTGATCGAGATTCTGACAGACCTGACACGCGTACTCAGCCTGAGCCTCCGGCTTTTTTTGAATATCACCATCGGTGAGATTGTGATCGCGGTCTTTGCGTTTCTCGGCGGTGCCCTGCTTCCTGGCAGCGTTCTATCGCCGCTGGTGGCCTTGCCGTTTACGCTGCTGGAGCTCGGCGTCGGTGCCCTGCAAGCCTATATCTTTGTCATCCTGGCCGTAAACTACCTGGCGATTAGCGTCAATGCCGCGTCGTCCCATGACGACGACTTGACCGAAGATGACGTTCCTGAAACAATAGGTGTAACCAAGGCTTCGGGAGCGGCATCGTCATGAGTGGTTATGCTGACGTATCAATTAATAAGCACATAACGTAAGGAGAATAACGTATGGTATTTGCAGACACAGCCAGTGCACAAGCGATTGGCCACGGCATCATGATCGGCGCCGGTTTCATCGGCCCGACCATCGGTATCGGCCTGGTCGGCGCCAACTATTTACAGGCAGTTGGCCGCAACCCGGAAGCCGCCAAGTTCCTGGGCCAGGCGCTGGTGTTCGTCGGCCTGATCGAGGTTTACGGCCTCTTGGCCTTCGCTTCCACATTCTTTGTTAAGTAAATTAAGGGACAACATTGATCGCATCCATCTCACAATTTGCAGACAGCTCATCGGGCATCGGGGCCTTGGGTATTGACGGCAAAGCCCTGATCATCCAGCTGGTTACCTTCTTGCTCGCATTTTGGGTGCTCAAGCGCTATGCCTTCACGCCGATTGTCAAGCTGATGGATGAACGCCGCTCAACCATCGAAAGTGGCGTGCGCCTAGGCGAGAAGATGCAGAAAGACGAAGCTGCCATGGCTGCCAAAGTCGAGAAGACCCTCCATGAAGCACGGCAGCAGGCCGATGGCATCATCAGTGGAGCTCAGGAAACCGGACGTCAATCTATCCGCGAAGCCGAAGAAAAGGCCCACAGTAAAGCCGCCGGCATCCTCAAAGATGCCGAAGCGCGGATCGTCCAGGAGACGGCCCGGGCGCGCACCGGCCTGGAACGCGAGCTGGTCGGTCTGATTTCCGATGCCACCGAGGCGATTATTCATGAAAAGGTAGATGCCAAAAAAGACACGCAGCTGATTGAGCGCGCCCTCAAGGAGCGCCAAACGACATGAAGCAGCCGCGTACCCGGATCGCTCGCTTTGTTGCCGACCGCTCACTCAAAGCCGGTGCTTCCAGGCGGCTTAGCCAAGAAGTGGCCGCTTACTTGTTAGCTGAGAGGCGGGTTAATGAACTAGATTCGGTCCTGCGCGACGTCCAGGCCGATTGGGCCGAAGCCGGCTACGTGGAAGTGATCGCCAGCAGCGCCCATCCGCTGAGCTCTAACGTGAAGGCGACGATTTCGCAGCAGATCAAGCGGCTCTATCCGCAAGCTAAGCGGATTGTGATCACTGAAGCTCATGACCCGGCAATAATCGGCGGCGTCCGCTTGAGCCTGGCCAACCAGCAGCTCGA
>CAZXCS010000033.1:4159-6637 GCA_964639195.1 uncultured Candidatus Saccharibacteria bacterium | reverse complement strand
TGGTCAACCTCAGCAAGGGCCGCACCGGCGAGCTGAACAGCAAGCTGCTCGGCATGGTGTTCGTCATGAAGTTCCAGGCGGCGGCCATGAGTCGTTCCAACGTGCCGGAAAACGACCGGGTCGACTTCAGCCTCTACGTCGATGAGTTCCAGAACTTCAGTACCGACAGCTTCGCCACCATCATGTCCGAAGCCCGTAAGTACCACCTCAACCTGATTGTCGCCAACCAGTTTACGACCCAGCTGACCGAAGAGATCCGTGACGCCGTGTTCGGTAACATCGGTACGATCGTGTCGTTTAGGATCGGCCAGAATGATGTTGAAAGTCTTGGCCGCTACTTCCAGCCGACTTTTGACGGTGATGATTTGCTGCGGGTGCCGAACTTCAATACCATCGTGCGGACCCTCATCAGCGGCGTGCCGACCCAGCCGTTCAGCATGGCGACGATGCCGGCGCTTGGTACTGCCAACCCGCGGCTGGCCGTGGCCCTCAAGCAGCTGACGGCTGCCAAATATGGCCGGCCCAAGTCCGCGGTAGAGGCCGAAATCAATGAACGAATGACGGCCAAGACCCTGGCACCGGGCAGCGGTTCAAGCTACGGTACGCTGGCCAGCGGCCCCACCGCGCCACCTAGCGGTTCCGGTTCGACCACACCAGCTCCGGCACCGGCCGGCACCGGTTCATTCCTTGACGAATGGCTGAACAAGCGCCGCAGTGTCCTGCCGAGCAGTCCGGGCACTACAGCCCAGCCGGCGGCCGCTGACGCTACCTTGAACCCGAACCTGGTTCAGACTCCACCCGTGGCCGGCAAACCCGCTACAACCACCCAGAATATCTCAAGCAATGAGATTGAGCAGAGCGAAGTCGATAAAATCGCCGCCGAGCTCAAAGACCAGCTCAACGCGCCAAAAACTCCAACGTCCGAAAAGCCGGCTAAAACTGAAGCCGAAATGGGTCTACAGCCCGGCCAAGGCGACACGATTTTCATCGGCCGCGACGGCACGTTCCAACAGACCGACGAAGCCTCGTAAACCCGGCTTACTCTTAGATAAAACCTAGTCTTGGGCGCGCTGACGCTGGCGCGGGCGCACGGCCATGTAGACCAGTAGTTCCAGAACTAGGCCGACGACAAAGCCGCCGGCGAACAGCACCAGAAAAACGAAGTAGTTGTAACTAAATCCGAGATGCTTGGCCAGGTATAAATAACCGGAACTGCCGAGAAAAGCGACGAGGCCGCCGCCGAGCAGGCCGGAGGGCCGGCTGATCGTCTTGCCGGCAGTTTCACTAACGACGCGGACGACCGGCTGGTGCACCAGGCGGCTCAAGGCACGCTCTCGGGCCGGCAGCTTGCGCCGGATGGCCTTCAGCTCACGGTTGAGTGTCGTGCGCTTCAATTCGCGGCTGATGCTGGCAGGGGTTGAGGCCTGCGGCTCGGCTTCGGCCGCCTCCAGATGTTCAAGCACGCTGCGCTGGCTGCTGGTGGTTTCGGCAATATCCTGACGGGCTTCGGCCGCCAGGTGGTGCGGGTCAGTCTCTGATTGATGCTTGGGCGGCTTTTCCGGCTGACTATGCGCGGCCAACAACTCATGATGTTCGGGGCTGGGAAGGGCTTCGTGGCGTTCGTGTTTAGGGGCTGATTCACTCATGGTAGTCTCCTTAGGCGCTGGCCGCTTCCTGGACGGCGATGGTGCTTTCTTCTTGCAGCAGACGGGCCCGGCTGTAGAAGTAACCGGCAACGATAACAACGGCTGCCGCCACCAGCAGGCTGCTGCCGGGGCCAGTGTTCGGCAATTGCGCTGCGGTTGTCTGGATGACCAGCGGCGTGGTTGGCGGTAACTTGATGTTGATGGCGTTGCCGAAGACGTTGGTCATGACAAGGTCGAAATGTTGCGGGTCAGTCAGGCCGGGCGGCGTTGAGGGGATCGGATTCTTGACCTGGACGGTGATCTGGTGGGTCACGGTGGCGCCGGCCTTAATGGGCTCGGCCGGCCAGGTGAGCGTCTTGGTCGTGCTGTTGAATGTGCCGCCGTGCAAGTCGGTGATGTCGGCGTAATCGAGCACGTCGGACATATTCTCGGTGAAGCCGTCATACTTCGGGACGTCGACTTTGCCGGTGTTTTGGGCGTAGAGGGTGTAGGTGACTATATCACCCGGTTTGGCGGTGGTGCCGTCTGCATCAGGCCCGCTGGTCGTACCGTAAAGCGCGGTCTTGTGGATCACAACGCATGCCGCAGCGTCCTCGCTGGTGCTGCTTCTGTCGCAGGGTTTGCATTTGGCGTCGGTGTTTGGGATCTGGCTGTTGTACTTGCACGGGATGAAACACAGGGGGGACGTTCGGGACAGCGTCGTTTTGCCGGTCACATCGCAATAGCATTTGCTGTCAGTGGGCGATATCGATTGGTCAAACGGACAGTAGCATTTGTTATCGGTCGCCGACAGGGACTTATCAAACGGGCAGTGGCACTTGGCGTCACTGGC
>CAZXCS010000033.1:0-4059 GCA_964639195.1 uncultured Candidatus Saccharibacteria bacterium | reverse complement strand
TTGCGGCAGGCGCTGACGATCTGGGCTTTGGAGGTCACCGGGCCGTTGATCATATCATTGTTCGAGTAGGCGTTGGTGGCGACCGGCGGGCTGAGCACCGCGAAAAATTGCACGAAGAACGCCAGGACGATGAACACCATGCCGGTGCGGCGGATGGCCGCTTCCTCACGCATGCGCCGGGCATAGAACGCCAACTGCTGGCCCAGGCCAGGGTTGTACGGTAGAACGGCTAAGAGTTTTTCAAACATGTTTGTTCAGGATCCAATTACCGTTGGTATTTAAGCATAAGCGAACAGGGAAGCGCAAGTGACTTTATGCACCACCCCCGCAGATGTGTGGCAAGCGGCTGCATGGTTGTCGGTAGGGCCGAAATCGGCTATACTATAATTCAGTGGGAAAAGTAAGACTTTAGTGTGATTATAACAGGGGTGTAAAAGCGCGTGGCAGATAAAAAAACGTCTGGTAAATATTCTGCTGATCAGATTACCGTTTTAGAGGGGTTGGAACCGGTCCGGAAGCGGCCCGGGATGTACATTGGCGGCACCGGTCCGGAAGGCCTGCATCATTTGGTGTGGGAAATTATCGATAACGGCATCGACGAAGCTCTGGCCGGCCATGCCAACGAAGTGTCGGTCAAGATGTTGGCCGACGGCGGCATCAATGTCATCGACAACGGCCGCGGTATCCCGACCGATATCCACCCCAAGACTAAAAAGAGCACTGTCGAAACGGTGCTGACAGTGCTGCACGCTGGCGGTAAGTTCGGCAGCGGTGGCTACAAAGTTTCCGGCGGTCTGCACGGTGTCGGTGTTAGCGTCGTCAATGCTTTGTCGCGCCAGCTGGACATCAAAGTCTACCGCGATGGCCAAGTCTGGGAACAGACTTACGAAGGCGGCGTGCCGAAAGCCGACCTCAAAGCCACTGGCAAAACCGACCGCACCGGCACTGAGATCACGTTTTACCCGGATGAGACGATCTTCAAGGAAAGCACCGAGTTCAACTACGAGACGATCCTCGACCGGCTACGCCACGCCGCCTACCTGACCAAAGGTATCCGCACCAGCATCGAAGACGAAAAGACCGGCCTGCGTTACAGCTTTTACTTCGAAGGCGGCATCCAGAGCTACGTCAAACACCTCAATGTCGGCAAAGAAGTCGTCGATGACGATATCTTCTACGTCGACAAAAACGTCCAGGAAGCTCAAGTTGAGATTTCGCTGCAGTACACCGATGCCTACACCGAAGTTATCAAAGCCTTTGCCAACAATGTGCTGAACCCCGATGGCGGCACGCACCTGACCGGCTTTCGGGCGGCGCTGACCCGGGTCATCAACGACTATGCCCGCAAGAATGGCTTGCTGAAGGAGAAAGAAGAAAACCTCAGCGGCGAAGACACTCGCGAGGGCCTGACCTGCATTATCCTTGTGAAGCTTCCCGATCCTCAGTTCGAAGGCCAGACCAAGAACAAGCTCGGCAACCCCGAAGTCCGCGGTTATGTCGAGCAAGTGATGAATGAATACTTTAATTATTATCTAGAGGAACACCCGGCCGTAGCCCGCAAAATCGTCGGCAAAGCGCTGCTGGCCGCCCGCGCCCGCAAAGCCGCCCGCGCCGCCCGCGAGAATATCCTGCGCAAAGGTATCCTGGACGGCGCCAGCATGCCGGGCAAGCTGGCCGACTGCAGCAACAAGGACCCCAAAGACTCCGAATTGTATCTGGTGGAGGGCGACAGCGCCGGCGGTTCGGCCAAATCCGGCCGCGACAGCAAGAGCCAAGCTATCCTCCCACTCCGCGGCAAGGTCCTGAATGTCGAACGGGCCCGGCTGGACAAGATGCTAGCCAACAATGAGATCCTCAGCCTCATAAAAGCCCTCGGCGTCGGCATCGAAGAGTCGTTCGATTCAGCCGGCCTGCGCTACGACCGGATTATCATCATGACCGATGCCGATGTCGACGGCAGCCACATCAGCACGCTGCTGATGACCTTTTTCTTCCGTTACATGAAGCCGATCATTGACGGCGGGCATGTTTACCTGGCCAAGCCGCCGCTGTTCGAGCTGGTCAAACCGGGCCGCAAGTCCAGCGTGTTCATCTATGACGAAGACGAACTGGAAAACGTGCTTGACGATACGATCGCCAAGCGCAAGAAAGAGGGGCAGAAGGTTGCTGTTGAAGACGATCGGCTGAAGCAGGCCGGCTTTATCGAACAGAAGCGCTACAAGGGTCTCGGTGAAATGGATGCCGAACAGCTGTTCGAAACCACCATGAACCCCGAGAAACGGGTGCTGGTGCAGGTGAAAGTCGAAGACGCCGAGAAGGCCGATGCCATCTTCAACAAGCTCATGGGCACGGAAGTTGAACTGCGGAAGGGCTTCATTCAGGCCAACGCTAAGTTTGTAAAAGACTTGGATATCTAGATGGACGATGACGAGCAGCCGACTTTACCATTGTCAGAAGAACCGATGGACGAGCAGCCTGACAACGACGTGATCCCTGAGGAAACAATGGAAGAACGCCGCCGCGGCGTTGCCAACGCGCCCGACATTATGGATTCCGGCCACTCGCGCAGCGTCGAGCGCCGCACCGTAGAAAATATCATGGAAGATAGTTATTTGCGCTATTCCATGAGCGTTATCATTGATCGTGCGCTTCCTGACGTCAGAGATGGTCTTAAGCCAGTCCATCGCCGTATCCTGTACAGCATGAATGAGGACGGTTTGCGCAGCGGCGCCCGGCACCGCAAGAGCGCCAACGTGGTCGGTGCCGTCATGGGTAAGTACCACCCGCACGGCGACTCCAGCATTTACGACGCCATGGTCCGCATGGCGCAGCCGTGGGCGATGCGCTACATGCTGGTTAACGGGCAGGGTAACTTCGGTAGTATGGACGGCGACCCCCCGGCCGCTATGCGTTATACCGAAGCCAAAATGGCTCGCCTGGCCGATGAAACCTTGGCCGATATCGATAAAGAGACGGTGGATTTCCGCGACAACTACGACAATACCACCCAGGAACCAACCGTCTTGCCAGCCAAATTACCGAACTTACTGCTCAACGGCCAGCTCGGTATCGCCGTCGGCATGGCCACCAACATCCCGCCGCACAACCTGACTGAATTGGTCGACGCCGAAGTCCAGCTCATCGACAAGCCGGATGCGACCCTGGATGATCTGTTGCAGTACGTCAAAGGCCCGGATTTCCCGACCGGCGGCGTCATCTATGGCAAGGAATCAATCCGCACCGCCTACGCGACCGGCCGGGGCGGCGTCGTCACCCGGGGTGTGGCTGAAGTCGTGGAAGGCGCCAAAGGCCGCCACCAGATCGTTATCACCGAGATCCCGTATGCCCTGAACAAGGAAACCCTGGTGCTGAAAATTGCCGAACTGGTGCGTGACAAGAAACTGCTCGGCATCAGCGACCTGCGCGATGAAACGGCCCGGGGCGCAGTCCGGATCGTCATCGACCTCAAGAAGGACGCCTACCCTAAAAAACTGCTCAACCAGCTCTACAAACTGACGCCGCTGCAGACCAGCTTCCACTTCAACATGATGGCTCTGATCGACGGCATCCAGCCGCGCGTCCTGGGCTTGCAAGACATCTTGCAGGAGCACATCAAGCACCGCGTCAGCGTCGTCCGCCGTCGGACCGAGTTCGAACTCCGGAAAGCCAAGGAGCGGGCTCACATCCTGGAAGGCCTGAAGACGGCGCTCGACCACATCGACGAGGTCATCAAGACCATCCGAGCCTCCGACACAACCGAAGAGGCCCAGGCAAACCTGATCAAGCAGTTTAAGCTGACGGAGATCCAGGCCAAAGCCATACTGGCGATGCAGCTGCGTACGCTGGCCGGCCTGGAACGCAAGAAGATCGAAGACGAACTGGCCGAGCTGCTGAAGCTGATTACCCAACTGGAAGGCATTCTGGCCGACGAGAAGAAGATTCTTAAGATCATCCGCGACGAACTCTTGGAGCTCAAGAAGCAGTACGGCGATGATCGCCGTACCAAGGTAGTGGCCAGCGAGCTAGGCAAGATGAGCGATGAAGACTTGATCGCCGACG
>CAZXCS010000032.1:3549-6789 GCA_964639195.1 uncultured Candidatus Saccharibacteria bacterium | reverse complement strand
AGCTGCGGTCACTGAATGGACTGCGGAAACGGCTGATGATCAAGCTGGCGCCGGCGCTGCGGCCGATCGGGTTTTCCTGACCGATGTAGACACTCAGCGGCTCGTTGGGGGCGGCTTCGCGGAGCCATGGCTCGAGGTTATCGAGCAGGTTGGCGACCTGCTGGACTTGCACGCCGTTGATAAACTCCGGCTGGCCGAAGAGGTTGCCGAGACCGCTGATGTACAATTGGTTGCCGATGGTGGCCAGGCCGAGGTTATGAGTCAGTTCAACCAGCGTATCAACAGCATTGCGGATCATACGCTCCGGCGCGCCGGCCTGTTGGACTCGGGAAGCCAGGGCGCGTTCGGCCCGGCCTTCGGGCAAGACCGGCTGGCTGCTGTCATTGAGGTTGTTGACGTAAAACCGGTAGCCCTGGTCGGTCGGTACCCGGCCGGCACTGGTGTGCGGCTGGTTGATGAAGCCGAGGTGCTCCAGTTCGGCCATTTCCGCGCGGATGGTGGCCGAGCTGACATTAAACAGCTTGGCCAGCAGGCTGCTGCCAACCGGGCTGGCGACTTCGGCATATTGCTCAATAATCGCACTCAGGATTTGCTTTTGCCTCTCCGTCATGGACTAAAGTATATAACTCTGGCACTCGATTATCAAGAGTGCCAGACGCATTGGTATGCTACTTCCTGGTTTCTGATTCCTATTTGCAAGTTACTACTTAGCGAGGTAGGCTTGGGTGTCTTTGGCCAGTTGTTCAGCCACCCTTCGGGCTTCCGCTTCATTAGCCTCGGTATTTTTCTTGGCAGCAACAATCGTTTCGACGGTGACAAAGGTATTATCGATTGATTTATTAACAACCCCCATATAGTAGTCAGTGGTGAGTAGCTGATGTAGTTCATTTAGAGCGGTCTCCAAACGCAGGCGCGAGTCAACTACATCGACAACATCGCCATACCGCTGGCTCAGTCGATCCTGCCAGGTTTTAAAGTCCGGTGGCAGCATGAACACAGCCATGACCTTAGGATCGAGGGCTTTGTATTCAGATACGCCCTGTACTTCCAGATCAGTCATGGCAACCTTGCCTTCATCGTGTGCGGCTTGGATCTCGGCGACTGACGTGCCGTAGATGTTGCCACTGTAGATTTTTGCTTCGACGAATTCATGATTATCAAGCATCCGCTCGGCAGTTGCGTGATCGATGAAATGGTATTCGCGGCCGTCCTGCTCCGTGACACCATGGTTGATACGCGGCGGCCGGGTAGTGTGCGAGATTATGTGGTGATAGCGACCGGTCGCCAGCAACCTGTCTTTGAGTGAATCTTTCCCAGCGCCGGTCGGGCCGACAATCAGCAGTATGGGCGTGGTCTGTATCAGTTTGGTTATTTCAGGGGTTGGTTTGTAGATTGCAAGTTTGCTGGTGAGGGGAGCTGACATTACCCTTAAGTCTAACAAAGCTACAGGGGTAGCACAAGCTAGTCGCGTTTGAGCATGACCGTGAACGCTTCAGCCGGGATATCTACCTTGCCGAAGCGTTTCAGGCGTTTCTTGCCTTTGGCCTGCTTGGCCAGCACTTTCTTTTTGCGGGAGACGTCGCCGCCGTACAGACCGGTAGTTACGTCTTTGCGATACGCGGATATATCCTCGCGGGCTATGAATTTGCCGCCGATGCCGGCCTGCAGACTGACCTGGAAATTCTGGCGCGGGATGACTTCTTTTAGCTTTTCAACAATGTCGCGGCCCAGCCTTTGCGATTCAGAGCGGTGCACCATGACACTCAGCGCATCGACCCGTTCGCCGGCGACGTAGAAATCCAGCTTCACCAGGTCTTCCGGCCGATAATCATCAAGTTCGTAATTAAACGAGCCGTAGCCGCTGGTCAAGCTCTTGAGCTGGTCGTAGAAGTCGGTCAGCAAATTGGCCAGCGGCGCTTCAAACTCTACCAGCGCCTGCTGGTCGACATAGCTGAGGTTGGTTTGCTGCCCGCGTTTGCCGGAAATGAGCTGTATTACCGGCCCGACGTAGGCCTTCGGCACTACGATTTCGCCTTTGATCCACGGCTCACGGATCTCCTGGATTTGGGCCGGATCAGGCAGGTCGGCGGCGCTTTTGATATCCAGCTCGCCACCACTAAGCAGCGTGATTTGATAATCGGTTGACGGGTTGGTGACCACCAGCTCAAGGTCGTATTCGCGTTCCAGCCGCTCCCGGACAATGTCCATGTGCAGCAGCCCCAGGAAACCGATGCGCACGCCGAAGCCCAAGACCGGTGAGTTTTCCAGTGCGAACTGCAGCGCTGAATCGCTGAGACTGAGTTTCTCGATGGCGTCTTTGAGCTCCTGGTATTGTTCGTTCGACTCCGGGAAAAAGCCGGCGTATACGAAAGGCTGGACGTCTTTGTAGCCGGGCAGTTGCTGGCTGGCTGGGTTCGAAACAAGCGTCACGGTGTCGCCGACTTTGGCGTCACGGGTGGTTTTGAGGTTGGTGACAACGTAGCCGATTTCGCCGGCCTGCAGAGCTGTACCGGGCTTCATGTGAGGTTTCAGGGCACCGACCTCCAGAGCGATGCCCGAGACAGCGGTAGCCATCATTTTGATCTGGTCATTTTTGGCAATTTTCCCGCCCACAACTCGGACGTAGAGGATGACGCCGCGGTAGTCGTCGTAATACGAATCGAATATCAACGCCCGGGTTTCCGTTTGGTCGCTGACTTTCGGCGGTGGAATGTCAGCAACAATACGTTCTAGAACTTCTTCAATGCCCTTGCCGGTCTTAGCGGAGATTTGCAAAATGTCTTCGAACTTGCAGCCAAGCAAACTGACGATCTCGGCGCCGACGCGCGACACGTCAGCCGCCGGCAGGTCGATTTTGTTGAGCACCGGGATTAGCGTCAAGTTGGCAGCCAACGCCAGGTATACATTAGCTAGCGTCTGCGCCTGGATGCCCTGGCTGGCATCAACCACCAACAGCGCGCCTTCGCAGGCCTGCAGACTGCGAGAAACTTCGTAGCTGAAGTCGACATGGCCCGGTGTATCAATCAGATTCAGTTCATAGTCTTTGTACTGCATGCGCACTGGTGCGAGTTTGATAGTAATGCCCTTCTCACGCTCCAGATCCATCTTGTCCAGCAGCTGGGCTTTCATGTCACGCTTGTCGACTGTACCGGTCAGCTCCAGCAAGCGGTCAGCCAGCGTCGACTTGCCATGGTCGATATGGGCAATAATACAAAAATTCCTAATGTGAGCTTGATCCAT
>CAZXCS010000032.1:2155-3449 GCA_964639195.1 uncultured Candidatus Saccharibacteria bacterium | reverse complement strand
GCCGCCGGCGATGGCCATGAGGCTGCATAGCCAGATGCCGAATTTGTAGAATTCGCCGCTGCCGAACAGGCCGAGCAATGCAATGACCACCAGGCCGGCCACCCTCGAGACGGCGTTGTTGATGCCCGACGCGATGCCGGAATTCGTATCACTTACTGAGGTCATAACCGTCGTGGTCAAAGGTGCCACAAACAGAGTGACGCCGATGCTGAAGAGCGTCACGCCGGGCAGTACCGAGCCAAAGTAACTAGTCGGGTACTGGAGGTTCAATAATGACAGGATCCCGAGTCCGGCCACGATGGGGCCAACGGTCATGAAGTAGCGCGGGCCGTGTTGGCTGGACAGTTTGCCGACGCGTTTGGAGAACAGCAGCAGGAAGAAAGTCGTCGGCAAGAGACTGATACCGGCCTTGATCGGGCTATAGTGCATGCGAGTTTGCAAGTATATAACCAGGGCAAAGAAGAAGCCGGCCAGGGCGCCGTACATCATGAATGTCATGAGATTAGAGCCGGTGAAGTTGCGTGATTTGAACAGGTCGAGTTTGACCATCGGGTCTTTGTGGCCCTTTTCCAACTGAACAAAAGCGATGCTAAATAGCACACTGATTATCAAAGGAGCAATTGCGCCGGCATGCCAGTGGTTGGCCGGCCCTTCAATCAGCCCGTAGGTTAGACCGGCCAGGGCGACCGTTGCCAGAAGGGCTCCTCTGACATCAACTCGCCGCGGGTTGGTGTCCTGGCTCTCTTTTATCCCCAAGCTACCGCACAGGTAGCACACGATGCCCAGTGGCACATTGATGAAAAAGATCCAGCGCCAGCTGGCAACACCTAGAAGATAACCGCCCACCAGCGGACCCATGGCGGCAAACACCGCCGACCAGGCCGACCATGTGCCGATCGCCGCGCCGCGCTCTTTCAGAGGAAAGTTGGTGTTGATAATGGCCAGGCCGCCCGGGACCAGCAAAGCTCCGAACACACCCTGCAAAATTCGTAAAGCGATCAGAACCGGCGGGTTGGGGGACAAGCCGCACAGCAGCGAGACGGCACCGAAGCCGGCGAGACCGAGCAAGTAGACTTTCTTACGCCCGAAAATGTCGCCGAGCGAACCGCCGAGTAAAATCAGTGCCGACAGCGACAGCAGGTAGCCGTCAACGATCCATTGCAAATCGGTAAAGTTGGCATGCAGGCTGCCGGCGATCTTGGGTAAGGCCAGGTTCACGACCGAGCCATCAAGAAAAACAATGCCGCTGCCCACGATAGTGGCAAATAGGGCCAGCTTTTGCTCCCGGGTCATA
>CAZXCS010000032.1:0-2055 GCA_964639195.1 uncultured Candidatus Saccharibacteria bacterium | reverse complement strand
TAGACTTCGGCTTTGATCGGGCTCAGGAGAATTTTCTTTGCGCGGTTGATAATCGGCCGGACTTCTTCAAGACCGAAGATGCCCGAGATAACTATATGAACCGAGAACGTTACGGCGGCGATGAAGAACAGTTTGCTGCCCAGCGTCAAAATACCGCGGTCGTTGATGCCCAACGGATAGAGGGAGATCATGATGAAACAGGCCACGACGCTGAAGCCGGTGACCGAGATGATACGCCCCACCCCGCCCCAGAACGGCCCGTCGAACAGTTGGTGGTCTCGTAGGAGCATGATGACAGACAGGATGAAGACTTCGATGGCAGCCACTATCGATTGCGCCAGTGCCAAGCCCTCGATGCCGTAGGCCTTCGACCGGGACAAAGTGACGGCCAGCACGATGTTCAACCCGATCGTAAACAGTGACACGAACAGCGGGGTTTTGGTGTCTTTCTGGGCGTAAAACCAGCGTGAGATGATGGCGTAGATGATACGGAAAAAGATGGCCACTGTCAGAAAACCGAAGATGGTGGCGATCTTCTGATTACCATTGGTGTAGATCAGGCGAGCCAGGTAGCCTCGGCTAAAGAAACAAATCACCACGAGCGGCGCCGCCAGCCAGATCATTGCCCGCAGCACCATCAGGAAGTCCCGCCGGAACAGGTCAGGCCGGTTGAGGCTTAAGTCGGCATTGAGCTTCGGGAAAGCGGCGGTGCTGATCGCCGTACCGACCAGCAGTATCGGCGCGGTACTCAAAATATAGGCATTGTTGAAAAAGGTAATGCTGCCGGTGCCGAGGCCGCTGGCGATGTGGGTCTCGACGATGTTTTCCACCTGGTCAATCCCCTGGTCGAGCGAGCGTGGCGGCAGGTTGTTGAGCACAGTGTGGAAATCCTGGCTTTTCCAAAGGATTTTGGGATGCCAATGGAAATTCGTCCGCCACAGGCCGCAAATCACTATCAACAGTTGCAGTACGGCGCCGATAAAGGCGCCGAGGCCGAGGCCGACCAGGCCGACATTATGCTTGAAGATAAAGATACTCAAAATGATTGACGAGTTGTAGAACAGCGGCGCGATGGCAAAGAAAAAGAACCGGCCCATCGTCTGCTGCACGCTCGTCAGGATACCCGAGATAGTGAATAGCAGCGGGTTGAAGGCCAGCAGCCGCATGATGGCGGTGGCATTATCGAGCTGCTCGGGGCTGAGCCCTGGCGCCACGACATGGGATATCAAAGGCCGGGCAAACAAAATGATAACCAGCGCCACAAAGCCCATAATGATGGCCAGGAAGTTCATCAGCGAAGCCGATAATTCCCAGGCGCTTTTGCGGCCGATCCGGTGCAGCCGGTCGGACAGTACCGGCATGAAAGCCACGCCCAAGGCACCGGCGGCTAAAGTGAAGAAAAAGAAATCGGGGATGGTGAAGGCGGCAAAGTAGGCATCGGTACCCTGCGGGCCGGTGGTCGGGAAGTTGGCGTTCACCAGCTTGGTACGCAGCACACCAAGCAACTGTCCGATAAACGCTGTGGCCACGAGCAGCGCAGCGACATTACTGATGCTGAGACGTCTTTTCTTCTTAGCAGGCTGGCTGGGATTCATGAAATGTTACTCATAGTATAGAGCAGCCGGCCGTGCTATGACAGATCAATTTCACTGGCTGATACAGGAAAATCTAGTACAGGGCGGCGCCTTGGGGCATCTTGGAGCCCTTGAGGGCCTCTAGGACTTCGTCGGCGTCGACGGTTTCTTTTTCGAGTAACCGGTTTTTGAGGTTTTCCAGAGCGTGCAGGTTGGCTTTGATGACCACTCGGGCCCGGTTGGCGGCTTCGGTGATCAGGTTCTCGACTTCGTCATCGATCACTTTGGCGGTTTCATCGGAATAATCCCGTTCGTGGACCAGCCGGTCGAGCATCATCCCGTCATCGACATGGAACACCTGGTCGCGCAGTTTCTTGCCCATGCCTTGGTTGACGATCATGTCGCGGGCCAGCTCAGCGGCATGCTGCAGGTCGTTGCCGGCGCCGGTGGTGATACGGTCATGGCCCAGTACGACTTCTTC
>CAZXCS010000031.1:0-6869 GCA_964639195.1 uncultured Candidatus Saccharibacteria bacterium | reverse complement strand
AGCAGCGAACGACTCACTTTTCAACCTCTTTTTGTTACACACGTTTGGCTTTTCTCAGTTTAAGCTCAAGCTCATTATATCGGCTACCGGTAATTTGTAAAGCAGTTTATTGGCAGCTTAGCCCAGCCGGTTTGTTACAATAAGAAGCAAATGTCAGCCTTATTGTTAGTTGTCGGGATTATCCTGTTTATAGGCCTAGTAGTTGTGCATGAATATGGCCACTTCATCGTCGCCCGGCGCAACGGGGTCGAGGTCGAAGAATTCGGTATCTTTTTCCCGCCGCGGCTCTACAAGCGCAAGACTAAAGCCGGTTGGCTGTTCACCATCAATGTCTTGCCACTGGGCGGGTTTGTAAAGCTAAAAGGCGAGCACGACAGCGATACGGCCAAAGGCACCTTCGGCGCCGCAACGCTGTGGGTCAAGACCAAAATCATGGCCGCCGGCGTGCTCATGAATTTAGTTACGGCCCTGGTGCTGCTGACGATCCTGGCCGTGATCGGCTTGCCGAAGCTGGTGCCCGATCAATACACTGTCAAAAGCGATACCCGCGAGCGTACCTACAGCGTCAGTGCCGATAACTTGGTTGACAGTGTCGAGCCCGGTTCAGCGGCCCAGAAGGCCGGCATCCACAAGGGTGACCAGCTTCTGGCAATCGGCCCCCTTGGCCAGGCCCAGAAGATTAAGAATCCCGACGATTTGCCGAAGATTACCAAGGCTCGCGCCGGCCAAACCGTCTCGGTTGAAGTGCTGCGAGGCAGGCAGCATTTGACCCTGACCGCTACATTGGCGACCAAGGCGCAGGTTGAATCCAAGGCCCAGAAAGGCTATCTCGGCATTGTAACGACGCCGGAATTCGGCCAGCTGACCCTGCGACGCTCGACCTGGTCGTCACCGGTCGTGGCTGTCGGCTTCAGCGCTCAGGTCACTGCGCTGACGTTCCAGGGCCTCGGACATGCGCTTGGCGGGCTGGGCAGCCTTATAGCTGGTGCGGCCACCGGTAACACGACTGCGCGGCAGCACGGCCAGACCTCGGCCTCATCGCAGCTGGCCGGACCGGTCGGCATCTTCGTTATCCTCAAAGACGGTACGGCCCTCGGCTACCAGTACATGCTGCTGATCATCGCAATCATTTCGCTGACACTGGCCATTATGAACATCCTGCCGATTCCGGCGTTGGACGGCGGCCGGCTGTGGATCACCCTGATCGCCCGCGGCCTGCACCGGCCGCTGAGCCCGCAGCGGGAAGAGGCGATTAATGCGGCCGGCTTCGCTTTGCTGATCGCGCTGGTAATTGCCATTACTTTTGTCGATGTGCACCGCTTTTTCTAGATGAAGGAAGCCCCCGACCCGCAGCAAAGTTCAACGTCGGCAGAGCTGCCCATGGTGCCGTGGACTCCCTGGCTTGGCCTAGTCTTCGTGTTCGCCGTGTTTTATGCCTCCCAGGTGCTGGCCGGCCTGGCCGTAAGTATCTATCCGCTCTTTCGGCACTGGACCAACGCCCAGGCCCTCAGTTGGCTGAATGGTTCGGTGCCGGGACAGTTCATTTTCATACTGCTTGCGGAAACCCTCAGCATCGGCGCTATCTATCTTTTTCTAAAACGCCGTTACCGGCTTGGCCTGTCGGCCATCGGCCTCAAGCGTCCTCAGTGGATCGACGCCATATACGGCCTGACCGCGGTCGTACCTTACTTCGTGCTCTACGGCTTGACGGTGGGCGTGGTCAGTCATTTCGTGCACGGGTTGGACGTCAACCAAACGCAGGACATCGGCTTCAAAGCGGTTCATGGCGGCCTGCAGCTGACCCTGACGTTAATAAGCTTGGTAGTTATTCCGCCGCTGGCCGAGGAAATTATGGTGCGGGGCTTCCTGTATAGCACCCTCAAGAAGGCCTTGCCGACGGTGTATGCCGTACTGCTGACCAGCGCGCTGTTCGCGGCTGCCCACCTGCAGGAAGGGGGCAACGCCGGCCTGTTGTGGATCGGCGCGCTTGACACCTTCATACTTAGCTTGGTTTTGATTTACTTGCGCGAAAAGACCGGCAGCCTGTGGGCCTCGATCACCCTGCACGCCATCAAAAACGGCGTGGCGTACGTATCCTTATTTATCCTTCATGCCCGCTGAGTACCGGGGTGGTACAATGGGTGCATCTATGAGGCTGTCGCAACTATTCACCAAGACCAGCAAAACCGTCCCGGCCGACGAAGCGGCCAAAAACGCCCAGCTGCTGATCAGGGCCGGCTTCATCCACAAGGAAATGGCCGGTGTGTATACATTTTTGCCACTTGGCTTACGCGTGCTGGAAAAGATTAACTCCATAATCCGCGAAGAAATGGAAGCGATAGGCGGCCAGGAGCTGAAACTTACTACTTTTCAAGACCCGGAGATATGGAAGGTGACAGATAGGTGGGACGACAAAGTTGTCGACGTCTGGTTTAAGACGAGACTCAAAAATAACTCTGAAGTGGGACTTGGCTGGACACATGAAGAACCGCTGGTACGGGCTGCCAAATCTTTCGTCAGCAGTTACAAGGATTTGCCGTTTCTGGCATACCAGATTCAGACTAAGTTCCGTAACGAGACCCGAGCCAAAAGCGGCGTCATGCGCGGCCGCGAGTTCCTCATGAAGGATATGTACAGTTTTGCCCGGACACAGGAGGAACACGATGAATTGTACGAGAAAGTTAAGCAGGCCTACTTCAAGGTATTCGAACGGCTGGGTATCGCCGAACAGACATTTTTGACGTTCGCCAGCGGCGGCAGTTTCAGTCAGTACAGCCATGAATTTCAGACTATTGTCGAGGCGGGGGAGGACACGCTTTATCTCAACCGACAGAAAAAAATAGCCGTCAATGAAGAGGTTTACAGCGACGACGTATTACAGGAACTTGGCCTCACGCGCGATGATCTAGAGGAAGTTAAAGGAGCAGAAGTCGGGAATATCTTTACCCTGAAAGATAAATATTCACGCCCGCTGAATCTAACTTTCACCGATGAAGACGGCAAGGTCCAGCCGGTATTGATGGGTTGTTACGGTATGGGCCCGTCACGTTTGGTTGGCGTCGTCACCGAACTTCTTGCCGACGACAAGGGACTGGTCTGGCCGGAGGCCATCGCGCCGGCGGCAGTCTATCTGGCCAGGCTGGGCGATAGCGCCGAAGTCGTCAAACAAGCCGATGAGCTATATAACCACTTGACTGAAACCGATGTTGCGGTACTATATGATGACCGCGATATGCGTCCCGGCGAGAAATTCGCCGATGCCGACCTGTTGGGCATTCCGTATCGCGTCGTGATTAGCGACAAAACAGCTGCCGCCGGCACCTATGAACTAAAGCCGCGGCAGGCAAGCGAGACCCAGTTAGTGACCCAAACAGAATTGATGCAAAAGCTCGGCCAGGCCGGCTGATACTTTGCTATAATAGGTGTCGACTGATCAGGCAGACCGAGACGACAGCACCCCGAACCACTGATGATATAAGGAGGGAAGACCGATGAAGAAGTTATTTCGATTGACCCAAGCCGGGGTTGACGAATTGCAAGCTGAACTTGATACCCTGGTGGCCAAGCGCCCGGGTATTGCCGATGCCATTAAAACCGCTCGCGAACTAGGCGACCTGGCTGAGAATGCCGAGTACCAGTCGGCCCGTGCCGAGCAGGACCGCAATGAAGCCCGGATCTCGGAGATCCAGAACATCATTACCAACGTCGAGATTATTAAAAAGCCGCGCGGCGCCCGCCAGGTGCAGTTGGGCTCGGTCGTCAAGCTCAAGAGTGACGGCAAAGCCAAAGAATTTCAAATTGTCGGTACCGTGGAGGCGGATCCACTGAGCGGCAAAATCAGTGACGAATCGCCGATTGGCCAGGCGCTCATCGGCAAAAAAGAGGGCGAATTCGCCGAAATCGTAACGCCGACCGACACCACCAAGTACAAAATCGTCGACATCAGTTAAAGATTCAGCATTTCGAATATGGATTCTAGATTCGAGAGTCCATAATCTATAATCAATTCAGTATGCAGTGGTTGAATAAAATTGCCGATGACTTGATTGCCCGTCATGCCGACGGGGAGATTCTGATTGAGTCCGGCGGTTCGCCGAGCGGGACGCATCACTTTGGACACATGCGCGAGCTGATAACGGCCGATGCCATTATGCTCGAACTCAAACGCCGTGATCGGCAGGCCAGGCATATTTACTTTGTCGATGATCTCGATTCGTTCCGCAAAATTCCGGTTGATGTCCCGGCGGATTTCGAAAAATATCTTGGGTTTCCAATTTGTGATGTGCCGGCGCCTGACGGATCGAAGCAGAGCTATGCCGACTTCTTTTTGCAAGGACTGGTCGATGCGTGTGCAGCGCTTGGTATTGAGGTTGAGTTCATCCGGTCTCATGAGAAATACCGCAGCGGTTTCATGGTGTCGGCCATTGAAAAAGCGCTCGATCATATCCCTGAGGCCCGCAAGGCGCTGGAGACTATTTCCGGCCGTAAGCTCGATGAGCATTGGACACCTATCCAAGTGCTAGAGGGCGATCGCCTCAAAAATCGCCGCTTCATAAGCGTGAACCCAGAAGACAAAACAGTTACATATGAGGACCACGAGGCTGGCCGGCAAATCGCTCACTACGATAAAGGGGAAGTGAAGCTCGACTGGCGTCTCGATTGGCCGGCCCGGTGGTGGCTACAGAAGGTCGATTGCGAACCGTCCGGCCGAGACCACATGACCAAAGGCAGTTCCTACGATACCGGCGCGCAGATTGTCCGCGACGTCTTTGGCGGCGAGCCGCCATACCCGGTCTCCTACGACTTTATAAATTTGGCCGGCGACACCAAAAAGATGAGCGCCAGCAAAGGCACCGGTCTCGATGCGCTCGAAGCGGCCCGGCTGATGCCGCCGGAGGTGATGCGTTACTATGTGCTTCGGGCATCGCCGCTGAAACGACTGTATTTTGATCCGATAAACGGCGTCGTTCAGGTAATGGACGAATTTGCGGCTTTTGCAGCCAAAACCGACCGCACCGAGAGCGAAGAGCAACTTTTATACATTTGCACCCGCGGAGTGAGCAAGAAAACTGTCAGCCGCGTGCCGTTTTCGCTGCTCACGGCCAGCTACCAGGCGGCGCTCAAAGACCCGGCCCGGACGCTGGAGATCGTCAGCCGCACCGAGTATGCCGGGGTTGCTAAGGACGATGCCGACATTATCAAAACCGAGTTGCAGTTCATCGACACCTGGCTGCAGAAACGGGCGCCCGATGAAGTCAAGTTCGAGCTGCTCAAAGGCGTGAAAGCCAGCGACTTTACCGATGCCGAACAGCAATTTTTGCGCCGGCTGGGCGAGAAGATCGCCGCGGCACCGCCTGATGCCGACGGGGCATGGTTCCACCAGGCGATTTATGACCTGAAGGACGATAGCGGCCTGGCGCCTCAAGCGCTATTCTCGGCGCTGTACCGGGCGCTGATCGGCAAACAGTCCGGTCCGCGCGCCGGCTGGTTCCTCAGCTTGCTGCCGCGCGACTGGTTGGTCAAACGCCTGAAGTTCGAGGGCTGAATGGTTGAGCTGAGCGACGAAGCCTTCCAAGCCCTGATCGACCAAGCCCTGACCGAGCTGCCCGGCGAGCACGTGCAGAACATCCGTAACGTTGCCATCCTGTATGAGGAAGAGCCGACGCCGGAGCAGCGCCTAGCCGGTAAATTGCAGCCGCACGAGACACTACTTGGGCTGTACCAAGGTGTGCCGCTTAGCCAACGCCAAGGCATGGACCGGCTCTACCCCGATAAAATCACGCTGTTCAAAGGCCCGCTCAGCCGCCAGGCCGTCAGCTTGGAGGCGCTCAAAGAAGGCATCAAGCACACCCTGTGGCATGAGATCGCCCATTACTACGGCCTGAACCATGACGATATCCGCGCCAAAGAGTAAAAATCGGTCGGCAGGTCGTTTATAATAGAACCAATGCAGCGCAGCCTTTGGGATAAAACCTGGCGTGACCGCCGGGGCAGGGTCGTATTGTGGCAGACGCCGAATGCCTGGCTCATCGGCTGGGCCGTGCTGACCACGGTATCGCTGTTCATCAATGGCCGCCCAGCCGATGTATTGTCCTGGCTGGCACAGGCCAGTTTGGCGGTATGGTGTGGGCTGGAAATTTTCCGCGGCGTTGATTACTTCCGCCGCGGCCTAGGCTTGCTGATCCTGGTGTTCGTCATCATGTCGGTCGTGAGGAACTTTTAAACCGGGAAGCTAAGCATGCAGGCAGTGTGGAACAACCAGATTATTGCCCAGGCTGACAAGGACGACTTAATTTACATCGAGGGACACTGGTACTTTCCGCCGGCTAGCGTCAAAACCGAGTCTTTGCATCCCAGCAACACCCCTTATAACTGTCCGTGGAAAGGCGACTGCCAATACTTTGATGTCGGTCAGGCTGACAATTGGGTTAAGGACAATGCCTGGAGCTATCCGGAACCGCTGCCGAGCGCCATCGAGATCGTCGGCAAAGACTTCTCCAACTACATCGCCTTTTGGCGTGACGTCCAGGTGATCGACTAGCTTCAGGCTGCTGGCTTAAGTTTGGCGGCAAACTTCTGGCGCAGTTTCACGATTTTCGGCTCGATGATCAGCTGACAGTAGCCGGCGTTCGGATTACGGTTGTAGTAATCCTGCATGTACTCGTCGGCCTGCCAGAATTTCTCAAGCGGTTCAATCTGGGTCACGATCGGATTCGACCATAACTCGGCGGCGAAGCCGGCTTTCATGTCCTCGGCCGTCTTTTGCTGGCCGGCATCGTGGTAGAAAATGACCGACCGGTACTCATCGCCGACATCATTACCCTGACGGTTCAACGTCGTCGGGTCATGCATGACAAAAAAGATTTCCA
>CAZXCS010000030.1:2979-7279 GCA_964639195.1 uncultured Candidatus Saccharibacteria bacterium | reverse complement strand
CCACCAGCTGCCACTGGTATTTGTTCTGCAAACGTTCGTAAAATGACGGTGCCGGCCCCTCAACCCGGACGCGGTGGCGGCGTTCTATCTCAGCCTTTAGGTTATCGGCGGCGGTTTCGGCCGCCGCGATGCTCGCCCGCCGGACGGTCAGCTTCAACAGGTAGCAGAAGGGCGGGAACAGGAATTGCCGGCGGTTGGCCAGCTCCGTTTCATAGAAGTGGCGGTAGTCAGCTTGAATCGCGTCCTGCAACACCGGGTGTTCCGGGTGGTAGGTCTGGACGATTGCCCGGCCGGCGACATGTCCGCGCCCGATCCGGCCCAGCACCTGTACCAGCAGCTGATAGGTCCGTTCGGCGGCCGAGAAATCAGCCAGATAGAGGCTGGTGTCGGCCAGTACGACGCCGACCACGCTCAGCCTCGGCAGATCGAGGCCTTTAGCTAGTAACTGGGTGCCGACCAGCACGTCGATTTCGCCGGCTTTTATGCCATCGTAGTGGGCTTCGAACCGGTCAGCCTTGGCATTGTCGGTGTCAAACCGGCCGACCCGGACTTTGGGGAACAGCCGCGTGACCTCCTCGACGACGGCTTTGGTGCCGGCCGTCTTATATATAACCCCGGAGTGGCCGCAGTTGGGGCAGCTGGCCAGCGCCGGTTGGCGGTGGTTGCAGCTGTGGCAGCGCAGGCTGTGTGTGTCGCCGTGGTAGGTTAGCGGTATGTCACAGTGCGGGCAGACGGCCTGCCAGCCGCAATGCTCGCACATCACCATCCGGGCGGTGCCGCGGCGGTTCAGGTAGAGCAGGCTTTGTTCGCTGCGGCCCAGCGCCTGCTCGATGGCTTTGATGAGCGGTTCACTGAGCAGCGGCGAGCGGCTGAACAAACTATGGTCACGCCTGTCGACCACTGTTATTTCGGGCGGGCGGTGCTGGTGAGTCTGCGCCAGTTTGGTCAATTGAATGGTCGGCTTAGCTTTTTGTTCAGCCAGGTAATAGTCGCTGACACTCGGCGTGGCCGAGCCCAAAACCAACGTGCTGCGCGTCACGCCGGCCAGGTAGGCCGCCACGCGGCCGGTCTGGTACTGCGGGGCCTGCTCCTGCTTGTAGGCCGCCTCATGCGACTCGTCCAGGACGATTAAACCGGGCTTTCGCACCGGGCTGAACAGAACCGAACGCGGCCCGACGACGATCACCGGCTGGTCGGCGCGCAGGCAGGCCAGCCAGGCCCGCCGCCGCTCGGCCGGGGTCTGCTGGGAGTGCATGGTGATCACGCGTTCCCCGAAAACCTGCCGGAAGCTACCGGCCAATTGCGAGGTCAGGCTGATTTCCGGCGTCAGGATGAGCGACGATTTTCCAGTCGCCAGCGCTTTCAATGCCAGCTCAAAATACAGGCGGGTTTTGCCGCTGCCGGTGATGCCGTGTAGCAGATAACTGTCAGGGGTCTGCATGGCTTTCAGGGCTGCTTGCTGCTCGGCCGTCAGCGGCGGTAAGCCAGCCGTTACCGGCGGCGTAAACTTCAAGTCCAACCTGTCAGCTAACTGTTTTTCCGATAAATCAGTCGGCAACAGCTGCTGGCTGAGGATGCCTAATGGCGCCGGGTAGTAACTTTTCAGCCACGAACTCAAACGCATAAGGTGGGCCGGCAGAGCTGGCAAATCCAGGACACGGCTAATCGGTTTGGTCTGGAAACGCGGCTGGCTGGTGGTGCCGCTGACCACACCAAGCACCAGTTCCCGTTGCAGCTCCACTTGGACAATACTCCCGGTCGACAGCTTGACCGTCGAGCTATAGGTCAGCGGTTCGCTGCCGTGGTAGCGCTTCGATCGCACCCAAACCAGATAATAATGCATGGCTTTAGTATAAGTCACCCGTCGATAGAAATTCGGCTTGCCAAAGCCAAGACCCGTGGCTATACTAGGGATTAACGTTGTTTGGATAACAATAAGGAGTTTCGAAGAGCATGCTGGATATTTTCATCACCTCCCGAGTCCGCCGCAAAATCATTGTTATCTATGCCAAGTATCCCGACTTCAAGACCCATGTCCGCGGCCTAGCTAAGCTGATTAAAGAAGATGCCGGCAACATCCAGCGCGAACTGAAGCGCCTCGAAAAAGTCGGCTTCCTGACCTCCGAGCGCCAGGGCAACACCAAGGTCTACTCGACCAACAAACAGTTCCCGATCTTCCGCGAACTGCAAAGCATCGTGTTAAAATCACAGCGTTCTACCCAGCAAAAGCGCGTCACTGGCTAGTCTACAGCTGAATGCTTGCAATAATCACCCCTGTCGGGTAGAATAGTTGCAATGATACAAGTGAGTCGTAAGGATACCAAAGAGTCGACCGAGAATTTGCTGCGCCGCTTCAACCGCAAAGTGCAGCAGTCGGGCGCGATTGCCGTGGTCAAACAGAACCAGTTTTTCCAAAAGGACATCAGCAAGCCGGAGCGCCGCCGCAAAGCAATTATCCGCCAAGAGAGAAAAGCCCTAAAGCTTAAAAAAATCAAACTCGGTCAACGCTAAGATTTTCCTGGAACTTCTGGGATAAATCATTGAGCTAAGGTTATAATAGCTGAGTTATGACGATTGAAGACAAGCTGGAACAGGACATTAAAACGGCTATGCTGGCCGGTGACAGTACTAAAACTACGACGCTGCGCGGCCTGAAGGCTGTCTTGCTGAACGTTAAAGTCGCTACCGGCAAACGCGAGACCGGCCTGAGTGACGATGAAGTCCTGCCGCTGCTGGCGAAAGAAGCCAAGAAGCGCCAGGAAAGTGCCGATTTATATGTGCAGGGCGGCAACCAAGCCAAGGCCGACGCCGAACTGGCCGAAAAAGCCTTGATTGAAACCTATCTGCCGGCGCAGCTGAGCGAAGCCGAAGTAGCCAAGCTGGTTGACGACGTCATCGCCAGTTCCGGCGCCGCCGGTCCGCAGGCCATGGGGCAGGTGATAGGCCAGGTCAAAGCCCAAGCGGGGGCGGCGGCCGACGGAGCGCTGATCGCCCGTTTAGCCAAGGAGAAACTCCAATGATCCTATTAATGGGCATCGCCGGTTCAGGCAAAGGCACCCAAGGCAAAATGCTGGCCGACCAGCATGGCTTCCATTTGATTTCAATGGGCGAAGTGCTGCGGATGTACGTCACCGGCGAACAGCGCCAGCGTATGCTCGACGGCGGTCTGCTCGACGACCAGGAGATTATCAAGCTGGTCGATACTGTGCTGGCCTCGCTGCCCGATAACGAGCAAATCATTCTCGACGGCTTCCCGCGGACCATCCCGCAGGCCGAATGGCTGTTGGGCCAAGTCAAAGCTGGGCGGTTTGATCTGCAGGCAGCTTTCCATCTGGTGGCCTCACATGACATCGTCAAGCAACGGCTGCTGGCTCGAGCCCGCATCGATGACAAAGATGCGGCTATCGAAAAGCGCTTCGATGAATACCAGCGTTCCACCGAGCCGCTCCTCAAGTGGCTGACCGACCACGATATCAAAGTAGTCGATGTCAATGCCGAGCGCTCAGCCGATGACGTCAACACCGACATTGTCCGGCAGCTAAACGAAACAGCTTAAGGCAGCTACCGCCATGACCACTCGAGTCAAGACCGCCAGCGAAATCAGTGCCATGCGTGAGGCCGGTAAAATGCTGGCCAGCGTACTGGCCTTATTAAAGTCCAAGCTGGAGCCGGGCATGTCGACCAAGGATCTGGCAATCATCGCCGGTGATGAGCTAAAAGCTCTCGGCGGCCAGCCAAGCTTCCTGGGCTACCAGGGCTTCCCGGACGTCATTTGCATCTCGGTGAATGACGAAGTGGTGCACGGCATCCCCAAAGCAGACAGGCTCATTAAAGATGGTGATATCGTCGGCCTGGATTTCGGGGTGACGGTCAATGGCATGGTCACCGACTCCGCCATCAGCGTTATCGCCGGCCGGCCGAAGCAACAGGGGCACATCCGCCTGGTGGAGCGCACCAGGCAGGCTCTGGAGGCCGGGATTGCCGCTGTCCATGACCAAGTACGCACTGGCGACATAGGCGCCGCCGTTGAGGCGTCGCTGCAGCCGTACCGTTACGGCATCGTCCGCGATCTTGTCGGCCATGGTGTCGGCCACCAGATCCACGAAGACCCTAACATACCCAATTACGGCCGCGCCAACACCGGTCCGTGGTTGAGCAAGGGCATGACCATCGCCATTGAGCCGATGGTGACGCTGGGCCGTGAGCAGGTCTACGTTGCTGACGATGGCTGGACGGTCGTAACGGTCGACCACTCGTTCTCGGCCCACTTCGAGCACACAGTACTGATTACCGATGACGG
>CAZXCS010000030.1:0-2879 GCA_964639195.1 uncultured Candidatus Saccharibacteria bacterium | reverse complement strand
GAGGCCGAGCGCATCTCCGGTAAGCCGATCAAGCAGGCAACCGTCAATGTCAACGGCTCTCACGTCAGCGGTTTGAATTCGGAAGGCGTCATCGCAATTTCGGCCGCCAACCGCGAAATCACCCCTGATGACCGGCTGCGGGTTGAAGAAGCCGCCACTATCGTCAGCCTGCCGGCCAACCGCGAAATCGTCCAGTTTTTTGCTAAAAACTACAGCCTGGACGGCCAGCGCAACATCAAAGACCCGATCGGCATGCAGGGCGTGCGGCTGGAAGTCGATGCCCACATCGTGACGGCGGCATCACCGAACCTGCGCAATCTCGACATGGCGCTCGACAAAGCCGGTATCCAGGCCACCCACCACACCGTTTCCGGCCTGGCAGCGGCCGAAGCCGTCCTGACCCGCCAGCAGCGCGAAGCCGGCACGGCCTTGATTGATATCGGTGCCGGCACGACCAACCTGATAGTGTTCGAGGACGGGGAAGTCCAGCATGTCGCAGTACTGCCGATCGGCGGACAGCATATCACTAACGACCTGGCGATAGGCCTGAAGACCGATATCGACGTCGCCGAACAGGTTAAAGTCAAGCATGCCGACCTGCGTGATAGTTCCAAAAAAGTCACCGCCACGGTCAAAATCGGCGACCAAGCCCACAATTTCCAAGTAGAAGAGATCGCTCTGGTCGTCGAGGCCCGGGTCGACGAACTGCTGGACTATGTCGATAAAGAATTACAGAAGATTAAGCGTTCACGTAAACTCCCGGGCGGGATCGTCATAACCGGCGGCAGCTCCAAGCTGCCCGGGCTGGACGAATTTGCGCGCGACAAGCTCCAGCTGCCGGCCCGCATCGGCAAGCTGCACAATATCGGCGGTTTGGTTGACACGGTCGAAGACGCCGGCTTTACGACCGTCGTCGGGCTGATGCTATTGGACATGCTGCTATTGCCGGCCTTGCCGCCAATGGGTGTTGGCGGCCGCAGTGGCCAGCAGGCCAAGGCCTTGTTGAGCGGTCTGTTCGACCGCTTCAAGCGCTAAATTGTTCGGTGCACACAAAATATGATTGGCTGCACACAATAATCATCGCGGGGCGTGAGCCCAAACGCAGGCCCAAAAATGGCTGTGCAAATTTGTTGAACTTGAAGAGTGCCTAAGGTATACTACGACCATATCAATTAGGATATTTTGAGAGGATAACATGGCCGAAGTGGTTGCACCAGCTATCGAGACATTCGCGCAAATTAAAGTGATCGGCGTCGGCGGCGCCGGCGGTGCGGCCATCAACCGGATGGTTGATGCCGGCATTGAGAATGTCGAGTTCATTGCCATCAATACCGATGCCCAAGCACTGCACCACAGCCGGGCGCACAAAAAAATCCATATCGGCAAGGACGCCACCCGCGGCTTGGGTGCCGGCGCCGACCCGGCCGTCGGCGAGCAGGCGGCTAAGGAATCACGTGATGATATCCGGGCGGCAGTCGAGGGCGCCGACATGGTGTTTGTAACTATCGGCGCCGGCGGCGGTACCGGCAGTGGCGGCGGCCACGTGGTAGCCGAAATCGCCAAGGAGCTGGACGTTCTGGTCGTCGGTTTTGCTACCAAACCGTTCGCCTTTGAGGGCGAGAAGCGCCGCAAAAATGCCGAGCTGGCAATCGAAAAGTTGCGTGAAGCCGTCGATACGCTGATCGTTATCCCGAATGACCGCCTGCTTCAGACCATCGACCGTGACACACCGCTGATGGAGGCCTTCAAAGTGGCTGATGACGTGCTGCGCCAGGGCGTGCAGGGAATCTCCGACCTTATTACCGTCCATGGCCTTATTAACCTTGACTTTGCCGACGTCAAAACCGTTATGAGCAAAGCCGGCTCGTCCCTGATGGGTATCGGCCGGGCAAACGGCGAGAACCGGGCAATCGAAGCCGCCAAACAGGCCATCGAATCGCCGCTGCTGGAAGTTTCCATCGACGGCGCCCGCGGTATTCTGTTCAATGTCATCGGCGGTAATGACCTGTCCATGCATGAGATCAACGCCGCCGCCGAAGCGATTACGGCTGCCGCCGACCCCGACGCCAATATCATTTTCGGTGCGACCATCAACCCCGAACTGGAAGGCGAAGTCATCATCACCGTCGTGGCTACCGGCTTCGATGCTTCATACTTCGCCAAGCGTGGCAGCGATGACAAACCAGCCAAGGCTAAAAAGCAGCCCGAACCCGTCCTGACCGGCGCGACTGTCACCAGTACCAAGCAAGACGAAAAAGACCTGTCTGAACTCGATATGGACTTGGGCGACGACAGCCAACCGGCCGCCGAATTCCACGATGACGAGTCGACCATACCGAACATTTGGTCTATAGACGACGAAGACAAGGACGGCGAGGACGGCACTAAGCCTGACACCGCCAAGAAGGCCAAGGCTGAAGCTGACGATCAGTCGGAGGAATCAACAACTGACGACGACAATGAAATTGTGACCACCAGCTTGGAAGATGACTTGGAAAAACCGTCATTCCTGCGCCGCCTCGGACGCCGCCGCAAGAGCCACGACGACGACTCGTCCGACGACAACTAATCTGGTCCGTCCGTACTAAATAATACAGCGTTAATAGGCTTGCAAAACGCTATAGCTGGGGCTATATTAGAGAAACACACCACTATATGTGGAAAATCGGTGAAAAATCCGTAAACATCCAAACATAACGGTGTGCGCACATTAAGCAAATAATCAACCCAAAAAACACTCACGAAGTCAGCTTTTACAACCACCTTTTTGCATAATTTTTGTGAACAAAGACCTGTTTTTGCCTGGCTGTGTTTGATGGGCGAGGAGGCAGCATGAAATGTAACCAATGCCAAAGCGAGGACATCAAAGTCATTGAGTC
>CAZXCS010000029.1:0-7484 GCA_964639195.1 uncultured Candidatus Saccharibacteria bacterium | reverse complement strand
TGGCCAGACTGTGGCCTTTGAGCGGATTCACAAAGAACAAGTGGGCGGTGGCGGTGTTCTGGTGGCGGGCGACACTACCGCTTTGCTTGATTTTCTGAAGGGCACTGATCAGCCCCTCCGGGTAGCGGGTGGTCAGCGCGCCGGTGGCGTCGGCTAGGTATTCGCGTTGGCGGGAGACGGCCAGCTGGATGAGCGTCGCCACCAATGGTGCCAGAATAGCGGCGATAAGCCCAAGCACAAACGTCAATTGGTTACTCTCGCGGTCGCGATCGCTAAACCATGTCATCCGTAAAATAATATCGGCGATGAAAGAAATCACGGCCGTCAAAGCAAAAGCGATAAGCGTCACGCGGATGTCATAGTTTTTGACATGGCCCAATTCGTGGGCCAACACGCCCTGCAGTTCCTGGTCGTCCATGATGTCCAGTAGACCGCTGGTGACACAGACCGCCGCGTGTTTGGGGTCGCGGCCGGTGGCGAAGGCATTGGGCGACGGGTCGTCCATGATATAGATCTTCGGAGTCTGCAGGCCGTCGGTTATGGCCAGGTTTTCAACGATACGGTACAACCGCTGGTTGTCCTGGCGATCGATCGGTTTAGCGCCGTTGACGGCCAGAGCCATCTTGGCGCCGCTATAGTAGCTGATGACGACGTAGACCGCCGAGCCGATCAGCCCGCCGTAGAAAACACCGGTGCTTCCGCCACCGTAGAGTTTATCAAAAATCCAGATGACGCCGGCCAAAAACGCCAGGAATAATACCATGATGATCACGGTCTTGCGCTTGTTGGCAGCAATATCAGAGTACATGACGACAGTCTTTGGCCACTGAGCTTAGATTAAAACTGAACGTTAACAGCGTTTTGCAGAGTAGCAGCTTGTGCCTCATCGACTTCGAAGAATTCTTTGTCCTGTTTGAAGCCGAGCATGTTGGCGAATACGCTTGTCGGGAAAGTCTTGCGCTTGGTGTTGAAATCACGGACCACACCGTTGTAGAAACGGCGGGAAGCCTGGATTTTGTCCTCTGTGTCGGTCAGTTGAGCCTGCAGGTCCTGGAAATTCTGCGACGCTTTCAGGTCGGGATAATTCTCGGCGACTGCGAACAGGCTCTTCATGGTCTGCTGGAAATCACCTTCGGCTTTGGCTGTCGCAGCCGGTCCTTGGGCGGTCAGGGCATTGGCGCGGGCGGTGGTGACATTCTCGAAGACACCCTTTTCGTGGCTGGCGTAGCCTTTGACGGTATTGACCAGGTTCGGGATCAGGTCGTAGCGCCGTTTCAGCTGGACGGTAATGTCGCTCCAGGCCTCGTCGGATTGCTGGTTCAAGCGGACCAAGCTGTTGTACATGGCGGCTAGGACTGCGCCAACCAGTACGACGACGGCAATTACAATTATTACAACTGTCATTCGGTATCTCCTTAGTTTGTAGTTTCATTATACACCGAGTGACCAGAGTTCGTGTATCATAAAAAGAATTATGCGGAACATCGTAAGGCGGCGGTTGGTGGGTAGTCTGGCCGGCTCATTGCTGATCATCGTCCTGCCTGCCACTTACAGTTACTGGGCGTTACAACGGCCGTTGCCGGCACTCATGCCGGCCAGTGCCAACCGGCAAATAACCGCGAGGGCTCCAGCTAAAGATGTGGCTTGGCCGGCAAGCGGCCAGTCGGCAGTCGGCATCGTCGGCAGCGGCCTGGTGGCCAGCCACGGCGCACAGACCCCGGCGCCGACAGCCAGCACGGCTAAGATTATTACCGCCTTAACTATACTGAAGCAAAAACCGGTGTCGCCCGGCCAGCAGGGGCCGCTGGTTACCATGACGGCTGATGATGTTGCCTTGTATAAGGCTTACGCCGCGGCCGACGGCTCGGTCGTTCGTGTCCAGGCCGGCGAGCAGATCAGCGAGTACCAGATGCTGCAGGCCATACTCATACCCTCGGCCAATAATCTGGCCGATAGCTTGGCTATTTGGGCGTACGGATCGCTCGACGCCTACGCCGCGGCCGCCAACAGCTACCTTGCCAGTCTGGGCCTGACCGGTACGCACGTCGGCGAGGACGCCAGCGGGCTGGACCCGAGCACCACCAGTACCGCCCAGGATTTGGTCAAGCTGGGCATTCTGGTGATGCAAAATCCGGTGCTGGCACCGATCGTAGGCCAGGAAACCGCGACCGGCCTGCCGCTGGTCGGCACGGTCAAAAACGTCAATTTCCTGCTTGGCGCCTCTAACGTCGTCGGCATCAAAACCGGCAACAGCGACCAAGCCGGCGGTGTGTTCGTGTCGGCCGCTCATGCGACGGTGAACGGCCAGACCGTTACGGTCGTCACCGCGCTGGTGGGCGCGCCGAGTCTGTTTGCCGCCGTCATGGGCAGCCTGCCCTTCATCCAAAGCGCGGAAACCAACTTCACCCCCGTCTCAGTTGTCAAATCCGGCAGCACGGTCGGCCAGTATCGTGCAGCGTGGGGTGGCAACGTGGAGGCCATCGCCACGGCCGACCTGAAGCTGGATGCCTGGGCCGGCAGCTCCGTGCCGGCCACCGTCAGCCTGAAACCGGCCGGCGGCAGCAGTCAACCTGTCGGCACGATTTCAACCCCGGCGACAGCCACCTCTAGGTCACAGTCAGTCCCGGTAAAACTCCAAAGCACCCTCCCCCCTCCATCCATCTGGTGGCGCCTGGTGCATCCTTTCCATTAAAGCCAGCTTGAGTTTTTACCCCAAAACAGATAAGATAACCTAGTTATTTTGCGCGGACGTGGCGGAATTGGTAGACGCGCCACCTTGAGGTGGTGGTGGGAGCAATCCTGTGGAGGTTCAAGTCCTCTCGTCCGCACCACGAACGCACGTGGGCGCTTAGCTCAGTTGGCTAGAGCATCTCGTTTACACCGAGAGGGTCGGGGGTTCGAGTCCCTCAGCGCCCACCATAATGAAACGACCCCCCGGTCGTTTTTTTATTTAGCTTCTGGGCAGGTGGTCGTAGAGGTGGTCGAGGCCGAAATCGGTGCGGATCATGGCTTTCAAATCATCGATCGACGTGCCGAATTTGACGCCGGGGTTCATGATGCCGTACGGGTCGAAGATCTGCTTGATTTTTTGAAACAGGGTGAATTGTTCCGGACCGTACATCGCTTCGAGGTACGGTGCCCGCACCCGGCCGTCACCGGATCCGGCACTGATGGTACCGCCCAGGCTGATTACTAATTGGTAGTACTCCTCCATCAGGCGGAATGCCCGCTGTCGGTCGCCGACCGCACCAAGGTTCAGCCGGGGCTGCACATGCAAGGTGGCATCTCCGGCACTGCCCCACAGCGCCGGCGGCAGATTGTTCTTTTCCAAAATTTTATAAACACCCTCCATGAACTGGCGCAGCCGGTCGACCGGGACGGCACCGTCATCGATAATCGGCGTGGCGCGGAGCAGGCCTTCGTTGTGGCCGATGAGCGTGCTGCTGGCTTGGCGCAGTTTCCAAATGTTTTGCTGCTGTTCCGGGTCGGTATAAACTTCATGGCCGATAGAGTAGTTTTCAAAGATTCTGGCGGCTTGTTTAGCGACTTTTTTCAACTTTTTGTCGGTCGAATCAAATTCCACAAGTAACAATGCGGCCGGGTAAGGCGGCTGGATGACCTCATGCAGCTGATTGGGGTTCAGCTGATGGATCTGCTGCAGAAGGTATTGATCGACCAGTTCAATGGCGCTAGGTTTTTCCGGCAGAGCGAGCAGCTCCAACACCGCATCCTGCAACTGTTGCAGGCTGTCAAAGTGCGCCAGCAGAAGCGTGGTCTGCGGATTGTGCGCTTCCGTCGTCAGTACGGCCTCGGTGATAACACCCAGTGTTCCCTGGCTGCCGGCAATTAATGGGCTCAGATCGAACGAGCCGTCGGCCCGCTTAATGTCTATCAGGTTGTAGCCGGCGTTATTCCTGGTGACGTTGCGCTCAGTCCGCTCCACGAGGTCACGTTGCTCTTCGAGCAGAGTGTCGATTGAACGATAAATTTCTCCTTCGAAGGTTGCCAGCCCGAGTTTCTTGCTCAGCTCACGTTTGTTGAGGCGTTTGGTCTCGATGACTTCGCCGTTGGCCACAACTACCCGCAGACTCTGGATATAGGCCCGTGTGTCACCGTATTTGACCGATTTTTCACCGCTGGCGTTGGTGGCGATGGCGCCGCCAACCGTTGAGTATTCAAGTGACGCCGGGTAAGGCGGCAGGAAACGGCCGTGGGTGTGCAATGTTTGTTGCAACTTACCGTAATTGATACCTGGCTCAACCGTCACCGTGTTAGCCTTGCTGTCAAGTTCCAGCACCCGGTTCATGTGTGCCGGAAAGACCATCATGATACCGGAGCCGATCGCCCCACCCGATGTGTCGGTGCCCGATCCGCGCGGCGTCAATGGGATGACCCGGCCGCGCTCGGCCAGTTGCCAGGAGAACCGGCAGGCTTTGCGTACATCATTTTCATTACGGGGGTAGGCGACGAGGGCCGGCGCCAACTGCAAAATACTGCCGTCCGTCGCGAAGTAACGGCGGGCATCGGTGGTCGTCATTACCTCGCCGACGAGATGTTCCTGTAGGTAGTGGGCAACTTTACTCATCAGCTCTTATGTGTCCCTGCCAAATCTCGCATATCTAGCAGTTATGATAGCATACCGGCTGACCTGATGCTTAGGCCAGATTGACAAATCCCTGGCCGGTGCCCAGACTTAAAATCAAATGATCAGTAAGCAAAACCAGAAGCTCATTGGCAACTTGCTAGCGCCGTCCCAGCTCAGCCTGGCGGTGGCGATTCTGGCCGGATTGGTCGTAACGGTAGGCGTTTTGATTGCATTTGAGACCCACGTCACTGCCGTTCAAGAGCAGCTGCGGGCCTGGCAGCCGCCGGCCACGCCGAAGGCCTTGACGCAACCCGGCGAAACCCTGACCCAAAATGACCGGCCGACACTGCAAGGCAGTTGGCCACTGTTGATCGTCTGGAGTTTCGTCGGCCTCGGCGTGTACGCAGTAACTATGCGAATTATCCACTCAATTACCAGTGCCAAAGAGTTAGTAGACTCTATGGATTATGTCCACGCCAAACCGCAATTACAGGTCGAGGATGCGGTTGAACATTTTGTGCTGCGCGCCGTATCAATGGCAATGTCCGTGATATTGGGCGTTATTTTCATTGAACGTGTGCTGCCCTACAGCATCACCGCCGCCCACGCCGCCTCGGCCGACTTCTCCACCGCCACGGGTGCGCTTTACGTCCTGCTATCGTTTGCGATTGTTGTAGTCACCCTGCACGTCGAGACCATTTTCCTACGCTTGAGCCTCGGCCGCGTCCGGGTTTTCTAAATCTAAATTGAATTGGTGCGGATGAGAGGACTTGAACCTCCACGAACCGAAGTTCACTAGCTCCTGAAGCTAGCGCGTCTACCAATTCCGCCACATCCGCGTCCTTCCGTACGCCTCGGCCTCGTTTTGCCTATCGGCAAAAGCTTCGGCTCACGGCTACGGTCGTCCTTTCAATTCCACAAACAGTCGCCTACGGCTCCTTGGTTTGTGAAATTGGGTAGTATAGACCGTCGTATCGTATCTGTTTTGAGCCAAAAACTCAAGCCTTAGTTCGTCACTTTGGCTTGGCGGATTTGCCAGTTTTGGACATTATCGAGGCGGTCGAGAGCGGTGCTGATCGGCTGGTTGGTCAAGCCGGCGACCGGACCGTTGGTCAGGTACAGCAGGCGGGGCTGGTACAGGCCGAGAGCCGGACTGTCCTGTTGCCAGGCTTCCAGGAACGGCTTGTACTTGATAATACGCAGCGGCGGGTCGAGCCGGGTCCGGCCGGCTTCCAGCGCCGTATCGGCGGTAGCGTTTTTATACTCCGAAAAGTTCAGCCGCGCGGTGCGGATGTCAGCCTGCGAACTATCCCAGTAAACGAAGATGTCGGGGTCGACACCGATCGAGATGCCATCAATCACCGCATCGTAGTCGTGTTGGGCAAGGGTCGTCTGGAAATCGGCAGCGTTCTGGAACCGAGGGGTCAACTTAACGCCCAGCGCCTGCCATTGGCGCTGCAGATTGCCGGCTACCTGGTGATACTCGGCGGTATCGGCAGCGGCCAGGCTGAACGCCAGTGGCCGGCCGTTTTTGCTGCGGATGCCGTCCTTGCCGGACTGCCAGCCGTTATCGCTGAGTATTTTCTGGGCGGTTTTGAGATCAAACGGCCGCTGCGTCAGCGCTGGATCATAGCCCAGCTGCCCAGCCAGCAACGGCTCATTGACGGCATGCGTCGGATAATCGAGTTGACTAATGATAGTCCCGACATCGATGCCCTGGATGAGGGCCTGACGGACGGGCTGCTCGGCCAATACGCCGCTGGAAACCTTGAAGAATACCATGTTGGCCGCCCGTAGCAGAAGATTGTGTACCTGCACACCTTTGCCCTGTCTGACACTGGACGACACATCGCTTACGCCCTCCATGGCCGTCAGCTGGTGTGTCGTGAAAGCCTCGACCAGCTGCTTCTGCGACGCAAAAACCCGCACAATGAATTTTTGCAATTTGGGCGGCCCGCCATGATAGCCGCGAAATGCCGTCAGCCCGATTTGCTCCTGGGCCTTGGCCGGATCATTGCCGCTTACCTGAACCGCCTGCCAGGCAAACGGGCCGGCCCCGACCGGACGGATGGTATTGAAATCAGCTGAGCGCAAATCGGCCGGCGGCACCTGTGCCAGCAAATGCCTGGGCACGATGCCATTAATCAGGTTATGGGGAAACGCGGCCAAGGGGCTAGGTAACTTGAAGACCACGGTACGGCTGTCGGGCGCCGAGACATCAATCCCCAGCCAGCTGCTCATAAGAGGCGATTGGGCATCGGGGTTTTTAATCGACTGGTAGGTGAATACCACGTCGGCGCTGGTCAGCGGCTGGCCGTCCTGCCAGGTCAGATGTGGCCGCAGATGTACGGTATAGGTTTTGCCGTGGTCGGCCGTACTGTAATCACTAGCCAAATCGCCGATCATCTTGCCGCTCGGGTCACTGGTCAATAAGCCGGCGAAAACCAGGCGGGCGACCGTGGCGTCGGCATCGCTGGTGGCGTAGAGCGGATTGGCATTGGTGAAACGGCCGACTATGCCTTCACTGTAAACTCCGCCCGGTATCGGTCTCAGTGTCTGGAAGTAATCGCTGAGCGCCAGATTCTGGACCACCAGGCCGCCAACCAGTAGCAGCAACAGCCCTAGCCAGACACCGACAAATCGCCGTACCGGTGCCAGTCGATTGAGCCGTTTGATAAGATGTTGCTCGAAATTCTCTTCAGCCTGGCTGCCGAGGTCTTCGACCTGCTGTTGGCGCTCCCGCAGTCCCCGCCGAAAACGTAATCGGATAAGTCGGGCGCGCATATTTTTAGATAAGCCCCTGGGGCTACTTTACGATCACGCCAAGTATCAGCGACAAAGTGAAAACCAGCGCGGAGACAATGGTCAGCTGGAAAATGGTTTTATCGGTACCGCGCCG
>CAZXCS010000028.1:0-7880 GCA_964639195.1 uncultured Candidatus Saccharibacteria bacterium | reverse complement strand
TGGCCGAACACGACATTTACATCAATATTGTCGGCGGTATCAAAATCACTGAGCCCGCAGCCGACCTAGCCATCTGCTTAGCTATCGGCTCAGCCGCCAAGGGCCTGCAGCTGAAGCAGAACGCCGTGGTATTCGGCGAAGTCGGCCTATCCGGTGAGGTGCGCCACGTGCCGCACGCCGACAAGCGATTGAACGAGGCCAAAAAACTCGGCTTCAGCGGCGCTATCGGACCACAAATCAAGAGCGGTAAAAAGCCAGCCGGGCTGCACGGTGTCAGCGACGTCCGCGATGCGCTCAACAAATTCTTAGAAAAAGACTAGCCGGTTATTGCTTCCAAGTAACCGGGGGCGATGTAACGCCTGAAGACGATATGGTTGCGCTGTAGTTTTTGCTGGGTATCAACCCGGTTGCCGGCCCGGTGGTGGTGTTGTAATCGGTGCAGCCATTGGTGCCGCCACCATCAGTGCTGGTCCAACAGAGTCTGTAAGTGCTACCGGGTCCCAGATCGTTCCAGCTGAAGTTAGCGCTTGTGCCTGAGTGGCTGCCCAGGCTTAACGTTAAAGACTTTGGCGGGGGGATGCTATAGGACATTGGCTGGCTGGCGCTGCCTTGGTACAGCACGCTATCAGTTACCGTAGCAGTCAGAGTACCACTGCCGGTACTGGACGGGTTATAGGTGAATGAGACTGTGCTCGGCGAGTCGCTGACGTTTTCGCTGTGGATGGTTTGGCCGGACAGGCTGAACGCGACGGTGCCAGGGAACTGGGAATATTGTGGATCACTCAGCGGATGAGTACCCTGAGTGACCGTTGCCGTGACCGTACAACTGGTGTCGCAATTGTCTGGGGCCGTCAGCGTGACGGTCGGCGGGCTGTCATTGCAGTTGTGGACATCGTCGGTCGGGCTGCTGGTCGTGGCCTTGCTCGTAGTGCTGCCAGTGCCGATATTCGGGGTGCCACCGTTGAAGATATCGATGTTCCAGGAGGCGACATTGGCATTGCCTTGGACCTCCTTGGCCAGGGGCGGGGTACAGCTGGTGGCAACTTTGTTCGACACCTTGTCGATGGTTTGCGCCGTACTTTTCTTGGCCGAGCTGCCAATGTACCACGACGGGAACAGATCATTTGTCGGGCTCGGTTCGATATCGCCGAAGTGGACGTGGTTGCGGACGACAAACGCCGGTTCGGTCTTCATGTCAGCAGGCTGAGTCCAGTTGGCCGGCTTGAGATCCTGGTGGGCGTATTGCATCCACGGTTTGACCAGCGGTCCAGTCAGGTTTTCCATGAAGTTCGTCAGCGTAACGCGGCGGGTGTGGTTGCCGACCCATACGACCATGGTGTATTTTGTCGACCAGCTCGCCATCAGTCCGTCGAAGCCGTCGTTGGTGGTACCGGTCTTGATGGCAAAGTGCCAACCGTTATAGCGGTGGTTCTTGCCACCCAAGGCTGAGCTACAGTTGGTTTCAGTACATGAACCGTTCAGATAGCTGGCTCGCGGGTCACTGGCCATGTCATTCAGGATGTAGGCGGTATCGGCCTTAATGGGCTGGCTAGGCTTGGGCTGTTTCCATTGGTAAACCGTCTTCTGCGCCGCGTCCGTGATTTTCAGGATGTAGGTGCGAGGAATGGCCTGTCCGAGCCGGGCCAAGGTTGCCAGACCGTTGACATGGTCATCGAGGTGCAAATATGCGCCGTCGCCGATCGCCGAAGAACCGTAACACTGAGAGGTTTGCGTCAGCTCGACATCCGCGTAACAGTTATAGGTACGCCGGTGGTGCTGTTGGTCGTAAGTATTGTCCATCATAGCCGAGGCGGTGTCGATCACCTTATTAACCGAAGCCGAGCGTTGGAAGCTCTTATCATTGGGTACGGCTTCCAGCATAGCCTTAACTGCCGGGATGTTACGCGAGCCGCCCAGGGCATAGCGCAGCGTCAACGGGCCGGGATTGAGGAAGTCGTAGTCCACCAGACAGTTGCCGCCGTTTTTGGGCAGAGCTTTATTTGTACATTCGTAGCCTTTTTGCGGCAGGGGCCCGACTTGGTCATACAGCACCGAACCGGCACCGACATTATTATTGTTATTAATCAGGGTGGTGTAGTCGTATGGTTTGAAGCTGGAACCGGGCGGGATCAGGATGCCCGCTGCGTAGTTGTTCTGGCCATGGTCGGGATCGTTGAAGTCCGTGCCGCCGACTAACGTGACAATCTGGCCGGTTTGCGTGTCCTCCCCAACCATCGCTTCTTCATCGGCATGGGCCCGCACAACGTTCGGCAGGTTGGATGCTACCAGGCTCTCGGCCTTGTTCTGTAAATTGAGATCCAGCGTGGTTATCACCTTCCAGCCGCCGCGCTGAATGGTGGTAGTGCCGTAAGTTTGCTCGAGCTCCTGTTTGGCGGCCAGCACGAAGTAGGGCGCCTTGATGTTCTGATATTTCGGTGATTGAGGATGGATCTGGGCCAGAATATCGACTTTCTCGGCTTCGGTAGCCTGTTGCTTAGAGATGTAATGCTGCTGGACCATCAGATTGAGGATATGCTGCTGGCGGCCAATAAGCGCGCCCGGGTTGAATGTATCAGCCGTGATTGCCTGGTTGAATTTGGCACTGGCATACGGTGAGTAGTAACTCGGCGATTGCGGGATAGCCGCCAGCATGCTGGCCTGGGCCAGCGTCAAATTGGCCGCATCAGTCTGGAAGTAATCCCGCGCAGCACTCTCCACGCCGTACTCCACGCCGCCGTACGGTGCGGTGTTGAGGTAGCCGGTCAGGATGTCATCCTTGGAGTATTCACGCTCCAGCTCGGTGGCCAGGATGAGCTCTTTGACTTTGCGGGTAATTGTGCGGTTATTGGTCCAGTTTTCGTTGAGCTTGACCAACTGCTGGGTAATAGTCGAGCCGCCCTGTACCGTACCGCTGGCGCCGACGGCGTCGTGGTAGGCGGCGCGCATAATACCGCGCACATCGAACGCCCCGTGCTTATAGAAGTCCTTGTCTTCCACTGCCACCGTAGCGTCTTTCATATAGATGGAGATCTCCTTACCGGCTACCGGTATGCGCTTCACGGAGTTGTAGTCTTGGAACAGTACCACCTGCCCGGTGCGATCATAATATGTAGTATTGCCTCCCAAGCTGTCACCGGACAAGTCTTTAATTTTCGGTAAATCTTTACGAAAGTAAGCAAAAAGACCGATGGTCAGGAAGAAGCCGCAGATAATCGAGACCCCGATGATCTTGAGGGCCATAATGCCGCCTTCGCGGCTGAACCAGTACTGGGCTACCCGCTTGGGGTGGAGCCGGTAGAGGATGCGCTTGATCCGCTCCTTGGGCAGGCTGGCTAGATAGGTGGCTTTGGCGGCCGCCCGGTCGGCTTTGCGGGCTTTCCCCCGGTCGGCCAGCGACCGGTTGATCCGTAGAGTATTGCCGCTTTTGGTGGTGATGGTGTTTTTGGAACGGCGACCCCGGCCAAGCCCCTTGTTAACGCTCATAAGCTATGATGCTTCTCCCTCATGGCAATTATGCGCTCATTATATCAGACAGAATCGTAAAGCTGCCTATGTTTTTGAGCCCTGATTCTCAGCTGATCCTCAGCTTGGATCGCGTGATCCGAATACGCTATACTTAGGGGCAATATGACGCTCTCCGAAGAACTCGCCTGGCGCGGTTTCGCTCACCAGACAACCTACAAAGACCCGTCGGCACTCGACGGTGAGCCGGTGACTTTTTACTGGGGCGTTGATCCCAGCGCCGATTCCATGACCATCGGTAATCTGGCGGCGGCTATGCTCGTCAAGTGCTTCATACGGCATGGCCACCAGCCGGTGCTGCTTGTCGGCGGCGCTACCGGTATGATCGGCGATCCGGACGGCAAAGCCCAGGAACGTGAACTGCTGTCACCTGAAGACCTGGCAGCCAACAAGCAGGCGATCGTCACGCAGTATCACCAGATTTTCGGCCAGAGCAACCTCAAAATCGTCGACAATTACGACTGGTTTAAGGGCATGCACTACCTGGATTTCTTGCGGGATGTCGGCAAGCATGTGCCTATGCGCCAGATGCTGGCTCGGGAGTTCGTACAAACCCGGCTCGGTGAGGACGGCAGCGGCATCAGCTACGCCGAATTCAGTTACGTCCTCATCCAGGCTTATGATTTCCTGAGGCTGCACCAGGACCACGGCGTCACGCTGCAGCTCAGCGGCTCAGACCAATGGGGTAACTGCATCGCCGGTGTCGACCTGATCCGGCGCAAAACCGGCGGCGAAGCCAATGTCTATGCGGCACCGCTGGTCGTCAACAAAACAACCGGCCAGAAGTTCGGTAAAACCGAGGATGGCGCCGTTTGGCTGGATGCCGCCAAAACCACGCCAACACAGTTCTACCAGTTTTGGATCAACACTGACGACGAGGGCGTCGAGGACTATTTGAAGATTTACACTGAACTTCCTAAAGAAGAAATTGACAAAATTATGGCAGCGCATCGTGAGCAGCCACAAGAAAGGGTTGCGCAAGTTCACCTTGCTCACGAACTTACTAGGCTTGTTCATGGACAGGATGCAATGGATCGGTCAGAAAATGTAACCTTTATTCTCAATGGGAAAATAAATGCCGGGAATGCTACCAACCTTGAGGATGTTCGGCGCGAGATTCCAAACGTTCATGTGAGCGAAACAGGCTCGATCGTTGACGCCCTAGTTCAATCAGGCCTCGCGAGCTCTAACACCGAAGCCCGACGGTTCCTCAGTGAAAACGCCATTGCGATCAACGGCCAGAAGGTCAATCGTGAAAATTTCGAAGCCGGTGATTTCCAAAACGGCCGTCTGCTGTTACGCCGCGGCAAGGCGTTCAAAGACTCGGCATTGGTTGAGCTTAAATAGTTATTAAAACGCCAAGCCCGAAAAAGCCTGATCTCGTATACTTAAGAGCATGAGTCTAAGCAGTCCGCTGACGGAGCTGAAAGGGGTGGGCGAGACACTGGCCCAAAAATTCGCCGTACTAGGGCTGAAGACAGTCGCCGACCTGATTGATTACTACCCTCGTCGCTACGAAGATTACTCTGAAGTTACGCCAGTCAAAAGTCTGCGGCCGGGCATGGTGACGGTTGAAGCGGTCATCAAGCAGGCGACCGGCCGCTACGTCCGTCGCGGTCTGCACATCACCGAGGCTGTCGCCAGCGATCCGACCGGCAGCGTCCGCCTGGTGTGGTTCAACCAGCCCTATCGCGCTGCGGCGCTGAAGGCCGGCCAGCCCTACTTCATCGCCGGCCAGTACGAGCTGAGCCACCAGCGGTTTGCCATTATGAACCCGAGCGTCGAGATAGCCAGCGATTTGCCGGTCAATACCGCCCGTATCCTGGCCGTTTACCGCGAAACCAAGGGTTTAACCTCACGCCAGATCCGGTTGGCGCTGCAGCAGCTACTGCCGGTGATTGCTGACCTGTCGGAAACGCTGCCGCCCGGGATCGTTGCCGAGCAAAAGCTTATCAGCCACGCTGAAGCCTTGCATGCTCTGCATGTGCCAGAGTCAGGCGATCAGCTCGAAGCGGCCCGGCGGCGATTGGGTTTTGAAGAAGTCTTCCAGCTGAGCCTGGCCAGCCTGCTCAACAAGCGCGAGAATCAGAGTGAGACGGCATTGGCTATCCCGTTTAAGCAGCAACTGGCCCGTGATTTCGTCAAACATCTTAGTTTTAAACTTACCGACGGGCAGCGGCGCAGTATCTGGCAGGCCTACCAGGACATGCAACGACCGCAGCCCATGAACCGCCTGGTGGAAGGCGACGTCGGCTCCGGCAAAACTGTGGTCGCTGCCATGGTGGCACTCATGGTGCTGGCCCAGGACATGCAGGTAGCGCTGATGGCGCCGACCGAGTTGCTGGCCCGCCAGCATGCGGCGACAATTTATGGTCTGCTGAAGCCGCTCAAGCGGGAAGCCGAGGTCGTGTTGCTGGTAGGCAGCTTGAAACCGGCTGACAAACTGCGTGCCCGGCAGGCGATAGCTGACGGCAAAGCACGGTTCATTATCGGTACACAGGCTCTGATCCAGGAACAAGTTGATATGCATAAATTGGCGTTAGTAATTATCGACGAGCAACACCGCTTCGGCGTCGAACAACGCAAAACGCTCATGGCCAAGGCCGGCCATATGCCGCACGTGCTCAGCCTTACAGCGACACCAATCCCCCGTTCCCTGGCATTGACCCTGTATGGCGAGCTCGACATTTCGGTGCTGCCCGACAAACCGGCCGGCCGCCAACCGGTCATCACCGAACTGGTGGCGCCCGGGGCGCAGGCGCGGCTGTACGCCAAACTTGACAGTGAGTTGGCTGCCGGCCGCCAGATGTTCGTCGTCTGCCCGTTGATCACCGAGTCGGGCGTGGTCGATGCCAACTCGGCCGAAAAAGTCTACGAGCAGCTCAGACTGCACGAGTTCAAGCATCGCCACGTCGGACTGATGCACGGTAAGCTCAAGGCCGCTGACAAGCAAGCCGTCATGGAGCGCTTCGTCCGCGGCGAGCTGGACATTCTGGTGTCGACCACTGTCATAGAGGTCGGTGTCGACATCCCGAACGCCAGCATTATGCTCATCGAGAGCCCGGAACGCTTCGGCCTGGCGCAATTGCACCAACTGCGCGGCCGGATCGGCCGGGGCGGCCACCAAGGCTATTGCTACCTTGTGCTGAGCGATTCTCGGCCGCCGACCAAGCGGTTGCGGGCCCTGCAGAGTTCCAGCGATGGCTTCAAACTGGCCGAGCTTGATCTCGAGCTGCGCGGCCCGGGCGCCATTTACGGTGTGTCCCAGCACGGCCAGCTGGACCTGCGGATTGCCCAACTGTCAGACACCAAACTGATTGCCGCAGCACGCCAGGAGGCCACAAAGCTACTTGATAGTGGCGAAGATTTGCTACAATATAAGCAGCTCATGCAAAACGTCACGCGGCTGCGGGCCGTCACAAACCTAAACTAAACATGTATTCCGGTTCAACCTTCCATCGTTTTTCAGGTAATCTCCTAGGCGCTCACCAGAAGATCGACCGTTTGGCGCGCCGACACCTGGAACATTTATTGCCGGAGAGCCGTTTCCCGGCCTCAGGGGCGATTCTGCATTTCGAAGGCCACAACGGGCCGGACGCCATCAAGCGCAAAAGTCCGGCCAAAGACGAGCCCTGGCACTATCTCCAACCTTTCGACCAGCAGGATACGCAATTGATCGAATTGATCGAAGGTCACTACCGGCAACTAGTGTCAGCGCTCAAAGCCAGCGACAGTGTCCGGGCATCGTTTGAGGCCGCCTGGTTGTCGCATGCCGTGGTTGACGGCCTGACACCGGCCCATCATTACCCCTACGAAGAAAAAGTTATCGAACTACGGGGTGGGGAAGGCCTGGAAAGCCGGGTTACCATAAAGGACAAAGCCATCTTCCCCGGTGACACGCTGCGGCAAAAAGCCAAAAATAACTGGCAATTCTGGGGCGCCAAAGGGCTTTTCACCACCCACTTCACATTTGAGTGGGGGGTGGCTATGCTGATGGCACCGCTCAAGATGGGCCGCTGTCCGTTGACCGACGACAAACTGGCCGAATTCGAAGCCATGCCGGTCGCTCAGTGGTTCCGCCGGATGGCCCAGGACGTTGCCCGTCTCGAGCTGTACGATGCGTTCTATGAAACCGGCTGGACCATCCCGTTGGCGCGACGAGTGCGCCAACAACTGGCACCCACACTTGTCCAAGCCGTGACAGTCATTTGGTACGGCGCCGCCCGCGAAGCCGGCCTGGCCCGGGCCTAAGTGACATTTATCCCCTGATCTCGTAAAATTATCTGGTGTGTAGGCTCCGATGAGGGGATGTGGTGGAATGGTAGACACGCTAGTTTTAGGAACTAGTGCCGCAAGGC
>CAZXCS010000027.1:0-7929 GCA_964639195.1 uncultured Candidatus Saccharibacteria bacterium | reverse complement strand
GGCCCTAAAAATCCGCGAGTTCCTGGAAGGCCGCGCCCACCCGCCCCAGAACTAGCCAGAAGAGCTATCTAGATAGATTGATAATTTGGGAACTCGTCGGACACCAGCTGCGAAGATTCGATGCCGGCTTTTCGCAAGTCGCGGTGCAGAGCCTGCACCATCGGCTCCGGACCGGAAATATAGATCAGGCTGTCTTCGGACGGTTTCCCCAGGCCGAGGATCAGCTCGGCGCTGAGTCGGCCGCGCTCGCCGCCCCAGGCCGGCGACGCATCGCCGACGATGATTATGGCGTGCTGGCCGGCTTTGTCGAAAGTCCCCTGGAAAATAATCTCATCCTCTGTGTTGACGCCGTATAGCAACTTGATCGGCCGCTGCTCGCCGGTAGCGGCCAGCCATTCCAGCATGCTGTGGAACGGCGTGATGCCGATGCCGCCGGCCACGAAAATCAGCGGTGTCTGGATCAGCTTGGGCAGCACGAAATCGCCCATAGCGTCGGCCATCGTCAGCTCGGCGCCGGGCTGGAGCTTGAACAGGGCTTTTTTGAAACTGCTGGCTTTGTCGCCGGCAAATTTGGTGGTGATGGTCTGCAATTCTTCGGTTGGTGAGGAAGACAGTGTGAACCAACGCTTCTGCCCGCGGTCGTCGGGATGGACGTGCGGCACATGCAGCTGAGTATATTGACCGGCCGTGTAGTGCATCGGCTTCTCCGGCTTGAAGAAGAAAGTCCGGATGTTCGCCGCCTCGTCGTGGGTGTGGTCAAGCGTTACCTTCATCTGTTTATAGTATAACTCAAGCCTCGAAACGGTCGGGGTAATCGGTGATGACGCCGGTCAGGCCGTAGCCGGCCCAGCGCTTGGCTTTTGTAGGATCATTCAGTGTGTAGGCATAAAGCTTCCAGCCGCCCCGGCTGACGGGGGCGATAAAGCCCCGCCATAGCCACAGCTGATTCATGGCTACGATGGTAGTACCTATTTGTCGAGCTCGATAATGAGCGCGCACGCCGCTCCAGGGTTCAATGACAACCGTCGGGACTTCCGGCAATGCAGCATGTATCTCGCGCAGAGTTGACTGACTTTTAGAACCGACGAGCAGATCCCTAGGGCTGTACATACCGCTCCGAAGGAATTCATCAATCACTTTGACGACCGGTTGCACCGGCTCGCCCCGCTTGACCTCGATCCAGGGCCGGGACTTGTTGTCGATGTAATCGAGAGCCTCGGCCAATGTAGCCAGATCCGGGTCGTGAGCTTTGAGTTCTTTGAAATTGTGTTGGCCAATTTTTAATTTCTGGCCGCTGGGATCGTTCAGCGTCCGAGAGTGGTGCAATATCGGCAGCCCGTCTTTCGTCACGCGCACATCGAACTCGATCATGTCGACACCATGTTTGAGCGCTGTCTGCAAACTGCGCAGAGTATTTTCCGGCGCCAGGCCTTTGGCGCCGCGGTGACCGACGATTTCCAGGGAAGATCTTTTACCATTTACCATTTACTATTCACCATACATTTTCCGTTTACCATTGTCCATCCGACAGCTAACGGTAAATGGTGAACGCATGGTGAAAGGTAAATAGCCGATGGTGAACGGGGTTAGTGTACAATATTTATAAGCTAACCAAAGGAGTGAACGTGCCCGATTTCAACCAAGTATTAGACCCCGGTGATTACCAGAACGGCATCGTCAATGCGGTCGTGGAGATTCCTGAAGGCAGCTCGCACAAGATCGAGTGGGACCGGAAGCGCGCGGCATTTATGCTTGACCGAGTCGAGCCCGGTATCTTCGCCAAACCCTGCAATTACGGTTTCATCCCCCAGACGCTCGATGAAGACGGTGATGAGCTTGACGTACTGATCGTCACTGACGAACCGCTGCCGACCGGAATTTGGTTGTCGGCCAAAATCCTAGGAGTAATGAACTTCGAAGATGATGGCGATATGGACCACAAAATTGTCGTTAGGGCAGCCGATGACCGCAATGACGGTGACTGGCTGAATACGCTGGACGATCTTGGCGAGCGCTGGAAGCAGATGGTCGAGCACCACTTCAATCACTACAAAGACCTTAAAAAACCTGGCAGCACCAAGGTGCTAGGCTGGGGCGATGCCGAAGCAGCCAAAGCGATAATCGCCGAATCCATCGAACGCTACAAAACTAAAGCCTAGTGAAAAAGCTTGTCCCGGTCGATGCCATTTTCGTTCCCGATGGAGCGGAGCGAGTGTTTAAGGGTATGATCTACGACGTCTACCAGTGGCCACAGCCGCTTTATAACGGTACGGAAGCGACCTTCGAGATGCTCAAGCGTCCCGATACAGTGAGCGTCATCTGCGTCGTGAACGACCACATCTTGATACTCGACGACGAACAGCCGCATACCGGCTCACGCCAGAGCTTTCCCGGCGGCCGGGTTGATGAAAATGACGTCAGCATCGAGGCCGCAGCCCGGCGCGAAGTCGCCGAGGAGACTGGCTATCGCTTCAAACAATGGCGGCTGGTGAAAGTCTGGCAACCGCACACCAAGACCGAGTGGTTTATCTACGTCTGGTTAGCCTGGGAAGTTGAGGACACCCAGCCGGTGACGCATGACGCCGGCGAAAAGATCACTGTCAGACAAGTAAGTTTCGATGAGCTCAAACAATTGGTCATCAACAAATCGGGCTATCTAGGCGACAGTACGTCGTTATTCGAGTCGCTGGACAGCCTCGACCAACTGCTGGCTTTGCCGGCGTTTCAGGGCCAAGAAGTTGACCGCTAAGGCTACAGCTTTTACAATCATAGGCATAAGCACTAAAATAAACATATAAACAAGGAATAACTTATGAAAACACGGGTGGCAATCAATGGCTTCGGACGTATCGGACGCAACGCCTTCAAAGTCGCGTTCGAGCGCAGTGATCTGGAAATCGTGGCAATTAACGACCTGACCAGTCCGGAGACCCTGGCCCACCTGCTGAAACACGACAGCAACTACGGCACCTATGGCAAAGACGTCGGTTTCGACGATAAGGGCATCATCGTCGAAGGCAAGCACATTACCATCTTTGCCGAAAAAGACCCTGCCGCACTGCCGTGGGGCGAGCACAAGATTGACGTAGTGATCGAATCGACCGGCTTTTTCGTCGATCCGGCCAAAGCCAAGGCGCACGTCGACGCCGGCGCCAAGAAAGTCGTCCTAAGCGCTCCGGCCAAAGGCGAGGGCGCCACAACCGTCGTGCTCGGCGTCAACGAAGACAGCCTTTCGGCTGATGGCAGCGGTGACATTATCAGCAACGCTTCCTGCACCACCAACTGCATCACGCCGGTGGCGGCCGTCGTCGAGGGCCACTTCGGCATCGACAAGGCCATGATGACCACCGTCCACAGCTACACCGCGTCGCAAATGCTGCAGGACGGCCCGGGCGCCAAAGACAAGCGTGAGATGCGCAACGCTGCCGAGAATATCGTGCCGACCACCACAGGCGCCTCAATTGCCGCCGGCAAGGCACTGCCAGCGCTCCAAGGCATCTTTGGCGGAATGAGTATACGCGTGCCAACCCCGGTAGTTTCACTCAGCGACTTCGTGATCATTACCAAGAAAAATGTCACCGTAGAGGAGGTCAATGACGTCTTCAAGAAAGCCGCCAAAGAGCCGTACTACCAGGGCATCCTCGACGTGACTGAAGAAGAACTGGTCAGCAGCGACTTCATCGGCAACAGCCACAGCGCCATCGTCGACCTGAAGCTGACCGCCGTTGTCGGTGACAACATGCTGAAAGTCGTCGCCTGGTACGACAACGAATGGGGCTACAGCAACCGCCTGGTCGAAGTCGTTGCCGACACCGGCCGTATCCTGCACGGCAAAGAAGACCATTCCGCCCACCACGACTAGGCTATACTTAAACGTATGAAGATTGCCGTCACGACCGACCACGCGGGCTTTGAAGCCTTGAACGACGTTAAAGATTTTCTGAAACAATTGGGCCATGAAGTGGTCGATTTCGGACCGCAGACGCTGGATCCTGACGATGATTACCCCGACTTTATGTTTCCGGCCGCCCAAGCCGTAGCCCGCGGCGACTGTGAGCGGGCCATCATCATGGGCATGAGCGGCACCGGCGAGGCTATTGCCGCCAACCGTATCAAAGGTGTGCGCTGTGCGCTGTTTTACGGTCCGGCCGTTGCTAAAAACAAAACCGGCGTCGAAGAATTGAACCCAGACCCGTACCAAATTGTGCGTTTGAGCCGGCTACATAATGATGCCAATGTGCTGAGTCTGTCCGGCATGTTCCTGAACCAAGAGGAAATTCATACGGCCATCGAAGTCTGGCTAACAACCGAATTTAGCGGCGACGAGCGGCACGTCCGCCGGATTCGAAAACTCGACGAAGCGGGCTGAATCATGTCAGTAATTTGCCCGACGGTCACAGCGTTTGACCCGCACGACTACCGTGAGCAGGTGGAGCGGTTGCTGCCGTTTGCCAAACGTCTGCACATCGACCTTATGGATGGCGACTTTGCGCCGAGTACCTCGCCGGATCTCGCGCACATCTGGTTGCCGCACGAAACCGTCAATGACGTGCATCTGATGTACCGCCACCCGATGAATTATCTGGACCAACTCATCAAGCTCAAGCCGCACATGGTGGTCATCCACAATGAGGCCGAGGTGCACCACATGGATTTTGCTGCCAAGCTGCACCAGCACGATATCAAAGCCGGTCTGGCCATCTTGGCTGAGACGCCGATCGACTGGGCCGAGCAAATTATGCATTCCTTCGATCACGTTTTGATTTTCAGCGGCAACTTGGGTCACCAGGGCGGCAGTGCGGTCGACTTCGGGCTGCTAGACAAGGTGAAATATGTGCAAAACCACCATCCGGAGGCCGAAATCGGCTGGGATGGCGGCGTCAATGCCGACAACGCCAAGGCTTTGGCTGAGGGCGGCGTGGACGTAGTCAACGTCGGCGGTTTCATTATGAAGTCTGATGACCCGACGGCTGCGTACCGACAGCTGACCCAATTGTTGGTATAATCGTAAGCGATATGGGACAGAACCTCACCATCGAACGCCTGGAGACAATTGCCAATGATATCCGCGAGGACATCATCCGGATGCTGGAGCATGCCGGCAGCGGCCACAGCGCCGGTCCGCTCGGCCTGGCCGACATCTTCAGCGCGCTGTACTTCGACATCATGAAGCACAACCCAAAAAAGCCCGATTGGCCGGAGCGCGACATCCTACTGCTCAGCAACGGCCACTGCGTGCCGGTACGCTACGTCACTATGGCGCACGCCGGCTACTTCCCCAAAAAAGAATTGATGACCCTGCGCCAGCTCGGCTCACGCCTGCAAGGCCACCCGGAGCGGACGCGCCTGCCCGGCCTGGAAAACACCAGTGGTCCCTTGGGCTGCGGCCTCAGCCAGGCTTGCGGCATGGCGCTGGCCATGAAGATGGACAAGCAAACTCATCGCACGGTTTACGTCGTCATGAGCGACGGCGAGCAGGACGAAGGCAACATCTGGGAGGCTGCGCTGCTAGGTGCCAAGTACCATCTGAACAATGTCATCGCCATAACCGATCGCAATAACATCCAGATCGATGGGCCGACCGAGCAAATCATGCCGCTGGAAGACCTCAAAGCCAAATGGGAAGCCTTCGGCTGGCACGTAATCGAGATCGATGGCAATGACATCGAAGCCGTAATCGATGCTTGCTCCATGGGCCGCGCAATCGAGAACAAGCCGGTGATGATCATCGCCCACACCATCCCTGGCAAAGGCGTTGACTTCATGGAGTACGACTACACCTGGCACGGCAAACCGCCCAATCACGAGGAGGCTGTGAAAGCCCTGCACGAACTCCGCACCCTCGGCGGCAAAATCCGGAGCGAGCATGAGTGACCTGCATTTAGTCGATATATCGGGCAAGCTGGAGCAGGAGCCGATCCGTAAAGGCTTCGGGCGCGGGCTGCTGGAAGCCGGTAAGAAGAATGAAAATGTGGTGGCCGGCTGTGCCGATTTGACCGAGTCAACGCAGATGAGCTTGTTCAAAGATGCATTCCCCGAGCGCTTTATCGAAATCGGTGTCGCCGAGCAGAACCTCGTAACGGTAGCTTCAGGCCTCGCGGCAATGGGCAAGATTCCGTTTGTCAGTAGTTACGCGGCCTTTAGCCCGGGGCGGAACTGGGAGCAGATCCGTACTACCATTTGCCTCAACGACCGGCCGGTCAAAATCGTCGGCAGTCATGCCGGCGTCAGCGTCGGTCCGGACGGTGCCACCCACCAGATGCTAGAGGACGTCGCACTGATGCGGGTGTTGCCCAACATGGTCGTTATAGCGCCCTGCGACTCGGTCGAAGCCGAGAAGGCTACCCTGGCAATGGCAGCCGACAAACGGCCAAACTACCTGCGCTTAGCCCGTGAAGCCACGCCGATCGTAACCACCGCCAAGACGCCGTTCGAAATCGGCCAGGCCTACGTCTTCGCCAAGGGTACCGACGTGACTCTAATCGCCACCGGCACCATGACCTACCAGGCTCTGGCCGCGGTCGATCAGCTGTATAAAGACGGGATCGAAGCCGAAGTCGTGCACGTACCGACCATTAAACCGCTCGACGCTGAAACGATTCTTAAGAGTGTCCGCAAAACCGGCGCAGTGGTCACGGCCGAAGAAGGCCAGATCGTCGGCGGGCTCGGCGGGGCAATCGCCGAACTGCTGGGCGAAGAGCACCCCGTGCCGATGAAGCGCATCGGGATGCACGACCGCTTTGGTGAATCGGGCGCGCCGAACGAACTAATAGAGCATTTCGGCCTCGATGCCAAGCACATTCGCCTGGCCGCTCACGCAGTCGTCGATAAGAAGTAATTGGCAGCAAAAGCGTAAGCGGGTATACTGGCGCTATGCCTTTAACACTCCAGGAAATTCGCCGTAACTGCCTCAAGGCCCGGGAACGCATGGCCCAGGCCAGGAGCGAGCAGTGGGCTTTTGGTGCTTTCAACCTCGATGATGAAGCAACCCTTCGGGCTGTTGTGCAGGCGGCTGCCGCCAAACAGGCGCCGGTGCTGGTTGAAGTCAGCCAGGGCGAAGTCGACGATATCGGTCTGGACAATGTCCGCGACATGGTCGACAACTTCAAGTACGCCTACGGGGTAGAAATATACGTTAACCTTGACCACAGCCCGAGCGTAGAAGCCGCCAAGCTCGGCATCGAAGCCGGATTTGAATTCGTTCATATTGATGTTTCGCAGGCCAATCACGATGCTTCTGATGAGGAAATTATTGCTGCAACACGAGAGGTAGTCGAATACGCCAAACTGACTGGTGCTTTGGTAGAGAGTGAGCCGCACTACTTCGGCGGCAGCAGCAACGTCCATGCCGAGGAGATCAATTATGATGAAATCAAGAAGACATTCAGCACGCCCGAAGGTACGCGAAGCTTCGTAGACGCCACCGGCATTGATACGTTTGCCGCCGCCGTCGGCAACCTGCACGGCAAATACCCGGTGCCCAAAGTCCTCGACCTCGACCTATTGAAGCAAATCCGCGCGGCCATCGACTGTAACATCAGCCTGCATGGCGGCAGCGACACCCCCGGCCACTATTTCAAAGATGCCGTGGTCATCGGCATCACCAAAGTCAATATCAATAGCGACATGCGATTCGCCTACCGCACGACTCTGGAAAAAGTCCTGCAGGAAAACCCCGAGGAGTACTCGGTCGCCAAGCTAATTAGCAAAGAGGTGGTCGCCGCCGTACAGGAAGTCGTGGAAGAAAAAATCGACAACTTCAACTCCGCCGGCAAGGCCGTGGTAAACTAAACGTAAGCAATGTATATCAAGAGGTGGGTATGAGTTCTCAGAGACCGGACGTCATCAGCATCGGCGACATCGTGACCGACGCATTTATCAAGCTGCTGGACGACCAGGCAGTGACTTATCAGAATGACGATGGCAATT
>CAZXCS010000026.1:0-8063 GCA_964639195.1 uncultured Candidatus Saccharibacteria bacterium | reverse complement strand
GCGGCGTATAATGGTGTGTGATGAGGCTGTTTGGGGGTTTGTTGGTATTGCTATTGGTGTGCGTGCCGGTCACGGTGCAGGCCGACACTGTGAGCGATAGCCAGGAGATAGGGGTCCGCGCCACGGTGCTGCCGGCGCGCTATATTATCCTGGATTTCACGGGGCGCATCAGCCAGATCCTCAGTAATACTGCAGAAAATGTCACGCCGAGTGTCTACCGTGACAAAATTGCCGCCGGCCGTGAGCTGCCGCTCACAGCTCAGCTCCTGACGCAGTATAACTCCCTGCTGGCAACTGTCTCGCGGCCCGGCCCAGGCGTGCTTTACAGACAGGCCGAAGCGACCGTCTTGGCCACCATGCAACAGCCATCATTCATATCTATTTTGCGACAAGCAGTTAGTAGCTAAAGCCGCCGCTGCCGCTTTTACGGAAGAATACCAGATAAACCAGTCCGTAGACGATAATGGCAAGTACGACATAAATCAATAGCCATTGCCCTTTCGAGCGCTTGCCGTAGCCCTTGGTTGGTTTTGGTGCCGGTGAGGTGTCTTGGTCTGCCATAGGTGTCCTTGATTAGTAGTACCCTGATTATACTGCAATTCCTTTTATGATAAATCCTCTGGCGTTATTCCGCTTATTGTTTAATAATATAAGCAGTTGCATGAAAACAAAAACACGCGGCGCCGCACGGCGCCCCAGCAAAACCAGCCGGGCCCGGACGGCAGTCCGGCGACCGGTCCGAACCACGCACCACCAGCGGGCCAGCCTGAAACGTAGCGTAAGGCGCAAGCAGGCCGTGCACCGGCGGTTGCTGCTGCACCCCGTCACCGTGTTCGGGTTGCTGTGCGTCGGCGTGCTCATCACCGCCTGGACAGTGAGGACCGTAGCTCTTTCCTACACCGTCAATGCCCGGGTACCGGCCGCACCGCTCACCGAGGGAGCATTCATCACCTATCCCGTCGACGGGCAAGTCATCACCAGCGTGCCGATCACGGTGCACGGCACCTGTCCCCAGGGTTCATATGTCAAGCTGTTCCTCAACAACGCCTTCGACGGCAGTGCCTGGTGTAGCAACGACGGCACCTTCGATATCCAGACCGGCCTGATGGAAGGTTTAAACGTCCTGAGGGCACAGGATTATAACATCACCGATGATCCCGGGCCGGTCACGCCGAGCGTGCACGTAACGTACAGCCCGCCGGCTCCCCAGCCGGCCCAGCCACCGATCACCAAACGGCCGACTCGTCCCGGGGGCATTACCATCACCGGCCCGGCTGCTGCCGGCCACACCTTGCCGCTGTTCCTGTCAAGCGAGTTTCACTTCCAGGCCTTTGCGCCCAAGACTACCTTCAACTGGTCGGTCACGGTGCTGGGTGGGCAACCGCCATTCTATCTGGTAGTGGACTGGGGTGACGGCAGCAAGTCCAGCCGGCTGCTCGATGCGAACCAGACGCTCCAGCTCGAGCATGCTTACAAAAAATCGGGCTATTACCCGGTGCGCATTCACGCGACCGATGCCAAGGGACAACAAGCGTTTTTACAACTGGCGGCGCTAATCAAAGTACCGGGTACCGGCGGCTTCGCCCTGCCGACGCAACCTAACGGATCGGGATTTTTCTCCCGGCATGGCCAGTGGCTGTGGCTGGCGTGGCCAGCTTACGCAATCTTAGTGTTGATGGCATTCAGCTTCTGGCTCGGCGAGCGCGAGGAGTACCAGAAGCTCCTCCGACAAAGACGACTGACCAGCGGCCGCGCCGCCTAGGCGGCTTACAAACCCTGCTGCTATCGAGTCTTAGCGATCCGCTCCAGCTCGGCGATGTCGATTTTGACCATCCTGAGCATGGCTTGGGTGACGCGGTTGGCCACCACCGGATCGGAATCATTCATCAGCTTTTCGAGTTGCTCCGGAATAATCTGCCAGCTCAGGCCGAACTTGTCGGTCAGCCAGCCGCACTGCACCGGCTTACCGCCGCCGGCGAGCAGCGCGTTCCAGTATTTGTCGACTTCGGCCTGGGTCTCGCACTGGACATACAGCGACACCTGCGAGTTAAACGGGAACAGGGGCCCGCCGTTCAGGAAAATATATTTCTGGCCCATGATCGTCAGGTCGACGATGAAGACGCTGCCGGCTTTGACGTCGGGGATGCCTTTTGGCGCACGGCTGACCGAATCGATGCTGGAATTCTCGAACAAGCTGGTATACAGCTTGGCTGCATCCTCGGCTTGGGTATCGAACCATAAATGTGTCGCAAACTTCTTGATGGCCATCTTCGTCCCCTTTTACGTTATAACGCTCAATTATAAGCCTATCCTGGGCGGGCAGATGGTGGAAATTTTACACACCGCTAGCCCGGCCAAGCACAACCGGTTAGGCAGATCGGGAAATCCTGGGCTATACTAGCCTGTAATGAAGAGCCTGCGCTCGATTAGTCTGGTTTTGGCCTGCGCGCTGCTGCTGCTGGCAGTCTGTTTCGGCGCCTACCGGCTGGCCACGGGCTACTTGGCAGCTGACAACGTGGCGGCGTGCCGCGGCAGCCACACAACGTACTACGTAATGATTGCCAACAATACGGTAACGCCGCAGCAGACCGACGCCCATCGCTGCGACAGCTTGACGATCACTAATTTCGACGCCGAACAGCGGCTGCTGGCGTTCGGGCCGCACGAACATCACATTTCCTATGATGGCGTGTCCGAACGGTTAGTCGCCGAAGGCCGGAGCCTCACCATCAGCCTGGTCAAAACCGGCACGTATACTTTCCACGACCACCTCGACGAGAAGCACGTCTACGGCAGCTTCAGGGTTTCACCGTAGCTAGACGGTGGCCGGTGGTTCCGGTACCGGCGTAACCGGCGGGGTTGCCGGCGGTTCAGGCGTCTCGAGCGAGACGCTCTCTTTTTGGTCGGCCGGTTTGAGGATGTCATCAACCATTTTGTCGAGCTGGTCGTCCGTCATATTGGCTTTCACGGCATAACCCTCGATGCCCTGCTCGCGGATTCCCGGCGGGGCATCGGCTTCGTTGAGGTTGGAGACTACCAGCACTTTGATGGCTTTGCCCCATTCCGTGGCCCGCAGCACTTTGAGGATTTGGTCGCCGGCGACCTTAGGAAGCATAATGTCCAGTAGCACCAGGTCCGGGCGCTCTCGCTCAATGACGGAGAGGGCTTCGATGCCGTCATGGGCCACAAAACAGGTATAGCCCAACAGCTCGAGACGTGTTTTGTAGATGTCGGCCAAGGCCGCTTCATCTTCGACAATGACGATTTTGTTTAACGATCCTGTTTGATCCATTGCACACTCGATTATACGTCAGTGATGCGTTCCGACCTAGCCACTTGTCGCTGCAAAGCCGCCGAAGCTGCCCACCAGTAATCTCCGGCATCGACAAATCGCTTGTCAAAATAATAACCAGAGCGTATAGTCGGCTGCGCATACTGGGGTAAGAGGCAATGCGTAACGACAGTATCGGCTTAAAGGACTACTTCGTGACTCATGGCCGGCGGCATATCTACCGCAAAGGCCAAATCCTGCTCCGGCCGGGCGATGAGCCGCAAGGGGTCTACTTCGACGAAAGCGGACTGGTTAAGGTCTATTCCCTATCCCATGACGGCAGTGAGCACGACCATCTCTTCTATGGGCCAGACGATGTGTTCCCGATAATGTGGGCCGTCGAGGGCGTCCTGCGCAACGTCTATTATGAAACGATGGATGAAGCGGTCTTCTGGCTGCTGCCGAAACCCGAATTTCTGGCCTTTGTTCAAAGTCGGGCCGATATTTCCTACCAGTTGCTGGAGCGCACGGTCGGCTTGTTCAAGCTGTATGCCGTACAGATCGACAACTTGCTATACTCCGATGCGGCGGAGCGGATTGCCTATCGCTTGCTCGCCCTGCTCAACCGTTACCGCATCCGCGACGGCGATACCTACATTCTGGATGTGCCGCTGACCAACCGCGATATGGCGCGGTCGGTAGCCACCAGCCGCGAAACCGTTAACCGCGTCTTTGCCCGGTTCAAACGCCACGGCATCCTGACCTACAACGACGACCACCGGATTGTAATTACCGATCTGGACGGCCTGGCTAAAGTCATAGGCCACAAGGTCGCCCATGATTTATGGCCCCAGCTTTTCGGCCCGACAAAGCCCGGAAAAGCTAGGAGCTAATCAGCCCCTCTTGGACACACAGTGGTTGGGCAGGTTACAATAGACGAAACACCTACCACCATGCCAACCGCCATTGCAATCAGCCAACTCACCAAGCGTTACGGCGATTTTACCGCCCTCGATTCGCTGGACTTGACCGTCGAGCAGGGTGAAATCCTCGGCTACTTAGGCCCGAACGGGTCGGGCAAGACAACTACCATCCGCTTGCTGCTTGGGTTGATAAAACCGAGCAGCGGGCACGCGGAAATTTTCGGCATCGATAGCCAGCGCGATAAGGTCGGCGCTCACAAGCGGCTGGCATACATCCCCGGTGAAGCCGCCTTCTGGCCCAGCCTTACCGGTGCTGAAACCCTGCATTTGCTGGCGAAGGTCCACGGCTCCGTAGACGAAGCCTACCGCGACAAACTCATCAAACTATTCCAGTTCGATCCGTCTAAAAAGGTCCGGGCCTATTCCAAGGGCAATCGACAGAAGATTAGCTTGATCGGCGCCTTCATGACCCGGGCCGACCTGCTTGTAATGGATGAGCCGACCAACGGGCTGGATCCGATTATGGAAGAAGTCTTCCGGGAATGCGTCCTGGAGGCCAAGGCGAACGGCCAGACGATTTTTCTGTCATCGCACATACTATCGGAAGTGGAGGCCCTCTGTGACCGGGTGGGCATCCTGCAGGCCGGAAAATTGGTGGAACTTGGCACCTTAGCCGAGATGCGACACTTGTCGGCCGTAACCGTAGAAGCAACATTCGCCAGTAAGCCGCCAGCCGTGGCCAAGATTGAAGGGGTCAGTAATGTGCACGTTGTTGGCCACCAGCTTACCTGCCAGGTGCACGGACCGATCGCGCCGCTATTGGCGGTCTTGGCTGAGCACCAGCCCAAGACGCTGCTCAGTCGCGAGCCATCGCTCGAAGAATTGTTTCTGTCATTGTACGGTGAGGGCTCCGGAAAGAACTAAGATGAATACTGTTGCCGCCACACCGTGGAAGCTCAAACGTTTCCGCTGGTCAGGTACGGTCATTACCCGCCTCACTGCTACCCGAACTGCCCGCAGCGCCACTTTCATTGCTCTCCTGTTCGGCATTACAGTCGCCAGCAAAGCGCTGGGTTATGCCTCGGCTTATAAGACACTGGTTGAGCGCCAGCAGTTAGCCGCTACCTTCCACAACAACATCGGTCTGAACGTTCTGCTGGGCGTGCCACATGGCATTGACCACGTACCTGGCTTCACCGCCTGGAACGCGCTCGGTATCTTTGCCATTATTGGCGCTATCTGGGGTCTGCTGGTAGCCACCAGGAGCTTCCGAGGCGAGGAAGACAATGGCCGCCTGGAAATCCTACTCGCCGGGCAAACCACGCAGCGACGAGCCGCTCTTCACACCCTGCTGGGGCTAGGGATGGGGCTGCTGTTTGCTTTCATCCTGATCGCTACTGTTTTTATCAGTGTCGGTCGGGTTACGACAGTGAATTACACCGCTCAGGCTGCTCTATTCTTTGCCCTGATAGCAGTGAGCGGAGCTGCCATGTTCATTGCCATTGGTAGCCTGGCCAGTCAACTGCTGCCGACGCGAGCGGCAGCAACCCGAGTAGCGGCGGCCGTTTTTGGTGTCAGTTTCCTGCTCCGGGCAACCGCCGATACCACCAGCGCCCACTGGCTGCTCAACTTCACACCTCTCGGTTGGATCGAGAAGAGCCAGCCGCTCTACCAAACCCACGCCGTGTGGCTCATACCGATCGGTTTGCTGATAGCCGCCGTCAGCGGGCTGGCCATCTGGCTGGCCGGCCGTCGGGATCTGGGTGCCAGTATTATCCCCGACAAAGATAGCGCCGAGCCGCATGTGGCCTTGCTGAAGTCCCCTTTTAGGGCCGCCGTTCGTTTGACACGCCCCGCCAATCTTGGGTGGCTGGCGGCTCTGATAGTCTATTCGACACTTTTCGGTTTGTTGGCTAATTCAGCAGCCCAAGCCTTGGAGCAGTCAGCGACCGCCAGTCAGACGCTTGGCCATCTGGCCGGCGCAGCCAAAATTAATGGCGCAGCCACTTTCCTAGGCATCGTCTTTTTCATGATCATGAATCTGCTGATGCTTTACACTGCCAGCGCTCTGGGGGCTATCCGCGAGGATGAAGCTCAGGGCTACCTCGATAATTTCCTGGTGCGAAAAGTTAGCCGTCTGCGCTGGCTCGGCGGCAGATTCTTGATCGTCCTGATTATGATCTGTCTGGCCGCCGGCATTACCAGCCTTACGGTTTGGCTGGCCGAAACCAGCCAGCATGCCGGTGTAGGTTATCATCAGATCTTCTTAGCTGCAGTCAATGGCTTGTCACCAGTGCTGCTGTTGATGGGCATAACCATTTTCGCCTTCGGCGTACTGCCCCGGCACACCACCCTTGTAGGCTATGGCGTCGTCGCCTGGTCGTTCATGATGCAGCTCCTCAGCTCGGGCATAAATCTGAATCACTGGCTGCTGGACACCGCCATCCTGCACCATGTCGCCCTGGCGCCGGCCTTAGATCCAACCTGGCACACCGATATAACACTGGTGGCGATTGGCCTGGTTCTGGCTGTGATCGGCATGGCTGCCTTCAACCGACGTGATTTACAGGCTGAGTAGCCAGATAATCAAACATTGTTTGTGTATAGACTTTTTTACATGTTTTTGCTATTATCAGCAAAAATATGTTAATTTAATATATTTTTAATTTTTATGCGTAATAATGACAGCATGTCGGCAACGACGAAATTATTACTGATCGAAGATAACCGGGCTATCTCCGACCCGCTGGCCCAGGCATTGCAGACCACTTATCAGATCGAATTGGCCACGACCGCAGCGCAGGGCTTGAAGCTAGCCGAAGCCGAACCATATGACATTATTATCCTGGAGCTGCATTTGCCGGATAGTTCCGGCCTGGCCGTCTGCGAGGAATTACGAAACCGGGGCATCATCGCCCCGGTTTTAGTTATCAGCACCGATAGCCATGTCCTCACGAAAATCAAACTGTTGGACGCCGGCGCCGACGATTATCTTACCAAGCCGTTCAGCCTCGGTGAGCTGAAGGCGCGTCTAAGGGTCTTGCAACGCCGGGCCGTCGAGCAAAACCATGCTATTCCCGACCTGGCCGTGGGCGAGTTGACACTCGACCGGGCCAGCCGGCAGGTCAGCCGCGGTGGTATCATCATCGATCTGCGGCGCAAGGAATTCGCTATTTTGGAATGCCTGATGTTGCGCGCCGGCACGGTCGTCAGCCGGGAAATGCTGACGCGCTACGCCTGGGACAGCGGCGACGATAATTGGACCAACACGATTGACGTGCACATCAAGTACCTGCGCGACAAGGTCGACCGGCCGTTCCAGGAGCCGTGCATTAAAACAGTTCACGGACTTGGCTATCGCCTCGATCCGGTTGGCAGCCCCATCACTCCGGAAGCTCTTGTCTAGCACTACCGTGATGTCTTTATTTTGTGAGAAAGCTTACAGAGAGTCAGAGCATAAGTGCTATAGTAAAGTTTAATTAATGGCACCTAAAAGCCGGAGGCACTATTTGGCTTACGCTGTAACTAATACTCTCCAGCAAATCCGTGGCGGCAACGGCATTCTTTTGCTCCCGCCCATGCTTATCACCCTCGCTTTTTGCTACAGCTACGTACTTATGCACCCTCAAGCCAAGCCTGCCGGCCGAACCCTGGCGGTATCGGGCGTTGCGTCTGACAGTGCGGCCGACAGTGACAACTTGCCGGCTTTAACTATGGCCCCACAGACGAGCCTGCCGACATTGTCTGATAATGTCGAAGTGAGCAGTTCGGCTGCACCGACATCGTCCGGACCCATGGCCCAACCAAGTGCTACAAATGCCATGAGCCTGCAAGCGGCTACTGCCAGCAACGGTACGAATATGGTTATC
>CAZXCS010000025.1:0-8633 GCA_964639195.1 uncultured Candidatus Saccharibacteria bacterium | reverse complement strand
CATTCCGGGGCTTTTTAATTGCCAGTCTATTGTTTAGAAATTTCCGGTGCTGTTGTTTGCCTGGGTAATGACAAAACGCACGATCAGCTGAGCCAACGCCACGATGATCAGACCAACAATTGCGTAGATCAAGGTGTTCTTGGCATTGCCAACTTTACCGCTATCACCGCCGGAGGTGATGTAGCGGAAACCGCCGTAAATGATCATGATGATCGCGGCCGCGCCGACGATGATCGAGAAGACATTGGTAATTTTTTGGGCAATTCCTTTGATGCCGCTGGCACCGGTGTCGCCACCCGTGGTGTCACAGGCACCTTGACCGCCATTAGCCTGGGAGGCTGCATCCGCGCCCTGACATAGACTGTTTTGAATATCAGCCGAGGCAATGCCGCCGACCAACGGTACGGCTGCCGCCGGGGACAGAAGGGTAAGGCTTGCAAGGCCTATCACAATGAACTTTCGAATTTTCTGAATCATAGTATTACTTCTAGCCTTTCGTTAACTTTTACTTAACTTATACTACACTGCTTCGCCCGAATCAAGCTTATGCAATCAGTTGCTCACACAGCTGCTAGTGGCATCATCATAGTGTTGACTAGACTTACAATTATGAGCGGCACTGCTGGAAGTCGTAATCACAAACCTGACGATGAATTGGGCCAGCACAACCACCACAATACCGACCAGTGCATAGAGGATCGTACTCTTGGCATTGCCAACCTTGTTAGCATCACCACCTGACATTATGTATTTGAAGCCACCGCTAATGATGGCGATGATCGCTACGGCACCGACCACCAGACTCAAAATATTGACGACGGTGCCCAGTGTGTTCGTCACGCCGTTATCGGTACAGTCATGGCTGGTCTGTCCGATCCCGTTCAGGACCTGGCCCTTGGCATTTGTATCGTTGCCGCAGGCGGCATAGGCGGCACCACTGAGTGTTAGGGCAGGGCCGACCGCCAGGGCGAGGGTTGCCAGTATTGCTAAAATCATCCGTTTCATAGTTTCTCCTTATAGTTTGCTGAGCACAAATAAGACCAAGGTCCGGGCCAGTATGATGATGACCAGGCCGACCACAGCGCCGCCGATGGTCCGGCGGGCATTTTCGATATCGGTGTCAGTTCGTGACGAAGTACTCACGTTGCTGCCGGAGGTGGCGAAACGCAACGCGCCGACGATCATGACGATCACCGCGGCGCCGCCGGCGACAACACTGATGATATTGGTGGCGTCATAGAAGATGCCGCTGCCACATTTGCTGGGACAACCGGTCAAAGGGTTATCTTTGTTGGTGTGCTGTTGGCAGACAGCCGACGTGCTGGCAGACGAACTCGGACTACAATCAACCCCGGCCTTGCCGCCAGCAAATAAATCTTCAGCAGTGGCGACCGCCGGAGCCAGCAAAAGACACATGCCTAAAAGCACCGCCGGCAATAGCTGCTTCAACCGGTTCATACCGAATTCAGCCTGTTAACGATAAACAGTACGATGGCGTCGGCCAGGATAGCCACGACTAATCCTACAAGAGCATAGATGATGCCGTTGCGGGCATTGGCCGACTTTTGCGGGTCACCGGCCGCCGTAATGTAGCGGAAGCCGGAAACGGTTATGATCAGCAGCGCCAGGGCACCGATCGAGCTGAGGGCGATGTTCATAATTCGCTCAATGTGCGGCTTATCAGCCGTTGTGTTTGGCAGACCGCCCGGGCTAATGCCGCTCATAGCGAAGATGACGTTGATGATAGTACTTTGCAGCATGTTCAGCCCCCGACCGCGTTACCTATATATGATACGATCAAAATCGATACGATAGCCAGCGCCAAGCCGATTAGTGCGTTGAGAATAGTGCCCTGGGCCCTCGTCGTGGCGTCCGGATTCCCCTGGCTGGAGACGTACTGGAAGCCGCCGTACAGCACAAAGGCTACTGCCACCATGCCGGTGATCCGCAGTAAGTCGTCGATAACCGCCAGCAGGATCAACGGCAGGTCGCTCTTGGTTTGGCCACAATCGTTGGCTTTCGGTTGCTCGGTCAGGTTGAAGCACTTCAGCGAGCATGGGTTAACATTTTGGTTGTTGCTGCCGTAAAAATCATCGTCCGGCAAGAAGTTGTACCATGGCTCAAGTCCGAAAAACGGCTTTGTGCAGTCCTGGGCCACACTAGCTACCGTCACCGGCAGCACGGACACACGGCCGGTAGTGGCATCCGACTTGGCCAGCGCGGTTGCGGGTGTCAGCATCAGCAGCATGGTCAAGCCGAACACGATTTTAGCTAGTCGTTGCGAGATGAAAAAGTGGGCATAGCGGTTCATCAGTTGAATATCCCCCCGGGCACGATGAATTGCAGGAAAGCGTAGAGGAACATGTAGGCCACGATAGCGATAATTGTATTGGCGATGCGCCGTTTGGCCTTGGAGGCTTTTTGCGGGTCGCCCTCGCTAGTCGCATAATTGATGCCGCCAAGGATTATCGATATGGCCGCGAGCAGACCGAAAAGTACCGTCAGGGTGTTGATGGCCGGGTTGATATATTTACCGATGAAATCACACTTGCCGCCCTTGGCCGTGCTGCAATCGGTCGCCGGGTCGGTGCAGATGGCCGGCGGGTTGTTGACATTGCAATTGCTAGCGCTAGCGCCACCACTTCCACCACTGCTACCGCCACCACCGCTGCCACCACTATTACAGTTGGGGTATGTGCCTGTTTCGCCAAGCGATGCGCAGGTAGTGAGCGTCAGGCTAGAACAGTCGACTTTCTGAGCATTGCTTCCTCCGGCGCCGCCAATACGCTCAGTAATCCTATAACAATAATTTTTTTCATTACTTTTCGTAACACCTTGGATGTGTGAATTAAGCACGGTTTTGTAGTCATCATTGGTACAGGCCGTGGTGTCGTTCGAGTCCTGCTGACTGCCAACATAAACGACATGCTGGCACGTTCCGGCGGGGGCGCTGGCCGGCCCACCCTCATCGGCCGGCCTTACGGCAGAAGCATGCAAAGGGGAGAGCAGCACGACAAGACCAAACAGGAGTGCTAACTGGAAGATAATGTTTGCATTTTTGTATTTTTTTAGCATTTTAATAAACTATACCGTGAACCTCAGACTCTGGCAAGCCCTGCCAACAGGCAAGGCGCCGATTTTTTCATCTAGCTTATGCTATATTATTAGGAGTACTATATGAGAAGATAAAAATGCGTCGACTACTTTATTTAGCACCTCTGTTGCTGCTCATCACCTCCGCCGCCAGCAGCCTATGGCCGGCGCGGGCTGCGGCTGATTTTACGAGTAACAATGATTTTGCGGGTGCAACCTTCACGTTTGCCGACCGCTCGGACATTACGGCCGACTTTGGTTCTGCCGGTAAGGTGACATTCACGGACGGCGATATCACTGACAGCCACTGGAACTATACCCCTGATAAGTCTTCCGGCCTCTGTGATCCAGGAACCGTCTCGGACCAGGGTGGTGTTGACGGCGGCATTAGGTACGGTATTAATCTCAGTAAAGCCCCAAGCGGTGCAGCTTCAATATCGGCAACCTTCAAAGTCGGCTTTACCATCGGCACCGCCGGCAACTGCCAGCTTGGTGCTCTCGAAAAGATCACGATAGACAATCCAGACTCGGCGGCACTAGCAGATCTAAAGTGGGACGGCAATAATATCGCTTCGATCAGCGATAAGACTACTTACTCGCCAGCTATTAATGTGCCGGCTCAGACTTTATACCAGAGCAGTACCAAAACCGGTTGTTCTAACGCCTTGCTATACTTGGACCCCGGCGACCCAAATCACGCTGAAGCATATTTGGTTTTAGATCCGATCGGTCGCTTGCAGGCAAACGGTGACGACTCTCAATTTGCAAACCTACATGTAGCCAAGAACTGTCACATCTCTGATCTTGGGAATCAACTTATTCTCGGAAGCCCGGGCACAAGCACGGACACCACCGCCAGTACCGGCGCGAGCACCACCGGTGGTGGTAACAAACAGTTGGGTTGTGACTATAATGGTAACCCTTTGTCATGGGTAATTTGTCCAATAGTTACTATGATGGCTGAGTTTGTGGGCAAGGCCGACAACGTCATTACCAATCAGCTGGAAGTTAAAACCAATACGATTTTCTGCGGTAAGAACAGCTCTGCCAATGATCCTTGCCGGGCCTACTACACAGCCTGGCAATCGTTCAGGAACATTGCGTTGGGCCTGATGGTCATCGGCGGTCTGGTCATGCTCATCGCCCAGGCGCTCGGTGCGGAGATACTTGATGCGTATACCCTGCGCAAGGTGCTGCCGCGGCTGTTGATAGCAGCTGTAGGCATTACGGTGTCATTGCCATTGATGCAGTTCATGGTCACTCTGTCCAACGACCTTGGCATAGGGATTCGTCACTTGATCTATGACCCGTTCATCAACCTTCATAACAGCATCAGCATAAACTTGGGTGGTAATATACAATTCCTCGTAGGCGGTATCGGCGCTGTCGCCGGGGTTACGGTTACTGCGGTATGGCTTGTATTCGGCGGCGCAGGGATTATATTAGCCATGCTCGGTACGGCTGCTTTGGCTATCGTAGTCGCTTTGCTGGTTTTGATCCTGCGGCAGGTTGCCATAACGCTGCTGATTATTTTGGCCCCTATCGCCATCGTATGCTATATACTGCCGAATACTCAGAAGACATATCACATATGGTGGGATTCGTTCAGTAAAGCACTGTTGATGTTTCCGCTGATTGCCGGCCTGATTGCTAGCGGCCGCGTCTTTTCGGCGATAGCCAACAGCCAGGCCACCCAAGGAGGCGGCGGTCCGGAAGGTTTAATTTGGGGCTTTGCCGCTTTCGCCGCCTACTTCGCGCCGTATTTCCTAATCCCGGCAACCTTCAAACTCGCAGGCGGCGCCATCCGCAACATCGGCGGTTTCGTCAATGACCGCGGCCGTGGTGGCTTCGACCGCCTGCGCAACTACCGCCAACAACGGGGCAAGAAAGGCCGAGAAGACTTCACCCACAAAGCCCACACTGGCGGATTCGGCAATGTTGTGCCCGCTCGATTTAACCGGCTCAACAGGATGGGTCGTGGTGTATCCGGCGCAATGAACGTTGCCAGTAGACACGCCACTTCCGGTATCCGTGGCGGCTATGGCTTTGGCGCGAGGGGCCAGACGGCCGCTGAGGCTCACCTGATGGCAGGTAAAGAAGCGGCCTTAAAAGAAGAGGCTTTCCAGAAAAACGCTACCAGTAATGGCTTCATGCGCTTGATGACCTTGACGGCTAAGCACCATGGTAACGAAGCTGAAGCGGTAAAAGAATTAAGAGGATGGTACTCCAGTGATAAAAATGAATATAACAGGAAGTTCGAAGGGAAAGATCTTGAGGATAAGATTGCTGACGCCCAGGCGAGGATGCGAAATGTCGGCGGCTATAACTCCGGTCGGGCTGCGGCCGCCTTCGTGGCAATGGGCGCAGACGGCACTGCAATCCGGAATGTTGAGGATATGGGTAACATTGCGTCCTGGGTCAGCGAAGGCAGCACGAGTAGCGCCTATAACCTGATGTCAGAAGTAGGCAGCGTCAGTAAGCAGCGCGGTCGGTCGTCTCTATCGCCATCCCAGGATAATCGGGGAGCCCTTGCTGATGCCGTTGTGAAAAAACACAAGGGAGAAATTGTCCCGAATTACGACAAAGTTCTCGACGCAGCTACTATGTCTGGCGCCGGCGGCGACACCGGTTTATCGGTACTCTCGGGCTCACCTTCAAGGGAAGTACGGGGCAGGGTTGATGATGCCATGAGAATGCTCGAGAAGTACGAGGCTGACCCAGGCTCTGTTGATTTTTCGGCAGCGGCTCAAGCAGCCTCGGTCGTACTCGACCTTAAAAATAATGTTGACATCGGCTACGGAACGACTGACAACAAGAAGGCCTACCAAGACGCAATGGATATCGGCGATCGTCGAGAATTGTTAAACAAGTTCCTGTCATCTCCTCAGCCGGGCGCACCAGCTCAAACGGTACGGGCAGAGGGCCCGGTAGAAGCAACTCCACCGACCGCAGGTGGGGTAGTAATGCCTAAACCCCCGCCAACTGCTCAAATAACCCCAACTACCTTTGATTACGTTAAGACACTGGTGGGCGAGAAGTATTCATCAATGCCGCAAGATCAGTTAGCCGCTTTGCAGGACCAAGCGAGGCAGCAGCGAGATCAGCAGCAACAACAGGGTCAACAACAACCCTAGCGGTCCGGTCCGCAATAGCAGACCTTGCTTGACATCTGCGAGCTGAAACTGACTTGTATTTTGCTAATGTTTATGCTATTATATTGATATGGTATCTCCCGGTAACGCCGCCCCTGATGATCCACATTCCACACCTGAAGATGAAGGGAATGGCATATTACAAATTGACCCGGCTACTCTTGGCAAACATGCCGTGGCTTTTCAAGCAGAAAACCCACGGTTTTCTGACAAAGACCCTTTCGAACGCCTCCCGGCTCTAGATAGATTACGAAGGTCTCTTGCTAGATTTGCCCGCGATCCGAGTGGGTCTGACCCAAAATATTATGCTTCACCCAGAGATTTGGTTTATTACGCCAGGTTAAAAGCAGCGGCCGACGCCCACGAGGTCCGGGGCAAGGCTATCCCTTGGCCCGGGGCCACAGAAGTTAGACATGAAGAAACTACCTTTCATTGGTTCAGATCCAAAAAGAAACTTGACCCTATTCTTAGGGATCAGGATGATAACCCGATCGTGGGCTACCGTATTGGCTATTTGAATGTCGCGCAGTATGGAACTCCCGTGCTGCTATGTAATGACGGCAGGCTGCGTATGTTGATCAAACCCGCAGGTGGAGGCGCACACAAAGGACGCGGCAAGGAGACCCATGAGCCGCACGATGACTATGCTGAGCGTACGTTCTCCGGCTACTGCACCTTGCCTGATCCAGAACTTGTCTATCCCGTCCTAGACGCGGGCAATCTTTACCCTGTTTCCTACGGTCACGGACAGTCAAATACATTACAAACCGAAATTAAAGACATTTCTGGTTTGGATATTCCGTACTGATAAATTAAGCTGGCTATTTTCGATCTACACCCCTTATGTTTGCTATACTGATAGCATAGTGGCGACATATAAATTGATTCAGGACATTGAGGCCGAGGACCATATCCTTGGGCCGCTGACGCTGCGGCAATTTATCTTTGCCTTGGTCACGGCCTTTTTGCTGTATCTGGACTTTTTGTGCCTCTTCAAGGTGCCGTTCCTGCTGATTTTCCTGTTGCCGCCGACACTGTTGGTAGGCTTTTTCGCGCTTCCTTTTCACGGCGACCAGTCGACTGAGGTCTGGGCCTTGGCCAAGTTGCGGTTCTGGTTCAAGCCGCACCTGCGTATTTGGAACCAAAGCGGCGTTAAGGAATTGGTGACTATCACCGTGCCTAAAAAAATCCAGCACGTCTACACCGATGGGCTAAGTCAGGGCGAAGTCAAAAGTCGTCTGAAAGCCCTGGCCAATACCATCGACAGCCGCGGCTGGGCAATCAAAAACATCAACGTTGACAGCTATACCCACAACCCGATGGCCGGTGTCGAGTCGGACCGTCTGGTAGATATCGATACAATGCCTCGTCCGGTGCCCGACAATGATATAACCGCCCGCGATGACATTATGGATGCCAGCAGTAATCCGATCGCCCAGCAGTTCACGACGATGATCGACCGCTCAACCGCAGCACACCGTCAAACACTGCTCGATGAAATGAACCGCGCCCGGCAGGGTGCAGCAACCGTCAGGGATGCGCCGCAAGCCAACCCGGCAACACCGGCTGATTATTGGTTCATGGCCGGCGACCCCACCGCCGCACCGATCCACCCGATTGCTCCGGTGGCCGCCGCCGAGCCGACAGCCGAAGAGCAAGCCTTCGTTACCCGGCACAAGCAACAGGCCGAGAGCACGCAGTCAGCCGCTTACGGCCATATGCACACCCTGCAGCCGCTGGGCACCCAACCGGCGCAACCCCAGCCGCTAGCCGGCACGACAAGCTCGGATCCTGCTATACTATCGCTGGCAAATAACGACGACCTGGACGTGGCGACTATCGCGCGCCAAGTTCATAAAAAGAAGGTTGGGGGTGAGGATGAAGTTGTCATTCCGCTACGCTAATCCATTGGTCACGGCTTACGGAGTAAGGCGATGAATCCTTCAGCGCCTGATAATCCGACACCGCCGGTGCCGGGAGACCCGACACAAGCGGAAGCTTATGCACCAACGCCGATTGTCGCTGCCGGCCAGCCGCGTGCCGATTTTGGCCTTGGGGCTCCCGCCTACACTGCGTCTGTTCCGTCGCAACGCCCGGCTCCAGCGGCCGCACCTGCGCCCCAGCCCCAGCAGGTAAGTTTACCGGCTCCCCTCCCCGCGCCGGTCGCCACGACACCGCCTCCGGCGCCGAACCCTGCACCTATCCAACCGCCGGCTCCCGCACCAGTGCCGGTCGGTGGCACCGTGCCTCCCGGCGCCATGCCCGTCAAGCCAAAAACCAACTCCAACAGCACCCAGAATTCACTGCAGATCGCCGAAGTCCGCGATGGTATTGTCATCATGAACGACGGCTCGTTCCGGTCGGTGATAATGGTCAAAAGCATCAACT
>CAZXCS010000024.1:0-9544 GCA_964639195.1 uncultured Candidatus Saccharibacteria bacterium | reverse complement strand
CGGCCACGCCGCCGACGCCACCCGTCGGCCCAGCCGGCCCATACCAACCGCAACCACCCTCGCCGCCGCCGACCCAGCCGACATTCCCGGCGCCTGGTCCAGGAGCGGCTCCGGCCAATGATCCGTTCTCGCCGGCTGATCCATCGTCTCCTGCCGATCCTTCTCAGGTGCCGCCGTCGCCTTATCCGCCAGCTCCCGGGCTGTAAATTTGTACTCAGCTTCGGAACCTCGATTTTACTTGTGGATAAGTATTGCCAATGCTTATGGCTGAAATCTATATTTTGTAGAAAAGACAACAGATATATCTGGGCCGAGCACTTAGGGGAGTTGAAAAAAGCGCGAATCTACCGCTTATGTTTTTGGCATGTGCCGATTAGTGCAAAACTGTAAGCTTTTTGACAACGGAAAAATAGTCCTGCCTGTACTCCCTGTCGGCTAGAGTTGAAATATAAGGCCATCGGCCCCATAATAGGTATAGCTCACATAAAATAAACAAAAATGCAAGATAGCAAAAATAGTCCTAGTGACGATATAGGTTCAGCTGATGCTTCGGCTGGTAATGCCGAAGTATCTAACGACGAGCCCGAAACGTATCAGGCCTATCAACAGCGCACCGGTTCAGAAAGCCTGGAATCGCCTCCGCAAGACGCAGTCAGCGCCACCGGCCCCATCGTCAGTAATGCCGCCGTCTCGCCATCACCCGAAGTCCATGTCTCCGGCTCCATGGCCAAGCTATACCGCTCGCACCTGAGGACGGTCCTGATCGTCGGCTCGGTAGCTCTTATCCTGCTTATTGCCGGTATCTTAGCCCTGCTCCTGTCATCCAAACATCATCCTAAACCCCAGACGCCGCATACCAAATCCGCTACCCAAACCTCACCTTCAGGCCGGACCCTGACCATCAACTCCAACCTGCATGTAACCCAAAACACGACCATCGAAAAGGACCTGACGGTTAACGGTACCACTACTCTGCAGGGCATGGTCGTCAAAGCCGATGCCACTGTTGGCGGTAACCTAACCGTCCAGGGCAATGGTAACTTTACCGGCAGCATCTCTGCCGCTAACTTCAACGGCTCCAACCTCACTGTAACCGGCAATTCCAACTTTAGCGGCAACCTGACTGTCGGTGCCATCACCGGCAGCAGCTTGAACATATCCGGCAACGGTACTTTTGGCGGCACCTTAGTGTCCCAGAACTTCCAAGGCAACTTCATCGGCAACGGCAGCCAGATAACCAACATCAATGCCAGTAGCTGTAGTGACTGTGTGAAGCTGCAGACAACCAACATCACGGCCCAAACCGGCAGCATCAGCTTGAACGGTGACGCCATCATCGCCGGCACGCTCAGCGGCCGCAAGCTCAACATCAGGCCGGCCACCGATGACACATCAGCTTTATCCATCCAAGACGCAAACGGTGCCAATGTCCTTGCTGTAGACACAATTAACCATCACATCACGACCGGGGATTTGCTCCCCCAGACGCCCGGCGCCTTAACTGCCGGCACCCTAACTCCTGGTGTCAGCTTCGGCACAGCCGTAGCTGATGCCGGCCAAGCCTACAACGACAACGACCACTGGGTGGCGATGGGCAGTGACGGCTTTCTGCGGATAGCGTATGTAGACCAGAATCTGTACCAGGTTAAATATGTGCGTTGCGAAAACAAAAACTGTTCACAAAATGTGACGACTGTAATAGACGACGACAGCGTTATTCAGGACGGCTTTGATTCAGCGAGCATAGCACTTGATGACGCGGGCAACCCATACATATCATATGTGCACTGGAACTACGATGATGAAATGCGTTTGGTACACTGTCTTGACCAGGATTGTACGAATGTGACTAATCAAGTGGTTGGCATAGACGCTGACTACGCTGGCAGTGTTACGGTAACAGGGGATGGCAACGCGGCCATTGCCTATGACAGTTATAACTATCATGGCACGACAAACCCGGTAGATCTGCGTTATGTACACTGTACCAATGCGGATTGCTCTGCCAAAACGGTTTCTGCTATAGATTCGCATCCGTATCAGGACGGGAATGGTAATAATATCGGTGAGTACTATCAGGTTGGCGCCATAACTACCGATAATAACGGCTTTGCACGGGTTGTGTATGCAGACGTGATGTATTCACCAACTAGTGTTAGGACACAAAAGTATATTCGTTGTTTAAACTTAGACTGTACTTCAAAGGTTAGTGCATCATTTGGGGAAGGCAAGTATTACTCATCAATTGCTGTCGGTAGCGATGGGCTAGCTCGGATTGTATACGAGGGTCCTGATTATAGCGACCTCACTTACGTTCTATGTAACGATCCTGATTGTTCAAGCACTACCGCTACCCTCATAACTGATGAGCTTGATGATACACCAGACATAGCTTTAGACGCTAACAACCTCGCACGTATTTCTTATGATAGCTACTTTGATAATACCGACCACCTTATGTACGTACAGTGCCTAAATGCCACCTGTAGCCAGAATAACCAAAAAACATTGGCCAGCGACCTTGATTACTCTAACTCCATCGCCCTCGACAGCAATGGTTTACCGCAGATGGCTTACTTTGTTGATTACGATGTTGGTAATACTTGGACAGACTCGCTCAATGTTGTTTCCCTCGCTACCATAGACGGCTCGGACCTCCGGGTGCCCGGCGCCTTTACTGCCGGTACGAACATCGGTGATGCCAACAATCTTTTCGGGCAAATCTACGGGCAAGGAGTACACCTACAAACAGCCAGTAGCTCGGCGGCTTTGGTGATAAACCAAGTAGGCGTAAAAGGCACGGGCTCATTCGGTGATCCGATAGATGAAGGCAGCGGCCCGATAGCCCAGTTCCAGATCAATGGAACTACCCGGGCTGAATTCGATCAGAACGGCACACTGCTTATGAATGGTATTGGTACATCCGACCTGGCGAACTTCCAAATCAACGGTCAGAGCGTATTCAAGGTTGACCAGAACGGTACGCTAGCCCTGCAACCCCAGGACAACCAGATTGCCGATCTACAGCAATGGCAGGCGAGCAATGGTGCAGTGAAACTTGGCGTCAATAGTGCCGGCCAATTCTATGCGCCCTTGGTAGATAGTCAGAACACAGCCGCCGGTAGCCTCACGATTGACAAGACCGGGCTGAATGTAGTGGATGCATCATCGGTTACCCAGGCAAGCCTTACAAGTGATGGCAGCTTGCAGCTAGGTCCTGCTGCTCTCGATAAGTATAAATATAGTTCACTTACACCCAATACCGGCCCTTGGAGTTCAGTAGCATTAGATGTTAATGGGGATGGTCGTCCGGATATCATCAGCGACGGCGCATGTAACTGGATATCAGTATTTATTAATCAGGGAAGTGGTAATTTTGCAGCACCCCAAAACTATCCTGCCTCGGGTTGCCATTATCACTTAGCGACTGCTGACTTCAACGGCGACGGCCACCCGGACATCGCCGTACCGGATTCGAGCGGGTACGTGGGCATCATGTTTAATAACGGTGATGGTACCTTTGCCAATGCCGTGACATATGTGGTCGGTACCTCACCACAATCAAGTTACGCCAGCTATGTGATTTCTGCCGCAGATTTAAACGGCGACGGCCACCCGGACTTAGCGGGGACAACTCTGGATGGCTATGAAGTCATTGTATTGCTTAACAATGGTGATGGGACGTTCGGCGCACCGACAGAATATGTAATCAATCAGAATTTGTCATACTGTGATTATGATCAAGCTATCGCCGACTTCAACGGCGACGGCCACCCCGATATACTAAGCGAGAGCTGCCAGACCACGATACTACTCACTAACAATGGTGATGGCACGTTCGGCGCTCCTACGACTGTTGGAAATGGTGGCTATGGTGTGGCTATCGCCGATTTCAACGGCGACGGCCACCCCGATTTTGTTACTAGCAACGGTGGCATAGGTACCAATAATGGTGCAGGAACGTTTACGCTGACTGATTTACCCAACAGGTCCTGTGGTAGCTATAATGTATCGGCGTCGGATGTGGATGGCGACGGCCACCCCGACATCAGCTACGTTAACAATTGTAATGGCCGGATCGAAACATTCATCAGCAATGCTAACGGTACTTTTGCCGCTCCCAAGGAGACTGTCTTCCCGGGACAGCAATATTATGTCTGGGGCTTAACATATGCTGATCTTCTGGGCACCGGTCTGCAGATTCCGATCATTGCCGATTACTTTTCTAATCACATCAATCTTATTCTGCCTAAGCTAGCGCCTAAACTTCAGGTGAGCACTCAGGATCCTGCAGGCCCTGATGTCGTACTGGTAGGCACCAAGAATCAATCTGGCGATTTTCTGCGAGTTCAGGACAGTAGCCAGAATATCTTAAGCCGCATAGATGTCACCGGTGCGCTGAGCATCGGTGATAATGGCGGCTATTCATTAGCAGGCGCGTATACCAGGTCTACTATACCGTTTGCGCCAGCTACGCTTACCAATGCTGCGACTACTCTTAACATGGCTAACAATACGATGTCTAACGCGATTACTATACCGTTCCCGTTCACATTTTATAGTCAGGCATATTCGAGCCTGTACATCGCTAGCGATGGTTTTGTGACGTTCCTGCCGGGGCAAAACAGCACCGGAAGCAATTCGGTGACATTACCTAACACGGGTGGTAACCCGACAGGCTTGATAGCTGCCTACATGGAGTATCTTAATATTGCTAACGGCGGCACAATAAAGTATGAGACCCAAGGTACGGCACCGAACCGGACGTTCATTATCGAATACAATAACATCCAAGCCGGTTTTGGCAGTTACCATGTCACGACACAGATTCAGCTTCATGAAGGCAGCAACAATATAGATATCCAGACCACCAACGCAGGGCCGTATTGGTGTGCTACACAGGGTATAGAGAGCCCAGGTGGTAAATACGCGACATTTGACCCTGCTAGAAACAATACCTGCTTTACCGCCAGTAATGACGGTGTGCGTTTTACGTATGATCTACCGGCCAACTTCACACCAACACGACTCTCCGTTATCAATAATGATGGTACAAGTGTCGGTGAATTGATAAAAGCGGCCGCTCAGCAGACCGCCGACCTGCTGCAGTTCCAGGACGCCAACGGGAACGTGACAACCCGTGTCGACAACCTGGGTAACATAACGACTCCGCAACTTACGACGGATAAACTATCCATAAGCCAATTAGACGGTAAGCCCACTGGCGACGATGTAATTACGCCCGGGGGACTCAATGTATCGTGGTATAACAGCGACAGCGGCACCTATAAAACAGTAGGCAGTGGTACCTTAGCATACCAAGGGACAGACGGACCGATAAACTGGCCTAATCTTGGTAATAGCCGCCCTGCTGGAGTGAATGGTGATTATATCAATAGCCGCTGGACCGGCTGGATTAAGGCCGATTATACCGAGACCTACACATTCTACACCGCCAGTGACGACGGCTCGCGCTTGTATATAAATAACCAGCTGGTTGTCAATAACTGGTTTGATCAGGGGGTAACCGAGCGGAGCGGCACCGTTGCCATGACTGCCGGTCAATGGGTGCCGATAACCGTCGAATTTTACCAGGGCGTAGGCGGAGCCGCAGTTACGGCCTCCTGGTCGTCGCCTAGCGTAACGAAAGCGCTAATACCAGCCGATCACTTCAGTTCTATTACTCCGCCGCCAACGCTCTTGCAAGTAGTAGCCGACAATACGAGAGTAAGCGGCACGCTTACGTCTACAAACAATTTTGTTTCGACTGGCAATGTAAGTCTGCAGAATAGTGCCGGTAGCGAGCTGCTTGGTACTAACGCTAGTTCTAATAATGTCTTATTGCTCGGTGGCACCGGCAATGTGACCGGAGCCTGGCAATCGGCAGCCACCCTGCCTATTACCGAAGAAGCTCATACTACATTGGTTTCTAACGGCTACATGTACGTCATCGGCGGCAACTCGTTCTCCGGTGGCTATACAGCGAACGTTTACTACGCCAAACTCAATGCCGATGGTACTACCGGCAGCTGGACTCAGACGGCTTCGCTGCCGGCGCCCCGGCAGACACACGCCAGCGTTGCAGCGAACGGCTATTTATACGTTATAGCTGGTGACCAAAATGGAGGCGGTGGCCGAAAACATGATGTCTTTTACGCCAAAGTGAATAGCGACGGTACGCTTACCAGCTGGCAGACGGCAGCTAACTCGTTCCCCTACGATGTCGATGCGCTGACGGCGGTTACATACAACAGCTATGTCTATGTCATAGGCGGTACTGACGGTAGCAATGTGTCTGTGTCGGGTATCAAGTACGCTCACCTCAATAGTGATGGCTCTGTCGGCACATGGCAGTCGACTACCAGTTTGCCGTCGGGTATATCACGGGCCTCCGCTGCAATTGTTAACGGCTACGTCTATGTCGCCGGTGGCTGTACCGATGGCATGCCGCTGTGCTTCAGCCCCACCACAGCCGTTTACTTTGCTAAGATAAACGCGAACGGTACTCTGAGTAGCTGGCAAAGCACGGTTTCGTTGCCGGCTGCTCGCCACTTCGTATCAGCCGTAGGTGCCAATGGGAACCTATATATCCTCGGTGGCGGCACCGCCGCCGTAATCTATGCTCATTCCAATCAGAATGGCACGCTTGGTAGCTGGCAGACCAATCCTAACGCACTGCCACAATCCAGGCAGTACCAGGCTGCAGCCGTGGCCAACGGCTATGTCTATGTCGTGGGCGGGTCGGGCAGCAACACGGTTTACTACGCCAGCCTGAGCCGGGTGCAGATCAACGGCAACCTTGACCTTGTAGGCGTCCAGGGCGGTGTCGATACCAATGACGAAAACAATAGTGCGGCGGGCGGCTCAATCACTGCCGGCAACATCACCGGCATAGGCACCTTACGTATCCAGGGCGATGCCATCATCGGTCAAAACCTGCAGGTCGGGGGTTCGGTAACCATCAAAGCCTCGGGCTCAACGAATGATTTGCTCGTATTGCAAGATACCAATGGTTCGGTCGTCGCCAAGATAGACGCCAGCGGTAATTTAACGACCGCGAATCTCATCACGACTGCCGCCGGCACTAACTACATACCGGATCCGACATTCGCGAATGGCATACCGCTTGGGCGTGGAACTGGGACAAGGCAGGCGCTAACGGGGCAGGCGGGTACGGCCACCGGCAGGGCTATTAAGATAACGCCAAACAACGACTGGACGACCATAGGTGAAAACTGTGCGATTCCGGCGAACGGCACCTACACCATGTCGTTTACCGCCTGGACGGATGGCGGTAGCGTACCGCTTGCTTTGCTGGATGGACCTGGCACAGGAGCCGGAAATGTTATCGTTTCCGGAGCGACGCCACAGCGCTATTCCTCCACGTGGAGCCACGGTGCAAGTTGTAACAGCTTTGAAATAGGACCCAGCAGCGGTACTGCACCGGTATACATCGCCGACTGGCAAGTAGAAGCAGGTTCCGCAGCGACCAGCTTTATATACGGTGATAAGGGGTATGGATATGCCTGGACGGGCGCGGCGAATAACTCAACATCTACACGCACGGCAGGCTTGTACGTGGTAGCGAGCGAAATATTTTCACAAGGCAACCTGACGGTTAAGTCGGCGACATTCAACGGCACCTTGACCGTAAACGGGCATGTGGTGACGGGGAACACTACCGGTAGCACTACGGCTACCTTGAGCGGCAATGCCGGTACCGGCGGTAGCCCGGCCTGTACGGTCAGCGGGAACGATACCAGTGGTCAGATTACGCTCAAGACCGGTACTGCCGCTTGGGCGGCGGGTACGCAATGTACCATAAACTTTAGCGGTAGCTATGCCGGCGCGCCGCATCCGGTCGTGACCCCGGCCGCTAACGTCGATACTTCGGCGGTCAAAGTCTATGTTACCTCGACCACTACAGGCTTTACCATCAGCTTCATAGTTGCCGACACGGCTCAGCACACATTCGTCTTTAACTACTTCAATGCTCAGTAGAGCGGCTTAATTAGGCTGATTTACCGGGGTCGTAGCCGGCCAGGAAGGCTTCACTGGACATCTCTGGTTTGCCGGCCGGTTTTATACCTGTTAATTCCAACAGGCCGTCGCCGGCCTGTACGAATAAGTGCTTGTTATCCTTGGAGACGGCGACCTGGCCGGCTTTCAGCGGCTCGACGCCGTAAGCGTCAGCCTGCTGAAGCGGCAGGCGGGCCTTGGTAATTACTATGTCTTTAGCTCCGATTTGGATGTGAGTCTTCGGCCATTCCACGAAGGCCCGGATTTGACGGTTGATTTCCTCGGCCGGCTTCGTCCAGTCAATCACGCCGTCGGCTTTGGTAATCTTTCGCGAGTAAGTCGGCTTGGTGAACTTTGTATCCTGGGGCAAGGGGTGTTTTTTGCCTGCCAAGTACGCCGGTATGTTTTTGACCAATAATTCGTGACTTAAGCCGGTCAATGCATCCGTCAGCTCCGGGCCGGTGATATTAGAATCTTCACCCATCACATATTCGGCATCATCGAGTATGGTCCCCTCATCGAGTTCCGGCACCAGCAGCATCAGGCTTACTCCCGTGGACCATTGGCCGGATAGAATCGCAAAACTGATCGGATCCGGCCCTCGCCATTCCGGGAGCAGGCTGAAGTGGCTGTTGATGATACCCTTCGGGAAGTAATCGATGACGTCTTTGCCGACAATGATGCCGAAGTCGATCAGCACACCTAGCTGGCTGCGGAATGGCTTGGTTTTCATCAAGCGGGATAATTCAGTCTTGTTTTTGACCGTATGAACCGGAATATCGATGTGGTCCATGATTTTGAGACTGGCGAGCACGTCCAGCACCGGCACGGCGCCCCGGTGGTGGGCCGGGCGGGGCTTGGTGACGACAGCTTCGATCGTAAAATCCTGCACAAGCAGCTTAAGCGATTGTGCTGCGACCGGGCCGCTGCCGAAAAAGACGATCGAGGGCTGCTTCATGGCCTACTCCCAGAGCTTCTTGTTATCTTTTATGTCTTTGTCGTAATTCAGCGGCTGCAACTTGCCATTCTTATCCAGCCGGAAAAAGGCCTCCGCCTGGTCCTTGATGTGGTCGATGAAGACGATACCGTTGGTGTGGTCGATCTCGTGCTGGAAAATCCGGGCTAGGAAACCCTCGGCCGTGACCCGGAATGTCTTGCCGTTCTCGTCAAGCGCTTTGACTTTGACTTTGGGGTGGCGGAGCACCTTGCCATAGACATCGGGCACGCTCAAACAGCCTTCGAAATCCTCAGTCGGTTTACCTTCACGCTTGGTAATCTCCGGATTGATGAAGACCGTGAAGGTGTGGTCGTTCTTGTCGTCATAATTGTTGCGGACCACCACGATCTTGTAGAGCCGATCAATCTGCACCGCTGCCAGCGCCACACCGACTTCATGGGCCCGGCTCTGATCCCAATCGATGGTGGCCAGCTTCATGTCGTCGATGATGTGTCGGATTTCATCGCTAATAACGCCCACCCGCTTTGATTTTTGCCGCAGGTGAGGGTTGGGCAGGGCAATGATGTC
>CAZXCS010000023.1:0-9608 GCA_964639195.1 uncultured Candidatus Saccharibacteria bacterium | reverse complement strand
TGCACAAGACCAAGAGCGGTGTTGCTTGCGTATTTTTCGATGTTAACGGTTGCCTGGTCCGCTTCTACCAGCGGGCATTTGCCCGGATCGCCGAGGAAACCGGCGTGCCGGCCGACAGCGTCGAGACTGCGCACTGGCATTACAATGACGACGCTTGCCGAGGCAGCATGACGATGGGCGACTTCAACAAAGCTATGGCAGAGCGCCTTGGCCTTGAGTCGCTTGACTGGACGAAATTCTATCTGGACGCCGCCGAACCGCTCCCAGGCATGCCGGAGCTGTTGCAGTGGACCATCGAGCGTTACAAGGTCGGCTTGCTTACCAATATCATGCCTGGGCTACTGCGCAGCCTGCAGCAAGCCGGCAAGGTACCTGCCCTGCCCTACGATGTGGTGGTTGATTCGTCGGAGGTCGGCAGCATCAAGCCGGAGCCGGCGATTTTCCAGATTGCCGAAGAGCGGGCAGGCGTGCCGCCACAAGAAATTCTACTGATTGACGATACCCAGGCCAACCTCAAAATTGCCGAGTCACGCGGCTGGCACGTACAGTGGTTCGACTATGCCCGGCCCGAAGAGTCAGTCGACAACATCCGCAAAGCTCTCGAGCCGGCCGACTAGACCGAGAAGCGCTCGTATTCTTGTTCCAGGGTGCTTAATAATGCTTTGGCCTGTGCCAGCTGGTCTTTGGTCTGTTGGACGACGGCCTTGGGCGCCTGCTTGACGTAGGTATCGTTGCTGAGGCGGCCTTCCAATTGTTTGATCGCCGCTTGCTGCTTGTTGCGCTGCTCTTCAAGCTGTTGACGGTAAGCCCGGGCCGTGGCGGTGTCAATGTCCAGCCAGCAAGCATATTTGGTGCCGGTCAGGTTCAAGCCCTTACCGTCGGTAACTTCGCTGACGGCTTTGAGCCTTGCCAGGCGCTTGATGACGGTGGCGTTGTCACTCAGGAACGGAACGTCACGGTAATACAGGGTGGCACCGGAGACTTTCAAGACTTTGGTGATGAAACGGGCTTCACTGACAATGTTTTTTATCTCATCGAATTCCAGGGCTGCTTTTTGGTCGGCTGGTTTTGGCTCAACCAGTTCCCGGCCGGCGAGGATCGAATCCTGCTCCCAGGCCAGGGTCTGCCAGATGGTTTCTGTCACGAACGGCGCGAACGGATGGGTCAGCAACAGCACCCGCTCCAGCAGATAAGCCAGCAGCGGCTTGTTCGGTTCGGCCTTGCTGGCTTCAACATACCAGTCTGCCAGATCGTCCCACACGAAGTGGTACAGTCGGTCGTAGGCTTCGTTGAAGCGGAAATTGTCCAAGTCGTTACTAATTGCCCGTTGCGATGTTCGTAATTTGTACAGTATCCAGTGGTCGGCAGCGTCCTTCGGCTCAGCACCCTCACGATCTACCTCATCGCCGATCGTGTCTTCGATGTAGCGGGCGATGTTCCAGAGCTTGTTACAGAAGTTACGGTTGGCGATAATCTTGCTCCGCCCCAGCCGCTGGTCGTTGCCGGCCGACATGTTTTGGATCAGCGCGAAGCGTAGCGCATCGGTACCATACTCCGGGATGACTTCCAGCGGATCGATGATGGTCTCCGGATGGCTTTTGCTCATTTTCTTGCCGGCTTCGGTGCGTACCAGACCGTGGAGATAGACTTGCTTGAACGGGATCTGGCCGATGGCATAAGTGGTTGCCAGAATCATCCTGGCCACCCAGAAAAACAGGATGTCCCAGCCGGTCTCCATGACGCTTGTCGGGTGGTAAGTCTGGTAGTCGACGCTCCGTTTGAGCAGGTCATCCAAGCTGAGGGAATAATCTCCGGCCAACTTCGGGTCGACCAGGGTGCTCCAGGTCCACAGAGCCGAGCTGAACCAGGTGTCAAGCGTGTCCGGATCCTGCTCCCACTCGTGCCAGCCCTCGCTGTTGTCTGTCGGCGGCTTGACGCCGACGTAGGTCTCTTCCCTGCCGTCCGTATCGGTGCGGTACCACACCGGGATACGGTGCCCCCACCAGATCTGTCGGCTGACGCACCAGTCGCGCAGGTTGTCGATCCAGTGGAAGTAAATCTTCTCAAACCGCTGAGGAATTAGGTCGATGTCGTCGTCACGGATGACGGCTTGCATGACCTCTTTCAGGCTGCGCTGCTTCCCTTTCCAATCGACGGCCGGCTTGTTGACATCGACAAACCACTGCAACCGGATCTGCGGCTCGATAACCCCTTTACCCCGGTCGTTGAGAGCAACGTTGTGGGTGTAGTTTTCATCGATGTCCAGCAGCAGGCCTTTCCGCTTCAACTTCTCAATGATCTTCGGCCTGGCTTCAGCGATGGCCAAGTCCGCAAATTCACCGCCGATCGGTAGCAATTTCCCGTGAAAATCTATGATCTGTTCCTTATCTAGTCCGTGCCGTTCGGCGATCTCGAAGTCGGCCTGGCTGTGCCAAGGGGTAATGGTCATAACACCGGTGCCGAAGTCTGGATCGGCCGCTTCATCCTTGATAATCGTCGCCGTGATCGGCCCGTTGATCCACTCGGTTTCAAAGGTGTCACCGTGCTTGTACTGTTTGTAGCGCTTGTCATCAGGGTGCATGACGACGTACTTGTCGCCGAATTTGGTCTCAGGCCGGGCGGTGCCGATCCGGAACGGCCCGTATTGGAAGGTGTAAAACTTGCCCTGCTCTTCTTTGTAGACCACTTCATCGTCGGAGACATTGGTCTCGAGGTTCGGATCCCAGTTGACGATTCTATTACCTCTGTAGATAAGCCCGTCATGGTACATCTTAACAAAGACTTCATTGACGCAGCGGTTCAGGGCGTCATCCAGGGTGTAGCGGGTGCGGGTCCAGTCACAGCTGGCGCCCATAGCCCGGATCTGGGTGTTGATGCTGTCACGACTGTTGCCGACGAACTCCCGGGTCCGGCGCATGAACTCCTCGCGACCGATGTCATGCTTGCTTGTCCCCTCCTCTGCCAGCTGCTTCTCGATGATAGCGTTGACGGGTAGCGCGGCGTGGTCGGTGCCCGGAAGCCACAGCACATCCTTACCCTGTTGGCGGGCGTGGCGTGCCAGTATGTCTTGAAGAGTCAGGAACAACGCGTGACCGATGTGCAATGTGCCGGTCTCATTCGGTGGTGGCATACTGATGCTGTAATGTTCTTTCTTACTCTCAGGATTCGCCTTGAATACCTGGCTTTTCTCCCAGAGGGCGTAGATATCACTCTCGTACTGGCTGGCTTCGTACACCTTCGGCAGCTTCATGAACTCCATCATATCACCTCTGTTAAAAATTGAGAAACCAAGAGCTCCAAGTTGACAGTATTATATAACTAGTATATGGTAAGTATCTATTATGATAATCCGTAACATCTCCAGCGAGGCCTCCGGCTTGGAGGATCCTGAGCTAATTGACTTCATACTAACAGATGTAAAAAAGCGCAGGCGGCGCTACGGCAAGCTGCTCTTAGCCGGTTTTGATGGCCAGGAAGTCGTGCCGGCGCGTTCTTTCGGCAGCCGATGGCGTACATATGCGCTAACACCAGAGGAGGCAATGCAGGCGGAGATCAATTGCGGGGAAGATAGCATCATTGAGTTCGCCGTAGAGGTGGGTGAAAAGCCGACCATCGGTGTGTTTAATGGTGACATCCTCAAAGCAGTTGCAGATGATACTGAATTGTGCGCCCGTTATCTCCGCGAAAGTGGCGACGACCTCCTGATGGGGCGGCTCTATGGAGTGCCGGGACCGAGTTTAGATGTAGCTGCTTTGGCGGTGTATCATTTTGCACTGGGCTTTAAACGAGTATAGCCTACAGATTTAAGTTGGGAGCGATAGCCAAACTATAAGGATCGGCTGTCGGTTGATTAAGCTGAGCTTTGAAGCAGCCGAGGGTGGCGACCATGGCGCCGTTATCGGTGCAGAGTTTTGGGTCGGGAAACTCGATGGGCAAGGGCAGGGCAGCTGTCAGTTGCAGCCGTAACTCCTGGTTGGCGGCCACGCCGCCGGCGATGACGACTGATTCCGGCCGGAACTCGTCGCAGGCCTGCTTCGCCTTATCGACGATGGTTTCGATGGCCACCCGCTGGAAACTGGCGGCAATGTCGCGTCTCTGGGCTTCAGACAGCCTCCCTGGTAGCTTTGTGGAGGGGAAACTGTAATCCTCGCCGATTTCCGCTTGTGCTTGCCTCAGAACGGCCGTTTTGAGCCCGCTGAAGCTGAAGTCGTATTTGCCCATCTTGGCCTTAGGGAAGCGGAAGGCCTTTGGGTTGCCACTTTCTGCCAGCTTGGCGACCGAAGGGCCGCCAGGGTAGGGCAGGCCGATCATTTTAGCGACTTTGTCGAAGGCCTCGCCGATGGCATCATCGTGCGTCTGACCGAGCAGTGTGTAATCGAAGTGGTTGCGGAACAATACAAGCTGGCTGTGACCGCCGGAGACGATGACGGCCAACATGGGGAATGCTGGCTGGCTGGACCGTAAGTCGTAGGTCGCAGACTGGGCAGGGGAGGCTTCGGTCAGGAAGTTGGCGTACACGTGGGCTTCGACGTGGTTAATAGCATACAAGGGCTTGCCGAGAGCGACCGCCAGGGTGCGGGCCGTCATTACACCAATCAATAGGCTGCCGCCCAAACCGGCGCCGTAGGTGACGGCGATCCCGTCGATGTCGGTCCAAGTGCAACCGGCCTCATCGAGTGCCTGTTGTATCACCGGCAGGATGACTTCGATGTGGCTCCGAGCGGCGATTTCCGGCACTACACCACCGTAGCGGACGTGCAGATCCATGCTGCTGGCCACGACGTTGCTCAGCAGTCGGTAACCATCCTCCACAACCGCGACAGCTGTTTCGTCACAACTGGTCTCAATCCCCAGTATTTTCATGGTTCAAGCCTAACATAGTAGGCGATCAGCTCAAGCCTGCACCACGACCGGCTCCTCAGATTGCGGTAAGCCGGCCGCTTGCCTATACTGCTTAGGGTGAATCCCCGCAAAATTGTCAAAAAACTTATACCGCGCACCCTGTTCCGGATGATTGAGCCGTATGGCCACCTCTGTGAAGCATTGATATTCAATCTGATCAATGGTTTTCCGGCCCGCGGCATGAAAGTGATCGGCGTAACAGGCACCAACGGCAAGACCACCACGACCTTCATGATCCACCGCATGCTGCAAAATGCCGGCTACAACACCGGGCTTATGACCACTGTTGCCTGGGCGATCGGCGACGATATCCGTCCGCAGATCCACCACTACACCAACGTACCGTTGCCGGAGCTGATGCAACGGCTGAAACAAATGAGAGCCGCCAAGATCGATTGGCTGGTACTGGAAACGACCAGCCAGGCGCTGGCCCAGAACAGGGTGTGGGGGATCCCTTATTCATTAGCAGTGATGACGAATGTTACGCACGAGCATCTGGATTATCACCTGACATTCGAGCGCTACCGGGACGCTAAACGTAAGATGTTCAAGCTGACTGACCACAACCGCCAAGGTCTTCGAACCGGCATAATCAATGGTGAAGATCCGAGCGCCGAGCTGTTTGTGTCCGACGTCAAACACGCCGTCACCTACGGTGTCAAAACGGGCGATCTGCGGGCCGAACAGGTCAATATGCAGCCGTCCGGTTCGAGTTATGTGGCGCGGATCGGTGACGAGCGCTATGACATCAAGACTAAGCTGCCAGGCAGCTTTAACGTCTACAATTCCTTAGCGGCCGTCGGTGCCGGCCGGGCTCTCGGGCTGTCAAAGCCGCAGATAGAGCAGGGGATTGCCGCCCTGGAAGGCGTGGCCGGGCGCATGACACGCCTAGACGAAGGGCAGGACTTCGACGTGATTGTCGATTACGCACACACCCCGGATAGCTTTGAAAAGTTATTTAATGACCTGAAGCCGGTGGTCAAAGGCAAGCTGATCGTGATGTTCGGCAGCGCCGGCCACCGCGACGAAGCCAAACGGCCGGTTCAGGGCGAGCTGGCCGGCACCTACTGTGATGAAGTGGTGCTGACCGAGGAAGATGACCGCGATGTCGACGGTCTGGGGATTATGAATGAAATCGCCTCCGGCGCCCAAAAAGCCGGAAAAAAGCTCAATAGCGACCTTTTCCTGATCCATGACCGGACCGAAGCCATCAAGTTTACGCTTAATCGAGCCAAAAAAGGCGATACCGTGCTGTTGCTAGGCAAAGGTCACGAGAAGACCATTGAGCGCAACGACCGCGAAGACCCATGGGATGAAATCGGCACCGCCCGGGCGGCTCTGAAGCGGCTCTAACCGATTCTATTCTGCTCAAGGTAGCCGGTGTACCAGCTGTAATTTTTGCCTAGGAAAGTAGCGATTAGCTCGATGCCGAGTTCGGCGGTTTTGCGCTGCTCGTCCTGCAAGGGGCTGTACTCTACCAAATCGAGACCGACGACGTTGGAGTGTTGGCCGATGTACTGGGCCAGGAAAGCGATCTCGCGGTAGCTAAGGCCTTTGTTGTTGGGCATGCCGGCACCCGGCGCGTACAGCCGATCCAGAACATCCAGATCGAGACTGACCCAGACATTCGGCACCCGCGCCGCCAGGGCGTCAATTTTGGCAAAGGCTGCGGCCAGTCCGCTGCTGAGCAGATCAAACAGCGTGAACATGTGGATGTGCTCCTTCTCGATGAGTTCCAGTTCGGCCGGGTCGAAGTCGCTGCCGCCGATGTGAAGTAAATTATCCTTACTGACCTTTGCTTGTGTGCCGTGCAGATGGGCTAGCTTTGGGTGGCCGAAGCCCAGCAGTGACGCCACCTGCATACCGTGGACATTCCCGGTCAAGGTAGTTTCATCGGTGTTGAGATCGCCATGGGCATCAAAGTAGATTAGTCCCAACTGGCCGTCCAATGCTACCGAGGCGCCGGAAGCGGCCCCCAGGCAAATCGAGTTGTCGCCGCCCAGGACAACAACTTTATGGCCGTCGTTTAGCGCCGCTTCGGTTTTGACGGCTACTTCCTCGTTGACACGGATGATCTCGTCGAGGTAGCGCAGGCGTGGGCTGCCGACCTTGAGTTCGTGGTGACTATGCACGGCAATGTTACCCGTGTCGCGGACTTCGAAACCAACCGAAGCCAATTTTTCGCTGATCATTTGGTTGCGGAAGGCGTCCGGGCCGATGTCAACGCCGAGGTTTTTAGCCCCCAGGTCCAGCGGCACGCCAAAGAGAGTTACTTGCGTGGGCGACATACAAAAATTGTAGCACGCCGCTTATGCTTGACAGTAAGGGGAGCAGGACTGAACATAGTGGAGAACAGTTTAGGAGAACAGCACAAACGGTGGACAAATCACAAAAAATATGCTAGTATATATCTCGAAGCCGGACATTGGCTCGGTAGGATGATTTATGGCAATTGAGCAGTTTGATGGCAACACCAGGTGGTTAAGTAATATGTTTCGCCAACAAGTGGGCAATATTGTGCTGCCTGAGGAAGCCGAAGTACCTACTGTTGAGCATTACTACCACATCGATCGCTTTACAGATCGTGATGCCCGTCACCTTATTATTATCCAACCTACTGGTCACCTCGCTAAGCGTATGTCGCGCGCCCTGAAAGAGGCTGATGTCCCTTATCGCCCAGATTGGAAAGAACGCCGGCTTCCGGTTATGCGGGCAGGCAACTGGCAAAAATACACACGCAACCCGGACCTAGCCGAGCTTTTGCTGGCTACTGGCGACGAGACTCTAATAGAGGGTAATGATCATGGCGACCGATTCTTTGGGGTTTGCCCTCCTGGCAGTAATAAGGGCGAGAATTGGTTAGGTATAATTGCTATGGACATTCGTGACGAGCTGCGTGGTGGGCCGCCTGAAGGTTTGCACAGATATTTGGAGTATCTTCGTGAACAACGAGCCTTGGGAAGTACTACGTGACAGGGCGGCTGTTACGGAGTGGGTCAAAAAGTAACATTCTTATGAACCAAAACAGAGGCAAGCTATGAGTGGTAGAGAAATCGATTTACGCGGATACGAAGCTTCACTAGGAAATTTTGGCGGGGGCACGCTGGATACTGCAGTTATGCTATTGCCGGAGTCAGAAAAGGCAACGGCTATACTCGAAAGCTGGCTTGCTCCGGAAACCAGTCCTGACGAGAGTCTGCCAATTACATTAAATGATCCTTTGGTTGCAACCCCGCCAGCTCAAGATTCTGAAGTTGCGGCAGAAAAGTCTGTACATGACGAAGGATGGATATTGAGTCGTTTACATCGCCAAGGGTTCGTTGACCGCACACAGTCACTGTCCGAAATGGTAGAGGATGACAGTCGCACGGCACAGTTCGAATACGATGGCCAGTCGTCATACGCCAAAGTGCCCGACCGGGGCAAGTGGCTGTTGCGCATGCGGGAGGCCGATGGCTTGCGAGACATACATCAATTCTTTGGGAAAGTGATTGACCTCGCATTCAATGAAGATGGGACAATTAATCGAGATCGAAAACGGTCGCTCCAGAGGATAGGCCCCAAGATGGCGAGTATGCAAGAAAACCTGACGTTTGTTGGGGAGCAAGAGTTTATGGTAGGGGCCATGGGGATAGCCAGCTTTTGGAGATCGTTCCTGGAAGCCGATTCGGACAGGCAAATCATGCTGGCAGCAAATCCCAGCACCGAAACGGGCAGAGCCCGGGTTTTGCCGAAGAGTGACACATTTGTGACTGACCATGTGCTGGGCTTGCTGCGGGCTCAGGATGATGGCAGTTTGTCTGATCGTGTCGTACGCAGTATGAAACATCTCACAGCCGACCCGGAAGATGCTCTGGTGGTGGTTGGGGATGACTGGCTGGTGACCGGTACGCAGATGGAGGGTCGGATTAGCACACTACTCGATAAACCCAAGATGCGCGAATATCGGGATTCTATGGAAGTCCATGTCTTGGCTGCGCCCGAGGACGTAATACGTAATGGGTTTGCCCGCGGACGTGCTGCAAGCAGGCCGGTCAAGGTCCGAGCGTACTATGCTGCGCATGGTGCACCAGACGCCGGTAATCCAGGTAACTGTCACACTACCGGAAGGCACTCAGCGGTAGGATTTGGGTTTGCGACCGATGTTGAAAAGGCAGTTGATGCAATAAAGAGTGTAGTCGGTAGAAAGTTGCCGTTGCCTCCACTGGCGAGTATTTATCGACCGTACTGGCCAAAAGGTTCGCTGAACCGGTCACCACAGCAAGGGAACGCTCGATATATGTTCCCCAGTGGGTCTTGACCTCGTTCTAGCACTCGGGTATGATGAGTGCTAGATGAATCTGTTTTTGACAGGTTCGGCAGGTGTCCGATTGTGAGGGGACAGCTGCTCAAGCACTAACGTTGAAGGGGAGGTTTATCACCATGAGTTCACCACTGCAACCTCTGGGCGATTATGTCGTAGCCCAGGCCGAAGCGGCCGACAGTAAGACCGCCAGCGGTCTGTACCTGCCGGACAATGCCCAGGAAAAACCGAAAACCGCCAAAGTCGTGGCCACCGGTCCGAACGCCAAACAAGTCAAAACCGGCGACCGGATCGTCTACAAAAGCTACAGCACCACCGATGTCAAAGTCGGCGGGGATGAGTACATTCTGGTCAAAGAAGAAGACATTTTAGCGACCGTAAAGTAGGAGGAATAGATGGCCAA
>CAZXCS010000022.1:0-9884 GCA_964639195.1 uncultured Candidatus Saccharibacteria bacterium | reverse complement strand
AGGAAAACGCCGACGATTACCGCTACATGCCCGACCCCGACATCCCGCCGACCGTCCTAACCGACGATTACATCGCCAAAATCAAAGCCGAAATGCCCGTCATGCCCGACGAATGGCGGTCAACTTTATCTAAGCTTGGCTTTGAAGAACAGGTTGTCGAGCTGATACTTGATCGGGGCGCGGACGATCCGGATTATCTCCATGAGCTCAAGACGTATATTGAAAAAGATCCAAAGCTTGCCGGCTTTATTGTTAAATTCCAGGTTAACGACTTACCGGCCTTAGAAAAGGCAACCAAAGAGCAAACAAGTAGTGCAGCTGCAACCCGCCACTCGCTCTCATCGGCACAATATGAAGCAGTTTATGCTCTAATCCAAGAGGGAAAACTGAATTCTACCAAAGCCCGAGGGCTCTTATTCAGCCTCATGAATTTGCCTGACTCTACGGATGCGTATGATTTTGCGACAAAGCAGGGCTACATACAGGTTTCTGACGAGGGCGAGATTGCCGAGATTGTGAAGAAAGTTCTGGCTGACAACGCGAAAGCCGCTGAAGACGTCAAGCAGGGCGAAATGAAAGCCATCGGCTTCCTGGTCGGCCAAGTTATGAAAGAATCAAAAGGCAAAGCCAACCCGAGCCTGGCCCAGGATCTGATCAAAAAGCAGCTCGGTATCTAGGCCGCCAAAACCTGATACTCGAACTCGGCCATAATCTCCGGGCCAAGGAAGGGCAGCATACGCTCGCCGTGATGATAAATAAAAAGCTGCGCCTTCTTCACCAGGGGCATGGTGAGATAGTTGATATTCGGCTGAGACTGAACCACGAACTCCGGCGTGCCATCGCCGTTCTGGTCGAAGCTGCCGAGTGACAGGTTTTTTCTGAAGTACTTGCGTAGCAGGGCTTGCTGGTTCTCCAAAAACTCAGTCCAACCGAGGCGTGCTTCATCGGCTTCCTGGCGCAAGGCATTACCTTCCAAAAACAGCTTCACACTTTCTGCTAAAGATCTGGTGCGCGGATAAGGCACGGTGTATAGGTCGGCGATGTTCATGGCGACCTTTTCGGGTGTGTCGGCAGGCTCGTCCGGGTGGGTTGAAAGGATGATGCCCCCGGCGGTAGCCCGATCATCCTGGGCCCAGCCATGCTTTTCAAAAAGCACGTCCGCCATATCTGCTGATCGTTCCTCTTTGCTTGCATAAGCACCTCTCAGGGGGAGGTGGAAGCCAATATCATGAGTCAACCCTGCTCCGATGAGCGGTACCATATCCAACTCAACACCATGCTTGGATGCTAAACGGCCGAGATGGCCCAGCACTGGAACTACCTGTCCGCGAGGGTGCCAGTAGACGTGATAGTATAGTGCACTGCTCCGGTGTAGCTGTTCGACATCCGGCTCCAAGGCTTCCACCGTGTCCATCAGCTCGGGTGCCAGATCTAATACTGGGTCAATTGGAAACAAATCGTGGAAGGGCATAATTTGTTGATTATACTCGAGAAATGTTACATTGCAACGTTTATACGACCAGATATGCATGGTACAATCGGGTAGATGTCTCAGCCAAAAGTCCGCAAAGCCGTGATTGCCGCCGCCGGTTTCGGTACCCGTTTCCTGCCGCAGACCAAGGCCATGCCCAAAGAAATGCTGCCGCTGGTCGATAAACCGATTATCCAGCACATCGTTGAAGAGCTCAGCGCTGCCGGCATCACCGACATCGTCATCGTCACCGGTTATCACAAACGTACTATCGAGGACCACTTCGACCACACCAGCGCCGACCTGCGGGCTAGCTTGGAGCAAGCCGGCAAGACCGAGCTGCTGGAAGCCACCCGCAAGATTTCCAACCTGGCCAACTTTGCCTACATCCGCCAAAAAGGCCCCTACGGCACCGGCACACCGATTATCAACGCCGCTCATCTCATCGGTGACGAACCGTTTATCTATACCTTTGCCGACGACTTCGTCGATGCCCAGCCCAGCCGTTTCCAGCAGATGCTTGACGCCCAGGCCGCACATGGCGGCTCGGTCATCACCTGTGTTAAGCGCGACGCCGATGCCGATTACCGCCGCTACGGCTATGTGGGCGGCAATGATATCAGCCACGGTCTGATCGACATCACCACGGTTGTAGAAAAACCGGGCAGCCGCGAACAGTCACCGTCCAATCTGGCCAGCGTGAGCGGCTACGTCTTCGACCCGATCATTCTCGAATACTTGCAAAAGCAGCTGGAAAGCCATGATGAGAAAAAGGGCGAGTTCATGATGCAAGAAGCCATGCAGCGGATGATCAACGACGGCCACCACATTTACGGCTGTGATATCCAAAACGGGACGTACTATGACACCGGCAATCCCCTGGAATACCTGAAAACGGTATTTGACTTTGCCTTGCGGCGTGACGACATCGGACCGCCGTTGACGGAGTATTTGAAGAAAAAATTACAGTAAGTAGCCGGAAAGTTATATAGTATAGTAATCTTATGACCAATACCGATACCGTACTGCTTGTTATTCTGACTGTACTCCTGGGACTGTTCTTCACTTTGTGTATCGCCCTGGTCGTAATTGTCATCAAGCTTATTAATACAGTCCGGCGGGTTGTAGACAAAGCCGAGAACGTCGTGGATTCCGTCGAGGAAGCCGCCGAGGTCTTTAAAGACACCCAGGGCAAGCTAGCAATCATCAAGCTGATCCGCAATATAGTTAAATTAGCGCAAAGGAGCAGAAAGTAATGGGTAATAAGCACGACAACGGCAATTTTAAAAAGGTTGCGATTGGCAGTGCCATCGCCGCTGCCGCCGGTTATGTGGCGGGCGTCCTGACAGCTCCCAAGAGCGGTAAGCAGACACGAGACGATATCAAACAGGCAACCAACAAGGGTCTGGTTGAGGCAGAGAAAGAACTCAAGAAGCTGCACACCGATCTGGCTAAAGTGATTGATGAAGCTAAAGTCAAAGGTGATAAGCTCGGCAATAAGGCGCAGAAAGATTTCGGCGGTCTGGTGCAGAAAGCTAAAGATACGAAAGAAAAAGTTCGCGAGATGCTCAGTGCCATCCACGAAGGCGACGCCGAGGATAAAGACCTCAAAAAAGCCGTCAAGGATGCCACCGAAGCCCTCGACCACCTGCGCACTTATCTGAAGAAGTAGTCAGTAAAATCTAGCCGCACCATGCGGCGGCTGTTTGCTATAATTAAGGTGTAAGATTAACTCCTTGAGGGTATTTTGGCCACCAAAAAGACGGCGTTACAACCTCGTGATTACGTGCACCTGCATAATCACACCCAGTACAGTTTGCTCGACGGCCTGACAAAGGTCCCGGAGCTGATGCAGCATGTCAAATCTCAGGGCATGAGCGCCGTTGCCATGACCGACCACGGCACACTGAGCGGCACGATTGAATTTTATAAAGAGGCCAAAGCCCAGGGCATTAAACCGATCATCGGCATGGAAGCCTACGTGGCGGCCCGCAGCCTTTACGACAAAGAGCCGGGCAAAGACAAGCAATATTACCACTTGATCCTGCTGGCCATGGATCGGGCCGGCTATCAAAACCTGATGGCGCTCAGCACTATCGCCAACCTGGAGGGCTACTATTACAAGCCGCGGATTGACCGACAGCTGATCGAGGAGCATAACGAAGGCCTGATCTGCCTGAGCGGCTGCGCCAACAGCGAAGTCGGCGACGCCTTGCGCCAGGGCCAGTACGAACAGGCCCGAGACATCGCCGGCTGGTACCGGCAGGCCTTCGGCGACCGCTACTATCTGGAGCTTCAGGACCATGGACACGCCAAGCACACCAGCAAATGGGACGAACAGGAGCTGATCAACCAGGGTCTGCTGCGGCTAAGCCAAGAGCTGGACATTCCCTGCGTTGTGACCTGCGACGCTCACTATTTGCAGCATAAGGACCAGGAAGCCCACGAGATCCTGCTCTGTGTGCAGACCGGCTCGTTCATGAGCGATGCCAAGCGCATGAGCCTGAAAGACTTCGAACTGCATGTCACTGACCCGAAAGAAGTCATCGGGCGATGGGGCAGCGAGCACCCGGAAGTTATCACCAATACCGCGAAAATTGCCGAACGCTGCAACCTGGAAATCGAGCTTGGCAATATACTGATTCCCAAATTTCCGGTGCCGAAAGGCGAGACCGAACGGTCGCACCTCGAAAAGTTGATGTACCGCGGGCTGGCCTGGCGCTACGGCGGCAAGACCGAAGCCGAAGCCGCGGACCTATCCATCGCCAACGCCAAGAAGCTATTGCCGGCGCACGTGCTGGAACGGGCCGACTATGAAATCGGCGTCATCGAAAAAATGGGCTTCAACGGTTACTTTTTGATCATTGCCGACTTCATCAACTGGGGCAAGAACCAGGGGATTGTGTTCGGGCCGGGCCGGGGCAGCGCCGCCAGTTCCATTCTGGCGTATGCCCTCAAAATCACCGAAATTGACCCGCTGCAGTATGATCTGCTGTTCGAACGGTTCCTCAACCCGGACCGTATCAGCATGCCCGATGTCGACATCGACATCCAGGATACGCGCCGTGACGAGGTCATCCAGTACTGCGTCGAAAAATACGGCAAAGAAAGGGTCGCCAATATCGTCACCTTCGGCCGCATGGCCGCCCGCAACGCCGTGCGTGACGTCGCCCGGGTGCTGCAAGTGCCGTACTCCGAAGCCGATCGCTTGGCCAAGATGATTCCGCAGCCGGTCCAGGGCCGACACATCCCGCTTAAGACCTCGCTCATCGAGGACCGCGATCTCAAGCGGGAGTACCAGACGAACGAAACCGCCAAGACGGTCTTTGATTTGGCAGTCCAGCTGGAAGGCACTATCCGCTCGCACGGTGTGCACGCTGCCGGCGTGGTCATTGCCCCTGAAGACATCGTCTATTACACGCCGCTGGAACTAGCTCAGAAAGGGGCGATCGCCACCCAATACTCGATGGGCCCGATTGAGGAGCTTGGGCTCTTGAAAATGGACTTTCTCGGTCTGTCTAACCTGACGATTATCAATAATGCCCTGCGGATTGTGAAGCGGGTCTACCACGATGACATCGCGCTCAACGATCTACCGCTCGATGATGCGGAAACCCTCGGTCTGTTTCAAAAAGGTGATACGACCGGCGTATTCCAGTTCGAATCAGCCGGCATGAAGCGCTACCTCAAACAATTACAGCCTACGAAATTTGAGGACCTGATCGCCATGAATGCCCTGTACCGGCCGGGGCCGATGCAGTTCATCGACGACTTCATTGATCGCAAACACGGCCGCAAAAAAATAATCTTCGAGCATCCTGGCCTCAAGGCGGCACTGGAGAATACCTATGGAGTGCTTGTCTACCAGGAACAGTTTATGCAGATCAGCAAAGACATGTGCGGTTTCAGCGGCGGCCAGGCCGACACGTTGCGCAAAGCCATCGGCAAGAAGCAGCGAGAGACCATGGCTAAGATGAAGGCCAGTTTCATAGACGGCATGATCAAACACAGCAAAGTGAAGCGTGAATTTGCAGAAAAGTTTTGGGCCCGGATGGAGGCTTTTGCAGACTACGGCTTTAACAAAGTGCATTCCGCCTGCTATGCCACCATCGCCTATCAGACCGCCTACTTGAAGGCTCACTACCCGGCGGCCTTTATGGCGGCGCTGATGACCAGTGACTTCGATGATACCGACCGGCTGGCCATCGAGATCACCGAGTGCAAGCACATGGGTATTACCGTTTTGCCGCCGGACGTCAATGAGTCGTTCGTGGAGTTTGCGGTGGTGCCGCAGACCGACCAGATCCGCTTCGGCATGGCGGCGATCAAGAATGTCGGTACCGGCACGGTGGAAGAAATCTTGCGCGCCCGCCAGGACGGCAGCTTCGTGAGCCTCGAGGACTTTTTATCTCGAGTCAGCAACCGGATCGTCAACCGCAAAGCGCTGGAGAGTCTAATTAAAGCCGGAGCATTTGACCGCTTTGGCGACCGGGCGCAATTGCTGCACAACATCGATCTGCTGCTGGCGTTCTCGGCCCGGCTGCAAAAGCAGGCCAACAGCGGCCAGACCGATATCTTTGGTGACTTGAATGATGCCCAAACCGAGCCGCGTAAGTTGGAACTGCAGGTGGCGCCCGGCGGCGACAGCCGCGAAAAGTTGCTGTGGGAGCGTGAACTGCTGGGGTTGTACCTCAGCGAGCACCCTCTGGAGCTGTTCGAAACCTACCTGTCCGAGCAGACCGTACCCTTAAGCATCCTAAAGAGCGAACATGATAATAAATCAGTGACCGTCGGAGGGGCGATTGCCGACGTCCGTGAAGTCACAACCAAAAACGGCCAGCGCATGGCGTTCGTCAAGCTTGAAGACCGGTTCGGCGAAGTCGAAGCCATCCTGTTCCCGAACAGCTACCAGCAGACGGTCGGTCTGTGGGAGCGCGACCGGGTGGTAATTATACGGGGCAAGGTCAATGCCCACGACCGTGACGGCAACCAGTCGGCCGATATCAAAATCATGGTTGATGACGCCCGCGAGATTACCAGTCAGCAAGCTGCCGCCTACCAGGCGACCGGCAAAAAGGCCAAGCTGCCGCGTGCCCGTCCTGCGGCCGAACCGGCTTCGTCGCCGGCAACTGAGCCTTCGGCGGTCACACCCAACCAGCGCGTCTATGTCAGGCTGGACAATACCGGTGACGAAACGGTACTGTTGTCACTCAAAGAGACGATCGATTCTCACCGCGGAAACACCGAGGTTGTATTGGTTCTCGGCGAGGCGCCCGCCAAACAGGCCATCAAATTGCCGGGTGGTATCGACCGTGACGGTGACGGCTTGGCCAAGCTCAGGGAGCTAGTCGGCACCGACAATCTGGTTATCAAATAAAGTTATCGGATCAAACCGCTTGTACGGGTCAGAACAAAACCGGCCACGAAGATAATCGTAAACACCAGGTCAAGCATTGGGTGGTGGACAAGGTAGGCTTCGCCCTGGAATACCAGCCTTTTGAACCGTAAACCGTGCCGCATAATCATGAGCGCCAGAGCCGCGCCGGCCAAGGCGGCTGCGGCGAGTTGTGCCCAAGCAGCTTGGCCCCCGCTTAGCAATTGGATACGGGATACGGGCTGCGCGGCTAATTCGGTTTGGGTATTTTGCACATGGTGGTCGGCAATGGCGGTGGCACCCACCGGCTGGGCATATTCTGCGACAACGATCACTTGCGGCCCGTGGCCTTGGTAATTAGGCGACTCGGCTACGCCGAAGCCAACGTCCTGGTAGCCTGAGTCGAGGATATTGGCCCGATGTTCTGCACTGTTCATCCAGCCGGTTATAGTATCGCCGGCATTGCCGAAGCCGTACGCCAAGTTCTCGCCAACAGCCTGATACCGGTAACCGCTGGCCGCCAGGAATGACCACGGCGCGCGTCCGTCCGGCGACGTATGAGACCAGTAGTCGCGGGTGGCCATATCGTTGGCTTTGGCTTGGGCCGCTGCCGCCAGCTGACTGCTCAGTTCCAGAGCAGGCTCATTGTCCGCCAGCCGCTGGGCGTTGGTAGCTTTCAGCAGTGCTTCGGCCGTGAAGTTGCTGCTGCTACCAAGTACGGCGCCGCCTGACCATACACTGTTAATAGCCAGGCCGACAACCACTACCAGCAGCATTGGCAGGTAAGGCCAATAGGTCTTGAGGTACGGCTTGTTACGGCGGTGGTGCCCGGCTTGCCGCTTACGCTGGTGGGCTTTAGGTTTCTGTCTGGTCGCGAGTGACATATTTTTCTTTTGTTTAAACTTGTTTTATTGTAGCATAACCGTCATTGAAAACGACAGTGGTACAGCGCTATGGCTGCCGCCACGGCCACATTGAACGATTCTTTGCTTCCGAACATCGGGATTTCCAGTACTAGGTCGCAGCCGGCCAATACCTCTGGCTCCAGCCCCTCCACCTCGCGGCCGACGACAATCGCCAGTTTATCGGCCGGCGTGTAGTCCGGTAAGGCTGTCGAGCCGGGTGCCTGTTCCAGCGCGGCCAGCTTGTAGTCTTCGCTACGGAGCGCAGCCAGTGCCGCGGCAATATCGGCTTGATGCTCCCAGGCGACCGACTGTCCGGCGCCCAGGGCCGTTTTATCAATTTGCGCAGCGACTTTGCGGGCCAAATGCGGCAGGCGTTCATCATCCGGTGCCAGCGGGTATGGCGTATAGCCGGTCAAATAGACTTTGGCAACGCCCAAGCCGTCCGCCGTCCTGAGTAGTGAGCCGACATTGTGGGCACTGCGGACATTGTGCACCACCAAAACCAGGTCATTCATGCTCTTCACTATAACGCAGCAGCATGCTTATGCTTTATAATACGACTGATATGAGCCAAGATGCCCGCCTCGACGAAGAACAGGCCACCCAACGCCGGGCCGGCGTGCTTGGCGCTAATTATTACGACACCTACCAGCCGGGTGAAAAAGAACTTTACAAAGACTTGCTGACGATTCCCGAAATGCACGAGCTGAAGGTCGTGCCGCTCAGCCTCTACGACAGCAAGCTGTTGATCGGCGTTACCACGACGACCTCCCAGCAGACTATCAGTCAGCTGCGCCAGCGCTTCCAGGATTATGTGCTAGACTTCGCGATTATCTCCGAGGCCGGTTACCGTGACTACATGAGGCTGTATGACCCGCCCAAGCAAGTCGTCTACCAGGACATTGCCATTAACCAAACCGGCAGGGACGAGTTGATTGACAAAGTTTCTCAGGTGCTCGACCAAGTCCGGGCCGACGACATGCTGGCCTATCTGGTTGCCCAGGCGCACAACCTGAATGCTTCGGACATCCACATCGAAACGCAAGTCCGTGACGTACGCATCCGCTTCCGTATTGACGGCGTGCTCCATCCCATCGCTCACCTGAGCCATGAGAAATACCGGATCCTGCTATCGGCCATCGCCAGCGCTGGTGATATTTCGACTGGAGTTGACGCCGCCCAGCAGGGCCGGATCGCCCAGAAAGTCAAGATGGCCGATGGTGCTCAAGTCGATGTCAATGTTCGCCTGGAAACCGTGCCGACGGTCAACGGGATCGACGTCGTCATGCGGCTATTTAATATGGATCAATCCATGTACACCCTTGACCGGCTTGGCTTGTCTGACGGTGAGCGGCATGTGCTTGACGACCTCATAGCTAAGCCGAGCGGCATGGTAATGGTTGTCGGCCCGACAGGCTCCGGCAAAACCACCACGCTGTATTCAATGCTCAATAGCCTCAACACCACGGAGCGCAAAATCATCACGCTCGAAGACCCGGTGGAATATCAATTTCCCGGCATTACACAGATCCCGACGCGCTCCAGCGAAGCCGGCGATGATGGCAGCTTTGCCGAAAAGCTGCGCGCTGTACTGCGGCTCGACCCGGACATCGTCATGGTAGGCGAGATCCGCGACATGGACACTGCCAAGACAGCGCTACAAGCCGCTCTGACCGGTCACCTGGTGCTGGCCACTTTCCATGCCGGCTCAGCGGCGGCCGCGCTGACCCGCCTGGCCGATGTCATCGGCCAGAACCCGCTGTTTATCTCAGCCATCCGCCTGGTCATGGCCCAGCGCCTGGTCCGGCGCCTGGACGACAGCCTCAAGCAAGCCTATTCGCCCAGCGAAGCCGAGTGGGGCAAGATTAATGAGGTGCTATCGACCTTGCCCGAAGGCCATGAGCGGCCCAATCTTGATGGATTGCAGTTATATAAACCGGGGGCCTCCGAGGAGGATCCTTACGGCTTCAAGGGGCAAATCGCTATCCGTGAGCAATTCACTATGACCGAGCCGTTGCGCCAGCTGCTGGAAAGCCCGAAATCAAGCATTTCCACTCAGACCATCGAAGCCACCGCCGCCCACTCCGGTATGCTGACTATGCTGCAGGACGGCATGCTCAAGGTCCTGCGCGGC
>CAZXCS010000021.1:0-10175 GCA_964639195.1 uncultured Candidatus Saccharibacteria bacterium | reverse complement strand
AAATACTGGGGTTTATTTGTGGTGACCTCACGGGGAATCGAACCCCGATTGCCAGGATGAAAACCTGGTGTCCTAACCGTTAGACGATGAGGCCCTAGACTGCCCGGTGGGCAGTTTTGTAGACTCGAGCGAAGCGTCATTAGTGAAACTAAATCTAACTACGCCTACAAAATCTAATCCGGTAAAGCGTACCATAACAGAGAGAAGATTACCAGTGAGGACCGTAGACCAAAGCACCAATAATTATGGCAGTTTGGGCAATAAAGAAGCCGCCCTGGTAAACCAAAATCATCTTCTCTTTGTGCGCAAACCCATACCACAGCCAGATAATGGTCATGATTTCATAAGCACACCAGGTACTGAGTGACACACCGGCGGCGGTGTGATGGATAAAAATCGTTACTGCCTGGGGTACTGTAGCAAGCGGCTCAATAATCGCGGCTGCCAATGTCAGCTTATCTACCAGGCGCCGCGACCGGTGTTTCTTCTGCCGTCGTTTTAGATAAGTGTGTGAACGCGCCATGGCATAAAAATCCCCTCCCGGCGCCTGCTGAGAGGGGATTCCCGAGTTTTTTTATTTTCAGATGTTTGTCTAAGAGCGGTCAGTCGGTGCTCATCGAACTGTTGCTACCTTAGCACAAAATCGGTTTTTGCGCTAGTGCTTATCCACAACTGTCTGGACCAGGGTTTACTCTGCGAGTAAACGGCGGGTCAGGACGCGGCGGTAGATGAAGGTACCGAGGATGCTGGCGGCGGCGAACAGGCCGGCGACACTACCCGCACCAGTGTTAACCAGGACGGTAGGTGGCGTGACACAGTTCGGAGGCGTGCCGGTAGTCGGCGGCTTACAAGGAGTCACACAGTTCGGGGGCGTACCAGTGCTTGGAGGCGTACAGACTTCCGTACTGTAGCTAACCTGCTGCACACAGTTGGCACCGCTGGCGGTGACATCCTGGCCGTTGACCATGAAGTGCGCAGTAGCCGTGATCGTATAGGTACCGTCGGCGGCGTACTGGTGAGTCTGGCCGACAACATTACTGTAATTGGCGGTGTTGTTGTCACCCCAGTTCACATCGACATTACTGAAGGTGGCACCACCGCCAGTAGTTGTCTTGAAATTACTAACCGTAACTGTGCGGTTGGCACTCGGCGTGATGGTGAACGTGTCGCAGGTATAGACCGGCTGCGGGCCGTTAACAGTTGCGGAACAGTTGACGGTCGGCAGAGCGGCACCGGTTGAGCTGTTGAAGCTCAGGGTCGCCGTCACGGTGAACGGACCAGCCGACTGATAGGTGTGGGGGCCGGCGGCAATCGTACCGTTGGCGTTCACACCAGGCGTGGCAGCCGAACCGTCGCCCCAGTTGAAGCTGGACGAGGTCAGCACGGCGCCGTTGATGGTCGCGTAAGTAGCGGTAGCGTTGTAGGTAAACTGCGGAGTAGCTGCTGGAGTCAGGGTCAGACCGGTACAAGTGGCTGACTGGTTTTTAGGCGGAACGTTTACGGTCGTCTTACAGCTCGGGCTGGTGACAGACTTGCTGACACCGTTGACCGAACCCAAGGCAGTCACCGTGATGGTGTAAGTCTTGGCCACTGCCAGCTGGGTGTATTGGTGAGTCGTGCTGTTGGTCGTGGCAGTGCTGGGGTTAGTCACCGTGTTGCCATCACCGAAGTCGTAGCTGTAGCCAGTGATGCTGGCACCGTTGCTGGCCGAAGCGGCTGCATTGAAGGTGAAATTGGTGAGATCGTTCTGGTCAGGCGTGGCAGACAAGCTGTCACAGGTAAGAGCTGCGTTAGACGGGATGGTAACCGTCACCTTACAAGTCTGGCTAGTGACAGTGCGGGTATTCCCGTTGACAGCGAAGAAAGCGGTGACTTGGGCTGTGTAGGTACCAGGAGCGGTGTAGGTGTGAGCGATGCTGGCACCCTTTAGGGCACCGCCGCTGGTTGTGCCGTCGCCGAAGTTGTAGATGTAACCGCTAAGGACGGCACCGTTCTTGGCGGTCGAGGCGGCCGTAAAGGTGTACTGGGTGTCGCTGTTCTTGGCAGCGGTCAGGCTGTCACAGGTGTAGACCGGCTGTGGCGTACACTTGGTGCTCACATTGGCGCTGTCTGTCTGCTTGGGGAGAACCGGTGAGTTGATAGCAGCGGTGTTCGGCAAGGTCTCTTCAACACATTGCGGGCTGGTGTCATCGGCGTTGCCGACGGTGGCACCGAACCTGAAGGTTACTGAATGGCCGGGATCCAACGAATTGATGGTGACCCCGCTGCCGAAGAAAGCGGCATCGTTACCATTTACCAGATTACCGTTCGGGTTCTTGCGGACCAGAGTATTAGGGGTTTCTACGATGTCTTTGCCGAGTTGGTCGGATACTGTAATGTCCTCGGCCGGGATATCACCGGTGCTGGTGACCACGATCTTGTAATCTACGATAGCCCCGGACTTAACCGTAACGCTATTTTGGAAGTTGTTAGCACCGTGCTGGGAGACTAGCTTCTCAACCTTGTAGGCCGGTCGCTTAGGCGTAGCCTTCACCGGGTTACCACAACTGTTGATGATGGCAAACTGGAAGACACCGCTTCTCAGGTCGATCAGGGCCGGCAGTGAATCCTGCTGGAAGGATACGCTCGGAGAGCGCTCATAGAAAGGCGTGCCACATTCGGTGGTGTGGTTAGTACTGCCGGGCATGCTCTGGCGGCCGCCGGTGATGGCACCGGTAGCAACCAATACGGGAACGGTGGTCCCGTTGTCGTTCTTTTCATAGGCGTAGACATTGCCACCCTTGGTGACGTAGCCGTTGACCGTACCTGACCTCAGGTTGTTAACTTCAGTATTGCTGATACCCATACAACTGAAGATTTTCTGGATCGAGGACGCTGAAGAGCGGTAAGTCACACCATTGCTGGTACAGCTTGTACCGTTAGCGTAGGCGGTTTGGACGGCACCGGCACTGCCGACACCACCGGTAATGACTGCATTGTTGTCACAGTCGGCACCAGCCGCGCTGACCGTATTAGTAGCGAATAGACCGCCGACCAGAGCAGCCGCAGTGACAGCACCGGCGAGCAAGGTCTTGCGACTCAATCGCTTAAACTTTGATAAGATATTCATGGCAAATCTAGGCCTCCCTAAAATACTTAATACTTTTGGCTTCGGCCCACCCGAGTTTTGCTTTTCGTTATACTGATCATTCCACATTGGGATATGCGCGTCAAGCGATTTTCCCCCGTCGAATGCTCCACCACTACGCCCTTGTATGGCAGTGATGATCGTATAATACCACAAGCTCTATTGCTTGTCAATACATTTTGCAAGAATTACTTAGCTTTTGCAAATCACTTCTTTTTGGCGGCGGTTGGCGCTGGCTCGGCGGCCGGCGGGACGGCCAGCTTGGCCTTGCTGAAAATAAAGCCGAACGTGCTACCCTTGCCTTCCTCGCTCTCAAAGATAACGGCCCCGCCCTGGCCGACAATGACTTTCTTGGCCATAAACAGTCCTAGCCCCGTGCCATCCGGCCGCCTCTTGCGGGCGTTGCCGGCGCGGTAGAACTTGGTAAACAGATGCGGCTGCTCACTTTTCGGCACGCCGATGCCGTTATCCTCAACCCGGAGTTCGACAGTCGTAGGCTTATCTATCAGTTTAACTTCGATTTTACCGCCGGACGGCGTGTAATAGATGGCATTGTCGACGAAGTTCATGATCACCTGGCGGGTTTTCGTCTCGTCAATCATCAGTATCGGGAAGTTCTTAGGTTTATCGTAGACCAGCTCCAGGGACCGCGATTTGGCAATTTCCGCCAGCTGTACGATTTCTTCGCTCACCACGTCGGCCAGACTGATCGGTGTGCCTTCGATGGCAAATTTGCCGGTCCGAAGACGTGACACGTTCAACAGATCGGCAATGATGTACACCATCCGTTGAGAACTGAAAAATGATTGTGTAAGCAGCTTCTTCTGCTGCGGGCTGATTTTGCCGGCATCACCCTCGAGCACCATGCTGACATAGCCCTTGATACTGGTCAGCGGCGTGCGCAGCTGGTGGCTGGCCATACTGATGAAGTCGTCTTTGGCTTCGTCCAGATGGCGCAGCTTGGCGTTGGAGTCTTTGAGCTGGCGCAGGACATGTTGGTTCTCTTCGAACAGCAGTTTGTTGTCCATGGCTACACCGATAGCCTCGCTGAGGCGGTCCACGAACAGCGTGTCCGTGCCGGTAACTTCGGCAGCGCTACTGTTGAACCCCACCACCAACAGGCCGACCAGACGGCGGCGGACGTGCAATTTCACAGCATAAACCGATTGCAGAGGTACCTGTTTGAGAGCTTCAGCCACCTCTGATTCGCGGTAGTGCAGCCAGTCGGCCATTGCCTCGGTGGTCAGACCCTCAAGGGGCAGCAGCCGGGAGCTCTCCGGTTGTTCCAGCCAGCTGTTGGTCAATTTCAGATGAATCGGCTGACTAATGCTCAACTGCAGTTGACCGCCCAGCAGGTCTTTACCGCTCCAGCCGTACAGTGTGATTTCTTCTTTTACCTGTGAAGAGCGGGCGAACAACGCGACCAAGGGATAATCTGTTGCCTGCGTGATAGCCTCGGTGATATGCTCACAAACCTCTTTGAGGGTGGCGTGTGATTCCAGCACCAGCGCATCGATGTTCCTGAGCAGCGACAGCATCTTATTGGTCTGCACCAATTCAAGATTTTTCTTGTACATCTCCTCTTGGACATGTTCAAGATTTTCTTGGAGTTGCTTGCGCTTCTGGAACAGCAAAGATGAGGTTTTGACCCCTGCATCCTTGGCTGGCGGCTCAGCTTGTGTCGGCTCCACTCCGTGTTACCCCCCTACTTTAAGGCGTCGGGGATTTGATCGGCCTGCAGCCGACTTGTCAGGGAAGCGGTAGCCTCCTTGCTCACCTCTACCGATACTCGTCCGAACAATCGCTCAAAAACGCCGACCAGATCATCGACCGCTTTCTCTTCATCACCGCTTACAGTAGCCTCATGCTTGTCCCAGTTAAGCTTGACATTGGCAACCTGTTGCGCCTGTTCGACAGCCACCGGCCCGATAATAGCCTCCTGAGCCTGGACAATCTTCACAACAATCTGCGCGTAGATATCCATCACGAACTACCCTCTGTAGTCTCAGTATTAGTATTAGATCGAAGCGCGAGGAAGGCGCTTGTAAGGTAAACAAAGCTTAGTGTCATTATGAAATAAGATACAAAGTAGAGAAAATCTCCATATCCCCCGTTGACCCATGTACCATGTGAATTTTGATATAGGAAATTGAAGTCTGAAGCATACTGCATCACAAAAGCTGCCAGTATCAGTAGGATCCGGTTTTTCATAATACCCCCTAAGTACTTTCTGGAGAGGAAGAATGTCATTAATGCGATAGAGATATAGATCGCCTCGCCGAAAGGATACCCAAAGTCCAAGAAGATTGTCAAAGGATGGTGCCAGTCAAATTCATAGCCCCTAAGGAACAGATAGTATGATACCCCTAGCAGCAACAGTGGTATTACTACAGCCACAAGTTTATTTAAAACTGCCTTTAAAGTAATGCTGGAACCTGCAGCTTTAAATATTAGAAATATTCCGTAGATATATAGAAGCGTACTTCCGAAGTAGCCTACATCTCCAACGGACGGATAGGGTATCTCGATGTGTCTCACGTCTGTCATATATGCATAGGATAACTGGCCAAACTCTTGTGCTAATAATCCGAGCGAGATCACGAAAATAGCCCGACCGACTAAACTCTTTACACCGCCCCATTTGTTAGATGCGAACAGGCCCAGAACCCCGCCGTAGAGTGCCATTAGTCCATAAACCCCGGCAAAGGCTAGCATGTCATTGGTATTGTCTCGGTATTTAGCCTGTAAAATCAGCCACCACGCAGTAAACGCAACGAACATCAGGACCGCAATAACTTTAGTGGTTTTATGTTTTAGAGCTGTTGGCATCTCGATATAAGCGTAACCTCTATAAACTAGGGTGTCAATAATTTAACCCAAGATTATGGTCATGCTATAGTTTTTCTAGATGCATGATCTTCCTCGTTTCCCCGAAAACAAAAGATTAGAAATCTCCGACAAGAATTGGCTCGAGGGTTTTGTGCGCGATTTTCACCCATACTCGGACTACAACTTTACGAGTTTGTACTCCTGGGACATTTTCGACTCAATACTTATCTCTAGACTTAATGATAACCTTGTGGTGAAATTCAACGATTATGTGACGAATAAAGCCTTTTTCTCCTTTATTGGCATCAATAAAGTGAATACTACAGCGGAGATACTTTTAAAAAGATCGGCAGAAGAAGGTCTTGGACCCTTGCAACTTATCCCGCATAGTGTCGCCCAAGAAATAGACTCTTCTCAGCTAAAAGTTGAAGAGGACAGGGATCAATTTGATTACATTGTAGCTATCGATGACCAGGTTAATTTGAGTGGCGAGAGGAATCACCCAAAAAAACGGCGTATTAAGAAACTACTAACAAGCGGTGCGGAGATCCAAGACTTTGCATTGGGGAAAATAGGTAGTCACATCTCGAGAGAAGAGATATCGCAAGTCTTTGAACAATGGGTCAAAGCCAGGGCTGAACGTGGTGTAGACGTTCGAGAAACAGAAAATGAATCTAAGGCTTTGCTTCGTTTGCTCGATGCCAAACCCCCCCTAGATGCCGAGGTCTTTACTATTACGATCAACGGCAAGATGTCAGCCTTTTTCATCGGCGAAGAATTACCTAATAACTATTTTATTGGGCATTTTGAAAAGGCCGATCCCGATATTGAAGGACTTTACCAGTACCTTAAGCATACTGTGGCGCTTAACTTGCAGGCACGCGGCATAAAACATATGAACATAGAGCAGGATCTTGGAATTGAGGGTCTCCGTAAAGCTAAACTTGGTGTCCATCCTGTACATTTTCTGAAAAAACACACGATAAGTTTTGCCGCAAAATGATGTCTCTTGATCATTGTGAATCAATTCATGATATATACCCAAGGTGTGTGGTATACTTCCCGTCAGTTAAGGTAAAATAAAAAACATGCATATTCAGATATCAGAAGGTATTGGTATTGGGCCGACCGAACTGTCTGCCTTTGACCAAGCGTTAGTTCACGCTGGCGTAGCCAATTACAACATTATCTATCTCAGCTCGGTGCTGCCGGCCGACAGTGTGGTTCATTTCGAAGCTAAGCCCAAGCAGCCGGTCGGGGGCAAATGGGGTGACCGCTTGTACGTCGTCATGGCCCAGAAACGTACATCGCAGCGTAACCAAGAGGTTTGGGCCGGTATCGGCTGGATGCAGGACGAGAAAACCAAACAGGGCTTGCTGGTGGAACACGAAGGCAACAGCGAGGACGAGGTCCGTACCGACATTGAGCACAGTCTGGCCGCGCTTGCCGAGAACCGCCACATGCAATTCGGGCAACAGCACATGCACGTGGTCGGCACCAAGTGCACCGATCTGCCGACATGCGCCCTGGTTGTCGCTGTCTTCGAAGTGTCGACCTGGCGCGGGCTCAAGCAAGTGGGCAGCAAACTTGGCAGCTTCAGGCTATCGAAGACCGGCGGGCAATAGGTTTCTAGGCCGCAGCAGCAAGCGTATACTGGATGCGTAAGCGAATTTAGCAAATATGACCAGAATCGCCATCATTGAAGACGAAGCGAGCATCGCTGAGATGTATGAGTTCAAGTTGAAGGCCGCTGGCTATGAGGTGCGGCACGCCCTTGACGGCGACACTGGCTACAAACTACTCGCATCTTTCAAGCCACACTTGGTGCTACTTGATCTGATGATGCCTGTCATGACCGGCCAGGAATTACTGAAGAAAATTCGCGCTCAAGATTGGGCCAAGAAAATGAAGGTCATTATCTTGACCAATGTCAGCGCCGAAGAAGCCCCTGACGATCTCACTGCGCTCGAAATCAGCCGCTATATCATCAAAGCCCAGACGACCCCGAAAGAAATCCTTGAAATGGTAGAGGAAGTGCTCAAGCGTAAGTCCTGATTGTCAAAGCTTCAGGCTTGCCTTAACATAAGCTTATGGATTCCTTGTCCATCTCTCTCCAGCCTCAGATCCACCTGGCGGCAGCAACTGCCAGATTTAGTCGTCAATGTGCCTACAAGTACACTCCTCCCCAAGAACCGCCACCGGCCACTCACCAGATAGCGCTTCGCTTAATAGAGAAAGCTGGGCGAGTAGTCCAATGACTAAAATCGCGATCATCGAGGATGACCAGGCCATCAGCCAGATGTATCGCTTTAAGTTCGAAGCCCTCGGTTTCGAAGTCCAGACTGCCGAGAATGGTGTCCTCGGCCTGCAATTGACCGAGAGTATGAAGCCGGATATCATCCTGCTCGACCTGATGATGCCGGAAATGAGGGGTGACCAGATGCTCGAAAAGCTGCGCGCAACAGCGTGGGGTAAAGACATCAAGGTAATTATTCTGACAAACATGGGTGAGCAGGAAATCCCACCCAGCGTCAAAGAGCACGGCATCAGCGCTGTTATCCTGAAAGCCGACATGACGCCGCGCCAGGTGGCTGATCTGGTGAAAAAGCAGCTGGCAGCTTGATACATATGGCTTGCTGGCCAGCTTCAGGGAGAGCTGACATAATAGGGGCATGAAAGTTGCCATCCTCGGATATGGGCTTGAGGGCCAGGCGGCCTATGAGTACTGGCGCGAGGGCAATGAAATCACCGTTTGCGACCGCAATGAAGCCGTGAACCTGCCGGATGGCGTCGCCTTGCAGCTGGGCACCGATTATCTGAAAGGCCTCGACACGTTTGATGTGATTGTCCGCTCGCCGAACATTCACCCCCGGGACATAGTAGCGGCTAACTCTGAAGCTGTGCTTACCAAAGTCACCACTAACTGTAACGAGTTCTTCAGGATCTGTCGGACCAAAAATATCATCGGCGTCACCGGCACCAAGGGTAAAGGAACGACTTCGACCCTTATCGCCAAACTGCTCGAAGCCGGCGGCCGGCGGGTGCACTTGGGCGGCAACATCGGCATCGCCCCACTTACAATGCTCAAAAACGGGATCGAGGCTGACGACTGGATCGTGCTGGAGCTGTCAAGCTTCCAGCTGATCGATCTGCAGCGCTCACCGCACATCGCTGTTTGTCTGATGGTCATGCCGGAACACCAGGATTGGCACGACAGTATCGATGAATATTATGAGGTTAAATCCCAACTGTTTGCTCATCAAACTGAGGAAGACTTTGCAATTTATTTTGCCGAGAATGAGATATCGAAGCAGATTGCCGGCGCCGGTTCCGGCCAGAAAATCCCCTACTTTGCTGCTCCCGGCGCGGTTGTCCAAGATGAAGTCATCGTCATCGGCGGGCAAACGATTTGCCGCACCAACGAACTGAAACTCTTGGGCAAGCACAACTGGCAAAATGTCTGCGCCGCCGTAACGGCTGTTTGGCAGGTCTCGCAAGATGTCGAAGCTATGCGGTCAGTCCTGACCAGCTTCACCGGCCTGGAACACCGCCTGCAGTTCATTCGCGAACTCGATGGCGTTCAGTATTACGATGACAGCTTCGGAACCACGCCTGAAACAGCTATTGTCGCCATTGAGGCTTTCACGGAGCCGAAAGTCATTATCCTCGGCGGCTCAACCAAAGGCGCTGATTTCGATAAGCTTGCCGAGACACTAACAACCGGGAATATTCGGCACATAATACTCATGGGCAACACCACTAATACGGAGCATCCAAGTGATTCGCCGAAAATCGAAGAGGAGTTACGCAAGCATGGTATTAGTAATGTAACTTCGCTGATCCGGCCGGGCGGCCCGAGTATAGCTGAAGTGGTCAACACTGCCCGGGCGGCTGCTAAGAACGGTGATGTTGTGCTATTGTCGGCCGCTTGCGCCAGCTTTGACATGTTCAATAACTACAAACAGCGCGGCGAGCAGTTCAGCCACGCTGTGCAAGCTCTCGTTTAAGCTGCTCAATAAGAGCTTGCTCAGGTTGAATAACCTCCGCGCGGCCAGCGGCAAGCTTGCGAACCTCGGCTTCAATCCAGTGGTAATGCGTGCAGGCCAGTACTATCACGTCAGCGCCGGCGTCGAGCACCTCACCGATACGTTCGTCGATTGCCTGCTGGTCGACTTGGTCGGCTTCGATCATGCTCGCCCAGTCACTGCAGTCCGGCTGA
>CAZXCS010000020.1:7468-10295 GCA_964639195.1 uncultured Candidatus Saccharibacteria bacterium | reverse complement strand
GCGGCGGTTCGTCCCTGGACCTGCTGATGGAACGCCTGGAAGATACCGATTGGTTTAAAACCCTGCCTTTCACCCGTAAGCCGAGTGTGCACCATATCCAGCCCGGCCAGGTAGCCGGCATCAAGGACGCCACCGGCGACGTCAGCGACCATACCTTCATCACCGCTATGGGACTGCTGCGGGTCGGCATGGACACCATGCAGTTTAGCGATGCCAATGACACTATCCGAGACAAACTTGATAAAATGTTAAGCGTATAGACCTAATCTATAATCATGGCTGCCAACGACAAAGACACCATCTACATCGACATCGACGATGAAATCACCGGCATCATCGACAAGCTGAAAGGCAGCGACGGTAAAATCGTTGCGCTGATATTGCCCAAACGCGCCGCCGTTTTCCAGAGCATCGTCAACATGAAGCTGCTCAAGCGGGCGGCGGACGGTGCCAGCAAACACCTGGTGCTGATTACTTCCGAAGCGGGACTACTGCCGTTGGCCGGCGCCTCGGGCATCCACGTGGCCAAAACCCTGACCAGCAAGCCCGAGATCCCCTCCGGACCTGATAATCCTAGTGATGATGAAGAGGCCGTCGCTGAGGATGATGACGAGGCCATCGACCCCAAAACCGCCGGCAATCGACCGGTCGGTGAACTGGCCGGAGCGACAGCCGTGGCAGCCGCCGCCAAGCGGCCGTCTGATGACATGGAAACCCTGGAACTCGATGACGAGGACGTGCCGCCCGAAGACGGTGGCAAGCCAAAAGATTCCAAGCCCAAGCCTAAGAAAGACAAGAAACTGCGGATTCCCAACTTCGACCGCTTCCGGCTGCTAATGGTCCTCGGCGTGCTGGCGCTCATCCTCTTGATTGCCGGCTTAGTTTTTGCCAATACACACCTGTCGAGAGCGACGATTAACATCGCTACCGATGCCAGCACCGTTAATGCCGGTGCAGACCTCAACCTGTCTACGACGGCGACCAGCTTCGACCCCAACGGCAACGTCATGCCGGCAAAGCTTGTGACCCAACAGAAGACATACAGCCAGCAAGTAGCGACCACCGGCCAGAAAAACAACGGCAACAAGGCCAGCGGCACGATCACTGTAACCAATTGTGGCCCTGATGATCAAGTAATCCCGGCCGGTACTGGTTTTAAGAGTTCTGGCGGCAATACATATATAAGTCAAAAGGCTTTTGCCATCCCTGTTAGTGACTTTACTTCCCCTCAAACGGGTAGCCAGTGTAAAAATAATGGTAAGGCCGATGTGAATGTAACGGCTCAGAGCGCCGGTACTTCATTTAATGCACCAGCTAACACGTCCTATTCGGTAGCTTATGGCACGGGCTTAACCGGCGTGGGCGGAACTATGTCCGGAGGCACCGACGACATTGTGCAAAGCGTCAACCAGAATGATATCAATAATGCTAAAGCTAAAATTACGCCAAGCGACGCTGATGTCAAGCAGATGTTGCAAACCCAGCTGCAACAGGCCGGCAACTTCCCGGTCTTGGCGACTTATGTTGCCGGCGCTCCAGCCATCAGCCAAAGCGCTAACGTCGGCGACACCGTCAATAATGTGACAGTCACCGAAGTCATTACCTATACTATGTTTGGCGTCCACAAGGCTGACTTACAAACGGTCATTAAGACCGATGTTGAAGGCCAGATCGATACCGCCAAACAAACCATCCTCGATGATGGCTTGAACAAGGCAACCTTCACCGTCAATGACATTTCCGCTACCGGCGCCAAAATCAGCCTGGCCTCCAAGGTAACGGTCGGCCCGGACCTTGATGTCAACACCATCAAAAAAGAGGCCGCTGGCCAGCACGCCGGTGAGATCAAAGCCCGGCTGGGCAGCAACCCCGATGTTACCGGTGTCGAAGTCAAGCTGAGCCCGTTCTGGGTATCAACCGTACCGAAAAACCCCAAGCAGATAACCGTAAACATTGCCAAACCGAAAGCGAGCACGAGCAAAGCTCATGCCAGCAATCCCTAGCAACATCCTGGCTTTGGATGTGGGGGCCAAGCGTGTCGGTGTCGCGATCGCCTCGCTGGAGGCGCGCCTGCCGCGGCCGTTGACGACTTTGGTGCGTGATGATGGTTTTGTTTCTCGGCTTAAAGCCCTTGTCGAAACCGAACACGTCAGCCGGCTAGTTGTCGGCTTGCCACGCGGTCTAGAAGGGCAGGCTACCGAGCAGACCGCAGCTACCGAATCCTTCATTACCGAGCTGAAGCGACAGTTCGAGCTGCCGATTGTCATGCAGGACGAGGCCCTGACGTCCAAGATTGCCGAAGCCGAGCTGCAGGCTAGGGGCAAAGACTACGAAAAAGGCGAGATTGATGCCCTGGCTGCCACCTACATCCTGGACGATTTCCTGAAGGCCGAGCGGGAGCAGGTCGCTACATGAAACACCGTTACCTTGCCGGCCACAGCCAGCGCCGTGGTGTCCGCCGCCTGGCATACCTGACTACCGCTTTGCTGGTCGTCATCCTTATCGGTATTATTTGGGTTCGTCACACCTATAACAATGACTTACAACCAGTCAACAGTAGCCAAAAGACGCAGATTGTCACTATTGCCGAAGGATCTTCAGTCAAGCAAATTGCCGCCCAACTGCACGGTCTGCACCTGATCCGCAGTGCCTGGGCGTTCGAATTATATGTCCATAGCAAGGAGCTGACCGATAAGCTCCAAGCCGGCACTTACGCCCTGTCACCGAGCGAAACGACGCCGGCAATTGTCAAAACTATGACCTCCGGCCACGTGTCGACGCAGCTGGTAACCATCTTGCCCGGCCGGCGCATCGACCAGGTGCGGGC
>CAZXCS010000020.1:0-7368 GCA_964639195.1 uncultured Candidatus Saccharibacteria bacterium | reverse complement strand
CTGACGCGGCTGAAACAAGGTTCCGTTCTGGGCTCGGATGCTTCGGCGAACTATGGCGCGATTGCGGCCGGCAACCCGCCTAGTGTGAGTTTCGATTCCCCATACAACTCCCGGCTGCACCCTGGTTTGCCGCCGACACCCATCAGTACGGTGACGGCTAGCGCCCTGGCCGCCGTGGCTGCCCCCGCTAATACTAATTGGTTGTACTTCGTCACCGGTGATGACGGCACCACTTATTTTTCGACCAATCTTCAAGACCACCAGGCACTGACCCAAAAGTACTGCCATAAACTCTGTAATTAGCTATCCTTAACAGGGGCGACTGAAGCATAAAAAGCTTGCACACGGGCCTCAGTTTGCTATACTGGTTCAGGTAACGTGCTTACAGAGGTCGCGTCTCGCAAGATCTCTGGTGTGGTTACCTCTAGAGTCGACAATTCTTGTGAGCCTGAGAGCGGCCACACCACCAGTTAATTAAACGTCTACTTCAAGAGCATTGGCGCCTTAGCTATGGCCGCCCGGAGTCCGTATCAGTTCTAACCCATCATCAATTGCCGAACGCTTAGCGGTTCCCAAAACTCTCCAGTCCGCTAAACTGTTTCGAGAACTTCAGCTTAAGTTGAACCATCAGGCGTTCCGCCGCCGGACGGTGCGTATTGGTTTGCTCGTCTCCAACGTGATTATCCTAGGGGTAATTATAGCCATGGTCGTGCAAAAATCAGAGACCGGGCCGGTCTCGCAATCGCTCAATGCGAACCGGTTATCGCCAACTGCCGTGGCCAATCCGCTCGACCAAGTGTCTTCGGCCGACATCGCTCTGACAGTTGCCCGTATGTCCAGGTTGCCCGAAACGACGGCTGTCACCAACCAGGCCCAATCGGCAGCGGCCGATATTGTTCTGGCATCTTCGAGCAATCATGTCATTAACAAGCCTCAGGTGGTAGCCACCGCCCTCAAATCAAGTGCTGATATTATCCAGTACACCACGGTGCCCGGCGATACCGTATCCATTCTGGCCACTAAGTTCGGTGTTACGTCGGACAGCATCCGCTGGTCGAACGGCCTGAACAGTGACACTGTCGCATTGGACGCCAAACTGGTCATTCCGCCGGTCAGCGGCATTGTCTACACCGTGAAGGCCGGCGATACACCTGACTCTCTGGCTGCCAAATTCCGCGCCGACAAAGCCAAAATCATTGCCTACAACGACGCTGAAATCAATGGCTTGGGCGTCGGCCAACAGATTATTATCCCCGATGCCGTGCAGGCAACTACTGCCAGTAGCACGGCCCGCGTCACCAGCAGTCTTCCTTGGGGGGCATCACCGGTTTATGGCTACAATGGTTATGACTACGGTTATTGCACCTGGTATGTCGCCAGCCAGATTTCTGTGCCCGCCAACTGGGGCAACGCCAGTACTTGGGCCTATTACGCCGGTATGAGTGGTTGGAATGTCAGCAGTACCCCGACGGTGGGTGCAATCGCTCAAACGCCGTACGCGGCCGGCGGTCTGGGTCACGTTGCAATTGTTGATGAGGTCTCGGCCGATGGTTCTCAGATCAAGTACCGGGATATGAATGGTGTAGCGGGCTGGGGCCGTGTCGGCTACAGCGATTGGGTCTCTGTCTCGCGCTACCCCCACTACATTACTCACTAGAGCTAGACCGATGGCCCAAAAGCGGTTACCCTGTAAGCAGTTATGAGTTTTGTTGATAAAGTCACCGTAACAGCCATTGCCGGCAATGGCGGTGATGGTAAATTAAGTTTCCGGCGTGAGCGGTTTGTCGATAAGGGCGGCCCTAACGGCGGCGACGGTGGCGACGGTGGTGACATCGTCCTGCTGGCCAGCACCAACCAGAACACCCTGGCGGCTTTTCGCTACCAAAAAGAGCTGCGGGCGGAAGCCGGCAAACCGGGCGGTAAGAGCCGCAAACACGGCCGCAGCGCGCCGGACTTGCTGGTGGCGGTACCGGTCGGCACCATCGCCACTGACAAGCAGGGCACGGTACTAGCTGATCTGGTCGAGGATGGGCAACGGGCCGTTGTCGCCAAGGGCGGCCGCGGCGGCTTTGGCAACGCCCATTTCGTGTCTTCCCGCCGGCAAGCACCCGGCTTCGCCGAAAAAGGCGAGCCAGGCGAGAAACACGAACTACAACTGGAACTGAAAATGATCGCCGACGTCGGACTGGTCGGCTTGCCGAATGCCGGCAAGTCAACCCTGCTGAGCAAAGTCAGCAATGCCCGTCCCGAAATTGCCGACTATCCGTTCACCACACTGACACCGAACCTCGGCGTCGTCGACATTGATAAATCCAGCAGCGTGCTGGTGGCCGATATCCCCGGGCTGATCGAAGGTGCGGCCGAAGGCAAGGGTCTGGGCCATGATTTCTTGCGGCACATCGAGCGCACGGCCGTCATCCTGCACCTGATCGACGCCTACATCGAAGACGTGACTGAGGTGTACCACACCATCCGGGCAGAACTTGAAGCCTACCAACCGGAGTTAATCAAGCGTCCGGAAATCGTTGCTCTGACCAAAGTCGAAGGCCTGGACAGTGAGATTGTGGCTGACCTCGAAGCCCAGCTACTGCGAGTGGTTGATCCGGAAACACCGGTGTTTGCGATTTCGGCCCAAGCCGGCATCGGCCTAAAACCGCTGCTGTTCGCCATCAAAGATATGGTCGAAGCGGTGCGCGCTCAACCGGCCGACGACGCCGAGGCACCGGCTATCCCCGTTCTCAAATTGGCTGACACCAGCGGCGAATGGCACGTCGATAAGCAAGGTGATAGTTTCGTGGTCAGCGGCCGGAAAATCGAGCAATTCGCCCGCCGCACCAATTTCACGAACGACGAAGCGGTCCAGCGGCTGCGCGACATCATGCGCCGCCACGGCATTATGCATGAGCTGACCCGCCAAGGTGTGGAAGCCGGCCAGACCATTCGCATCGGCGCCGACTCTTTCACCTACTGACAATAAGTTTGAGCGAATCTTAAATAATTGTCCCCTTGTGTCCTGCCGGTGCTAGACTGGTAGACATGGCCGCCAGTTTTTTCTTTTATGACCTTGAGACTTCCGGTTTTGATCCGCGCTCCGCGCGCATTATGCAATTTGCCGGCCAGCGGACGGATATGGATCTGCGGCCGCTCGGCGAGCCGATCAACCATCTCATCAAGCTGACGCCTGATGTTCTGCCGGATCCGGATGCCATTCTAGTCACCGGCATCACCCCCCAGCAGACAGTAGCTGACGGCCTGACCGAAGCCGAATTCCTGCATCTGTTTAGTGAGCAGGTCGTGCAGCCGGACACCATCTTCGTCGGCTTCAATAGCATCCGCTTCGACGATGAATTCATGCGGTTTTTGCAGTACCGCAATTTCTGTGACGCCTACGAGTGGCAATGGAAAAACGGCTGTTCGCGCTGGGATGTGCTGGATGTGGTGCGCATGACTCGCGCCCTGCGGCCGGACGGCATCAAGTGGCCGTTTGCCCCTGACGGTAAACCGACCAACCGGCTGGAGTTCCTCACGACGCTCAACAAGTTAAGCCATGCCGATGCCCACGACGCCTTGAGCGACGTGCTGGCTACCATCGAAGTCGCCCGGCTGGTTAAGTCCAAGCAGCCGGAATTGTTTGCCTACCTGCTCGGCGTCCGTAACAAACGGCAGGTGGCCGCGCTGGTCGAGGCGGGCCAGCCGTTTGTCTATACCTCGGGGCGCTATCCAAGCACCAGCTTGCACACCACCGCGGCCGTCCGTCTGGCGAAGCATCCGCAAGGCGACGCCTCACTGGTCTATGACCTGCGGCATGACCCGACCCCGTTCCTGGACATGACTGTCGAGCAACTCGCCGAAGCCTGGAAATTCACCAAAGATCCGGAAGTGCTGCGGCTGCCGGTCAAAAGCCTGAAGTATAACCGCTGTCCGGCCGTGGCACCCCTTGGTGTACTCAAGAATAAAGCCGACCAGGAGCGAATTAGCTTGGAGCTGGCTACTGTCAGCAAACACCTTAAGCTGTTGGCGGCTCACCAGGCACGTTTTGCCGAAAATATCCTGAAAGCCTTGACGGTCATGGATGCCGAACGTGAACAGCAACAGCTGCCCGTGGTCGACGACCAGTTGACCGTCGACAGCCGGCTTTACGACGGTTTCGTCGGACCGGCTGATAAACCCTTAATGGAAGCGGTAACCGCCGCTCCGCCTGAGGCGCTTGCCGGCTACCAGGAGCGTTTCAAGGACCGCCGCCTGAAAGATCTGTTGCCATTGTATAAAGCCCGTAATTACCCGGCTGCCCTGGACAGTGAAGAACGGGTTGCCTGGGACCAATTTTGTCACCGGCGACTGTTCGAAGGCAGCCCCAGCCGGGCCCAGAGTTACTTCAAGCGTTTAGACGAGTTATCAAGCGGAAAGCCGACCGCCAAGCAGCAATTTCTGCTTGAGGAACTGCAGCTGTACGGTGAATCTATCGTACCCGCTGATGCAGTCGGCTAGCGGGCAGCGGCTGGCGGATAATAGCCGGTTGCCAGCTAAGCCGGTGATGTCGCAGCTCAATCCAGACAATTGAAGCTGCTCCCATGAAGATAACGACTAGCGCCATAACAGCTTGAAATGACAGCTGGATGTTAGTCCCGGGGATGTAGCCCAAAACCAGAAAGTTATATAACATGCGGTGCCTCTTACTTGATCCCACGTGATCGTGTGATCAGCATTATACACTTAATTGCTTCTATGTCAACACTATTGTATTAGTACTTATGCTTTTTGATCAGAACACTGGAAAAATCCGCCTCTTTTCTGTATAATTGACCATTCGAAACTGGGAGTAAATGTGGCAGAACAGATCGTTGTCAAGGGCGCGCGTGAGCATAATCTACAGAATATCGATGTGGTTATTCCGCGCAACAAACTGGTGGTAATCACCGGTTTGAGCGGTTCGGGTAAATCCAGTCTGGCCTTTGACACAATCTATGCCGAGGGTCAGCGCCGCTACGTCGAATCGCTGAGCTCCTATGCCCGCCAATTCCTGGGGCTGATGGAGAAACCGGATGTTGACCAGATCGACGGGCTGAGCCCGGCCATTTCCATCGACCAGAAATCGACCTCGCGGAACCCGCGCTCGACGGTGGCGACGGTCACCGAGATTTACGACTACCTCCGGCTGCTGTATGCACGCATCGGCACGCCGCACTGTCCGGTGGACGGCAGCGCGGTCGTTAGACAAACCAGTACGGGCATCATCGACCAGATCGTAGCTACCACGGCCGGCAAACGGCTGATGGTGCTGGCGCCTGTAGTGATCGACAAAAAAGGTGCCTTCGAACACATTCCGGAGCAATACCAACGGGCCGGCTTTGCCCGCGTCCGGGTAGATGGCGTAGTCTATGCCCTCGACGAGTTCCCGGAGCTCGACAAAGCCTACCGCCACCGCATCGAAGTCGTGGTCGACCGCTTGGTCAATGACGACGACAGCCGCAGCCGCCTGGTGCAATCGGTCGAGCAAGCACTCGATGTCGCCGAAGGCAAGCTGGTCATCCTCGCTGCCGAAAATGATGAGAGCTGGGCGTACAGCTTGATGTATGCCTGCCCGCAGCACCCGGAGATAAGCATCCCGGAGCTGGAACCGCGCACTTTCAGCTTCAACAGCCCGCACGGTGCCTGCCCGGTGTGTACGGGCTTAGGCAGCCGGCTGGAAGTCGACCCCGAGTTGGTGATCCCAAATGGTAAATTGACGATTGCCGAAGGCGCCATTCGCCCCTACAACCGGATCAACGTCGACAACTGGTACGTCAAAAAGCTGCAAGCGGTGGCCGACGCCCACGGTTTCAGCCTGCACGTGCCGACCGGCGAGCTGACACCCGACCAGCTGAACCTTATCATGTACGGCACTGGCAGCGAGAAGTTTCGCATTAGTCTGGGGATGGGCCGGTCGTTCGAGACGACCTACGAGGGCGTCGTCAACAACTTGGAGCGGCGTCACAAAGAGACCGACAGCGATTTCATTCGCCGCGATATCGAGCGCTTCATGCAGGAAAAGCCTTGCCACGCCTGCCAGGGCCGGCGGTTGAAGCCGGAAGTCCTGGCCATCACGGTAGGGGAGCAGTCGATCATGGATGTCTGTTCGCTGTCGATTGACGACGCGCTGAACTGGTTCAATAGCTTGAAGCTTAACCCGAAAGAAACCAAAATCGCCGAAATGATCCTCAAAGAAATCGGCGCCAGGCTGCAATTCCTACAGGATGTCGGGCTGAATTATCTTAACTTGTTAAGAAGCGCCAACACCTTGAGCGGCGGCGAAGCCCAGCGGATCCGGTTGGCCACCCAAATCGGCTCCGGGCTGATGGGCGTGTTGTACGTGCTCGATGAGCCGAGCATCGGCCTGCACCAGCGCGACAACGCCCGGCTGATCGGCACTCTCAAGCACCTGCGCGACCTGGGCAACACGGTCATTGTCGTCGAACACGACGAGGAAACTATCCGAACCGCCGATTATTTGCTCGATATTGGCCCCGGTGCCGGAATTCACGGCGGTAAAATCGTGGCCAGCGGCTCACCGGCCGAAGTGTCTAAACAGAAGGCAAGTGTGACTGCCCAGTACCTTAACCACAGCAAACGGATCGCCACGCCAGCGAAACGGCGAGCCGGTAACGGCAAGGCGCTGAGCATCAAAGGCGCCCGCGAAAACAATCTGCAAAACATCAGCGTAGACATCCCGCTCGGCAAGCTTGTGGTGGTCAGCGGCGTCAGCGGCTCCGGTAAATCCAGCCTGATTAACGACATCCTGGCTAAAGAGCTCCTGGCGCGGCTGCACCGGGCCAGCACCGTGCCGGGCCGGCACGATGACATCGAAGGCATCAAGCAGCTCGACAAAGCCATCATCATCGACCAGTCGCCGATTGGCCGGACGCCGCGTTCCAACCCGGCCACTTACACCGGTTTGTTCACGCCGATCCGTGAACTTTTTGCCCAGATGCCCGAAGCCAAGCTGCGCGGCTACAATGCCGGGCGCTTCAGCTTCAATGTCAAGGGTGGCCGCTGCGAAAACTGCGCCGGCGACGGGATCATCAAGATTGAAATGCACTTCCTACCGGATGTCTACGTGCCGTGTGAAGTCTGCCACGGTCGCCGCTACAACCGCGAAGCTCTGGAGATCCACTACAAAGGTAAGACGATCGCCGACGTGCTGGAAATGACCTGCGAACAGGCGCTGGAATTCTTTGAGACCATTCCGGCAATTGCCCGTAAACTGCAGACGCTGGTTGACGTCGGGCTGGGCTACATCTCGCTTGGCCAGTCGGCGACAACTCTCAGTGGCGGCGAGGCCCAGCGCATCAAGCTCAGCACCGAGCTCAGCCGCCGACCGACCGGCCGCAC
>CAZXCS010000019.1:0-11033 GCA_964639195.1 uncultured Candidatus Saccharibacteria bacterium | reverse complement strand
TACGTCTACCACGCCAACAAGAACGCCAACGACACATACAAGTCTGCTAATAACAGCGGTACTCCCAAGTATTCGAATAAGCAGGCGTCGGGCTCATCAACAGCAACAAAAACATATTATTCCAAGCTGCCGAACGATTTGCAATCAGCCATCCTGAAGACTTATCAGGATAAAGTACCAGATTGCGTCGACGGTTCGAAGTTAGTTGACATACATGGTAAAAACGTTGACCCCCCGGTCACTTATGACGCCAAAGGATTTGCCGTGGTCGCTGTGGGATGCGATTTTGGTGCCTATGACCTATTTGTAAAGGCTTCAGGGAATTGGCAAGATGTAGCGAGTGCACAGGGCACTTTCAGTTGCGATACACTTAAGAAATATTCTGTGCCAGTGTATTCTGGGACGGTAAAACTGGTTGACGAATGCTTGGCATCAGGTAGTGGTCAATATGTTCCATACAAAGGCTAATACATAGAGTATCTGGCTGTTTAGAATAGTCAGATGACAAGTACTAATACAGGTCGGAAAGCAGAGCAGGCGGCGCGAGTCTATTTGGAAATGCGCGGCTTCAAAATTCTGGAGCAGAATTGGCGGCGGCCGCACTGTGAGATTGACATTGTCGCTGAAAAAGACGGTGTGCGCCACTTTGTGGAAGTGAAGTACCGCTACGGTGATGAACAAGGCGGCGGTTTGGAAGCGATTACTGCGGGCAAGCTGAAACAGATGCATCGGGCCGCTGAGACCTACGTCGAAGAATATAAATATCGCGGTGAATTTGTGCTGTCGGCCATCGAAATCGCCGGCCGGAACTTCGCCGTCCTCAGCTTCATCGAAAATGCCTTCTAGGGTTTTAGGTACTTTTTGATGGCTTCGAGGTCGCGGGTTTTCCAGGCGGCTTGCCACTGGATGGTTTCGATAGCCTGGTTGACCGGGCGCTCGAAGCTGGGGCTCATGCGTTTTTCGAAAAAGGCTTTGAATTCCGGCAGGAAAGCGGTGTCGCTGTAGCCGCGGGCGGCATAAATCGGCATCCGGAAGAAGCTCAAGTCGCTACCCATGTTTTTGACCAGCCAGTCCCAGTGGCTTTGCAACCACTGCCAGGTCAACTGCCGGGCATGGCGGTTCATGAAACTGTAGGCGACCCAGTACGGTGCGTCCTGCAGGCGGACCTCACTGCCGGTGACCTGCTGCAAAGCCCGCTTGATGAGAGCCGGCTGTTCAAAGCCGGTCAGTGCCCCGGCCAACGTCACGCGTTCCTCACTATTTGTACTGTCGTTATGCAACGCGAGTAATTTATCGAATTCGGCTTTGCCGCCGATCCGCGCCACCGTGCCATAGACTACGCCACGCAGGTCGGGATGGACGTCTTCCGGCCGCTGCATCGCTTTGAACCGCTGTTTGGCTTCGGCGACGACCGCAGGGTTTTCGCCATAAGATGCCAGTCCGAGGACTGTCGGCCGCAGCAAACGGTCGAAGTGGCTGTCGGCTTTGCGCTCCTCCCAGCCTAACCGTTCGAGCTGTTTCAGTGTCAGCTTCTGGACATACGGCTTCAGCCCGGACCGGACGGCGTCGTCATCCATGACTACGCGCAGGCTGCCCAGTCCGCTGGAGATGATATCCCATACGACCGTGCTGTCCTCTTCGCGGTAGGCTTCCAACAGTTCCAATGCATCGACACTCGGACCGTAGCCGGCCTTGGCGGCTTCAAAGGCATCGCTGAGCAGGCCGAGACGGTCGAGCTCGTTCAGTTTACCGGCTTTGACCGCTTGGGCTAGCTGGTGCAGTTGTTCACTATCGTATAAGGCCCGGAAGAAGCTGGTGCGGTTGTGGTTGAGCACGAAGTCTGCTGCCGGCGGCTTCAGTTGCTGCTCCGGTTTGTCCAGAACGGTCAGTTCCAGGCCGTCCGCCAGCAGCGGGATTGGCCAGACGGCATCCACTTTTTTAGCCGCCGGGTTGAGGTAGAACCGCTCCTGTTTCAAGACGCCAGAGCTGGCGTGGACAATCGGATAGCCGCTTTGCGACGTCCAGGCCGTCATGAATTGCTTCACCGGCTTATGCGACGCTTCCTCGAGCGCGGCCCATAGGTCAACGGTATCGGTGTTGCCGTAGGCATGACGCTTCAGGTAGAGCCGCAGCCCATCGCGGAAATCATCTTGGCCTAAATAATCATGCAGCATAAGTAGAACGCTGGCGCCTTTTTCGTAACTGATGGCGTCGAAGATGGTGCGGATTTCGTCGGGATGGCGCACCTCGACCTCGATCGGGTGAGTGTGCTCCAGCGCGTCAAGTTTCAGCGCCAGGCCCTGCTCATCAACGATGAACTGCGTCCAGACTTTCCACTCCGGGAACATATGGTCGACCGCCAGCCAGCTCATCCAGCTGGCGAAGCTTTCATTGAGCCACAGGTCGGTCCACCAGCGCATGGTGACGAGATTGCCGAACCATTGGTGCGTCAGTTCGTGGGCTACGACGTTGGCAATGTATTGCTTGAGGTGCAGCGAGGTGTTTTCGGGGTCCATCAGCAGGGCTTGTTCGCGAAAGGTGATGCACCCCCAGTTTTCCATGGCGCCGGCGGCAAAATCCGGCAGGGCGATGAAATCGCATTTGGCCAGCGGGTAAGGGACATCGAAGTATTGGTTATAAAATTCCAGCGTTTTGACGGCTACATCAAGCGCGAACCGGGTGAACTCGATGTTGTCGGGTGTTGCGAAAGTGCGTACCAACACACCGTCTTTGGTGGTAGCTTGCTTCATGTCCAGTTCGCCGTACACGAATGCCAGCAGATAGGTGGACATCCGCGGCGTGGTCTCAAACTTGGTGACGAGCTGCTTGTCCTTGGTCGTTTGCTTGAGCACCGGCGTATTGGCGATAATCGCCTCGCCGGCCGGCGTGGTTAGCGTCAGATCGAACGTCGCTTTGGCCTCCGGTTCGTCGATGCAGGGGAAGGCTTCGCGGGCGTGGTGGCTCTCGAACTGGCTGGCGATCAGGATTTTTTCCCGCCCCTCGTGCTTGAAAAAACAAGGGTAAATGCCATTCATCGGCCGGGTTATCTCGCCGCTGAACTCCACATTGACAGTGTAGTCGCCGGGGTAGACCATGCCGGCGGTGTGCAGCCGAACTTCGTCAAAGCTTTTCTGTAGATTGATACGCTTCACTTCAACCGGCTGATCGCCCTTTTTGTCGTGTTTAGTAATCGTGGCTTTGATAATCTTCAGGTCTTTTTGGTGAAATGTCAGCCGCTGGCTCGGACGGCCGGTTTTCTTACCGCGTATCGTAACGCTACCGCTGAAGGTCATCGCCTCGCGATCAGGAATCAGAGACAGCTCGTAATGCTCCGGCTGAAACTGTTCGAACAGTCGTGTAACTTTTTTACCCATATCTCTGTTAATTGTAGCATGCCGAGAGCCGCTAGTGAGCTTGCTAAAATTGATATTTAATGTATAGTAGGGTTAATGAAATTATCCGGCGAAACACTATTATTAGCACCCGATGTCGAAAGTCCAGAAGATGCCTTCGTCAAACGCGGCATATATAACGGTTTGCGGGCAATTGGTTGGGAAGGCGATGTTTTGAACGAGGACGAAGATGCGCTCCTCAAGCGGCTGAGGCCAAGGGAAGGCAGCGGTGTGCGAGACGGATTATCATTGACGCGCAAGCAAGCGGGAGCTGCACTGGCTGGTCTACTGAGAAATCAAACAGTCGTCCAGCGCTACGACTGCGTTGGCGACGAGGATAAGCTCGCCTGGGATGCAATTCCGCGGATACAGGACTTCTTAGCACGGGACATCCGAGTTGCTAACGGCTAAGAAATTTGTTAAAATGACAGTTAGTAAGTCCGGCCGAAGTGGTCGGATTTTTTCATTTCTAGACTCACAATTTGGAATAATTAAAGAAAGGAAAATCTATGGACATGGATTTTAAACAACTGGCGGTGGCGATCAGAGCCATTGCCGAAGAGAAAAACCTGCCGGAAGAGGCTGTCAAAGAAGTCGTTGAGCAGGCGCTGGCCGCGGCGTATCGCCGTGATTATGGTGACCGCGAGCAGGAAATCCGCGTTACCATGAACCTCAATACCGGTGACATTGATGCCTACATCACTAAGGAGATCGTCGACACGGTCGACAACGATGCCTTCGAGATAAGTATCAAAGACGCTCAGGTAATGCGCAAAAACGCCAAAGCCGGCGAGACCGTCGAAGTCCACGAAAAGGCCGAGAACTTCGGCCGGGTCGCCGCCCAGACCGCCAAGCAGGTCATTCTGCAGCGGCTGCGCGAAGCCGAGCGTGAGATCGTCATGGCTGAGTATGAAGATAAAATCGGCACCGTCATCAACGCCACGGTCGCCCGGGTCGAAGGCAACATCACGCGCATCGACCTCGGCAAAGCCCAGGGTATTATGCCGCGAAGCGAGCAAATCCAAGGCGAGCGCTACTACCCCGGCCAGCGCCTCAAAGTCTACTTGAAAGATGTTGAACGTGGTTTCCGAGGCCCGCAGCTGGTCGTCAGCCGCGGCAATAAAGAGTTTATCGAGTGGCTGTTCCGCGGTGAAGTGCCCGAGATGGAGAGTGGCGCCGTCGAGATCAAAGGCATCGCCCGTGAAGCCGGCGTGCGCAGCAAAATCGCCGTCGCCAGCAATGTGCCCGGGGTTGATCCGGTTGGCACCTTTGTCGGCGGCCACGGCACGCGCGTCAATGCCGTCATGAGCGAAGTAGGCGAACAGGAGAAAATCGACATCATCGTCTGGAGCGACAACATCGTCGACTACATCACCAACGCCCTCAGCCCGACCAAAGTCAGCAAGGTTGTCCTGGATGAAAAGAACCAGAAAGCCAAAGTCATCGTGCCGGAAGACCAGCTGAGCATCGCCATCGGCAAGAGCGGCCAAAATGTCCGGCTGGCCAGCAAACTGAGCGGTTACGAACTGGACATCGAAGCCGACCGCGCCGGCGCACCGGCTGAGGCCGCTGCTGACAACATCCAGACCAAAGAGCTGCCCAAGCAGCCGAAGCTCAAGAAAAAGAACGAGCTGGAAAGCTCATTGCTGGAAGCCATCGAAGAACACGGCACGGATGAGAATCAAAAATCCTCGAGCTAAAACCGTAAGCAATTTTCTATTAAGTCCGGCGCGTGTAGACTAGTCTGTAATTATGGCAGTCTATAACCTCAGAGTTGCCGAGCTATGGCTTCCTCCCGGCCCTGAGCATGAAGACAACATCAGGACTTTTTACCATCAGGCAGGCTGGGGCGAGTTCTCAAATCCCAACGATCGGGTACGGCGTGTGTTCCACCCCTTGCTACACAAGCCAACGTTCGGACTTATTTACAAACCAATCGTCGAAAGTGAGGCAATTGAGGGAGCTGATGAGGAGGAAACGGCAGACCGCCGCCGATTCGCCAATGGCCCGGGCTGGCCGGTGCTGACGTATGCTGGCGCGGTCCTCAAGATGCCAGGTAGCGGCAGTGTTCAAGTCATGCGCCAGCAGCTGCAGGAGCGGATGCCGGCAAGCGTTATAGACCCGGATACTGATCCTGCGGCCCTGCCCAATGTCGATCAAAAAGGCCCTTACCACCGCGTTCATTGGGAAGATGCGGTCATCTTGGCCGATCCCTATAACCAAGCTGTCGTGTTGGCTAACTTTACGGTCGCGCAAACCGTGAGGTCAACCGCCGTGCAGCGAGATCCTGCATCTTGACATTTCTATAGTAATCTATTAAAATACAAATAATATAATTCAAGTACGGTCGGCAGGTTTACTGATGCAATTGTGTGATCCGGAAAAAAGAGAAATCAAAGTTCCAGAATTGCCGAATAACAAGTCCTGGCGCCGCCTAAAGGGCTTTTTCGAGGAGCTTACGTGGGCAACATCTGCATCGCCGTTGTCGCCGAGAAAAGCCTTTGCCGCATGGCCGGTTAGAGGCTGGGAGCTGCCTGAAGCAGTCGTTCATTATTCCTTTAGTAGCGACCCTGACGTGCTTGACGAGTACGGTATGGAAGGCGATAGGTGGCGGCTAAGCCACTACGCTCAGGGTCTTTACCGGCCGGTGCTTGATTTTTCCGGCGTGGTGTTGGACCTGCCAGGTCCACGCCCGGCGCAGGAAATCGCCCTGGTCACTGCTTTGAAGTTGCGCGGGCACCTTATTGATCCAGACGATCCGGACATCAACCTCCCTGATACAGCCAGCGGTCCGTATGCCGGTGTAGACTGGCATCCGTCGCGGACGACGATTATCGCCGAACCGTTTGGTCACGCGGTGGTGCTGACGGCTGACCGCCTGGCAGCGTAGGAGTAACCGTGATATACAAAACTGGCACTCTTGCAATGGGAGTGCCAAGTGCTATTATGTAAGCAGGCATTTGTCACGGATTAAAACGACAAACCCCTCACGCCGACGAAGGAGCAACCCACTCACTATGATGCCCAATTCGCCCGATTTTCAAGAATTCTTGAATCACCTAACTAATAACGCCCTGCAAAGCTTGAAGCACGCCGATGCCATTGCCCGCAGCTTCGGCAGCGCCTACGTCGGTACCGAGCACCTGCTCCTCGGCCTGCTGGCCCAGGACGGCAGTATGGGCTCCAAAATCCTGGAAGGAGTCGGCGTGACGCTTGACCGCGCCCGCCTGGCGCTTAACATGACTCCTAAAACCCTGGTCATTAACGTCGGCGCCAAAGGCCTCAGCGAAACCGCCAAGCTAACACTCAAAATGGCCTACGACGTAGCCCAGGATTACTCGCAGGAATACTGCGGGACCGAGCACATCCTGTACAGCATTTTGAGCCAGAAGAACGCCCGAGCCACCATATTATTACGCGACATGAACGTCAATGTTGACGCCCTGACCAGCGAGCTAGAGCAGTTCCTCAACCGCCAGCAATACGAAGAGCAAGAGGGCACCACGCCCGGCCGGCGCGGCAAAAAAGGCGCCAAGAAAACAGCGCTGGATTTCTTCGGCACCGATTTGACTCAGCAAGCCCGCCAGGGGCAGCTGGACCCGGTCGTCGGCCGCGAAAACCAGATCCGCCGTGTCGTGACTATCCTCAACCGCCGCACCAAGAACAACCCTGTGCTGATTGGCGAACCGGGCGTCGGCAAGACGGCCATCGTCGAAGGCCTGGCCCAGCGCATCGTAGCCGAAGACGTGCCTGACAGCTTACTGGACAAGCGCATCATCATGCTCGATCTGGCCGGTATGATCGCCGGCACCAAGTACCGCGGCGAGTTCGAGGAACGGCTCAAAAAAGTGATGGCCGAGCTGGAGAAGGACAATAAAACGGTGGTGTTCATCGATGAGCTGCACCTGATCGTCGGCGCCGGCGCGGCCGAGGGCGCCATGGACGCCGGCAACATCCTAAAGCCAGCCTTGGCCCGTGGAAAGATCCAGTTGATCGGCGCCACCACCACCACCGAATACAACAAGCACATCGAGAAAGATGCTGCACTGGAGCGGCGCTTCCAGCCCATCCAGGTGCCGGAAGCCACGCCCAGCGAAACCCTGGCCATCCTCAAAGGCCTGCGCAAGCATTACGAAAATTTCCACGGTGTTAAAATCTCCGATGAAGTACTGGAGGACACCGTCACGCTGGCTAAGCGCTACATCAACGACCGTTATATGCCGGACAAAGCCATCGACCTGATTGATGAAACATCGGCGCACCTACGCGTCGACAAGGGCAAAACCAGCCCCGATGTCCGCAAGCTCCAGAAGGAGCTGAAGCTTGTCAACACCCAGATCGACGAAGCCGTCGACGCCGAGGACTACGAACGGGCTGCCCGCGCCAAGACCCGTGCCTCGCAGATCAACGCCCAGCTGACCAAACTGAAGGCCACCAGCAAGCAGGACAAGCGGCTGACAGTCACCAGCGAAGACCTGGCCGACGTCGTGGCCCGCATGACTGGCGTGCCGGTCAAGAAAGTCATCCGCAGCGAGGCCAAATATCTGTTGACGCTTGAGAAATCCCTTGCCAAGTACGTTATCGGCCAAGACGAAGCGGTCAGCGCCGTGTCCCGAGCCATCCGCCGCAACCGCAGTGGTATAGGCAACGACAAACGGCCGATCGGCTCGTTTATTTTCCTAGGTCCTACCGGCGTGGGGAAGACCGAGCTAGCCCGCGTCCTAGCTCGTGAATTTTTCGGCAACGAAACCGCCCTCGTAAAAATCGACATGAGCGAATTCAACGAACACCACAACGTCTCACGCTTGGTCGGGGCCCCGGCCGGTTACGTCGGCTATGATGATGGCGGCCAGCTGACCGACAAAATCCGCCGCCAGCCGTACAGCTTGGTACTGTTCGACGAGATCGAAAAAGCCCACCCTGATGTATTCAATATGCTGTTGCAGATGTTGGAAGACGGCTACCTGAGCGACGCCAAGGGCCGCCGGGTAGACTTCACAAACACCATCGTCATCATGACCAGCAACATCGGCGCCGAAAAATTGCAGAAAGAGGCCAACCTCGGCTTCCACGCCACCAATTCGACCGATATGAAAGACCTCGATGCTCTGCATGAAATCAACGAAAGCCGGGTGCGTGACGAGCTCAAGAAGTTGCTGAGGCCGGAGCTGCTGAACCGCATCGACAAGACCATTGTCTTCCGCGCCCTGACCCGTCAGGACATCTATAAGATTATCGACCTGCAGATCGACGAGCTGAAGAGCCGGCTGCAACGCAAAGGCCTGAGCGTCCAGCTCAGCAGCGGCGCTAAGCAGTACCTGCTGGAAAACGGCTATGACGCCCCCAACGGTGTCCGGCCCCTGCGCCGCCTCATCCAGGACACCATCGAAGACCATCTGGCGCTCGATATGCTCGATGATAAATATGTCAAAGGTGATATCATTCAGGTAGCAAGCAAAAACAGCGAACTGATCTATGCTACCGTGGCAGAATAACCGACTTCATCCCAGCAGCCCTAAACATCGTCTAAACCCCGTTGGCTTCGCATCCATCGGCGTCTTTGTGATGCTGGTGCTCTGGCTCGGCTTGCTCGGCTGGGCAGTGTTCAACCGCCAGAATATCTTTGACTGGTGGCAGCTGCAGCACTACCAGGCACCGGTCGCGGTGTCAGAGCTGGCGGTGCAAGATACGCTGACCGATTACGCCCACAAGGTCTTTTACGTTAACCACCCGTCGATCGATGACAAAACCACCTTCGCCTCAAAGTGCCCGAACAACGGCGGTGAGCAAACGATTGTCCTGGGCTGCTACCACGGTGACCAAGCCGGGATTTTCCTGCTGAGCGTCAGTGATCCGCGGCTCAACGGCGTGGAGCAGGTGACGGCCGCCCACGAAATGCTGCACGCCGCCTATGACCGGCTGAGCGGCAGCAACCGCAAGCAGGTCGACGCTTGGCTCATGGATTATTACCAGCATAGCCTCCATGACAAACGGATTCTCGACACCATCGCCGCCTACAAGAAGTCGGAACCTAACGACTGGGTAAATGAAATGCACTCGGTCTTCGGCACTGAGATTGCCGGTTTGCCGCAGAACCTGGAAACCTATTACCAGCGCTACTTCACCGACCGTTCACAGGTCACTAAATTTGCCGCCAACTACCAGGCGGAGTTCACCAGCCGCCAGGCGGCGGTGGCTCGTGACGACGCCCAGCTGGCCAGGTTGAAAGCACAGATCACTGCGCTCGAAGCCGATTTAAAAGGCCGACAAGCCCAAATCAATAGCGAGCAGGACCGTCTGGTTGAGTTAAGAAACAGCAATAACATACGTGCTTATAATGCCGGCGTACCGGCTTATAATCAGTCGGTCGATGCCTACAACGTTGAAGTTAATGAACTGCAGACACTGATCGACCAGTACAACCAGCTGGTCACCAGCCGCAACGCGACTGCTCTGGAGCAAAACCAGCTGGTCAAAGAGCTAACTACGAAAGTGGCGCCAATTAATCAATAGTTAATGGTCGTAGTGCTACACTAGGAAGCTGAAGGAGGCGCCCGTGGCCAAAAAACCAACCAGCCATTATGTCTGCAGTAGTTGCGGTGCCCAAAGCGCCAGTTGGTCCGGCCGCTGCTCGGTCTGCGGCGAATGGAACACGCTGCAAGAGGAACTGACAGCCGGCGCGGTCAGCCGGGCTGTCAAAGCCGGCCGCCAGCTGGAAACCCAGTCGGTTACGGCCTCGCTTAGCGCTGATGTGTCGAGGCTCAAGACCGGCCTGAGTGAGGTTGATGATGTGTTGGGCGGCGGCATCGTCCGCGGCAGCGTTAACTTGATGGCCGGCCAGCCGGGTATCGGCAAAAGCACCCTGCTGCTGCAACTGGCCTACCGGGTGGCTGCTGACGTGCCGGTGCTGTATGTCAGCGGTGAGGAATCGGCGCATCAAATAGGTCTGCGAGCAGAGAGACTTGGCGCTCTGCGGCCGGAACTGAAGCTGGCCACCAGCACTTCAGCCGACGATATCGCGGCCACCATTGCCAACGGCAGCTACCAGCTGGTGATTATCGATTCCATCCAAACTGTTACTGCCAGCGAAGTCGGCTCGGCCGCCGGCAGCGTGCCGCAGATTACCAACAGCACGCAGCTGCTGACCCAGGCCGCCAAGCAGTCCAACACGGCTATTATGCTGGTTGGTCACGTCACCAAGGAGGGCTCAATCGCCGGCCCTAAGGTCCTTGAGCATGTCGTAGACGTTGTGCTGCAACTGGAAGGCGATAGATACGGCGGCTTCAAAGTGCTGCGTGCGGCCAAAAACCGCTTCGGCTCGACCAATGAAGCCGGCATTTTCGAGATGGTTGAGCAAGGCCTGCTACCGGTAGAGAACCCGTCGGCCGCGTTGCTGTCGGAACGTCAAGTCAGCGATGGTTCCATTGTATTGGCGACGCTCGAAGGCACCCGGCCGTTGCTCGTCGAAGTCCAAGCGCTGGTCAACCCGACCAGCTACGGCTACCCCAAGCGTGCGGCAAGCGGCTTCGACCTGAACCGTCTGAACCTGCTGGTGGCGATGCTGGAGCGCCGCACCAAGCTGAAACTGGCCGAACACGACATTTACATCAATATTGTCGGCGGTATCAAAATCACTGAGCC
>CAZXCS010000018.1:3441-11948 GCA_964639195.1 uncultured Candidatus Saccharibacteria bacterium | reverse complement strand
TTTGGGGAGTGACCTCGAGCAGCTCATCGTTTTCGATAAAGTCCAGGCATTGTTCGAGGCTGAAGATGGTCGGCGGTGTCAGCTGGACGACGCCGTCGGATGAGGAGCTGCGCATGTTGGTCAGGTGCTTGGCCTTGCAGACGTTGATTTCCAGGTCTTCGTTACGATTGTTCAGGCCGATGATCTGGCCGGCGTAGACCTTTTGGGCGGGCCCGATAAATAATGTGCCGCGGGCTTCGGCCGTTTCCAGCGAGTACGGCATGCTCGTGCCGGCTTCGAAGGCGATCAAAACACCATTACGCAGCTGCTGGAGATCGGCCGCTTTGGGCTGGAAGCCCGTAACCAGGCTGTTCATGACAATCGTGCCTTTGGTATTGGTCAGCAGAATGTTGCGCATCCCCAGCAAGGCACGGGTCGGCATGGTGTAGATAAGCTTGGTGACGCCTTTGGACGGACTGCTGAACTGTTCCTTCAGGCTGGCCCGGCGCTGGCCGAGCTCCATCTGCACACTGCCGACATGTTCGGCCGGGACTTCAATGATGACTTCCTCGACCGGTTCGACTTCGACGCCGTCTTCCTGATGAGTGACTACCTGCGGGCGGCCGACTTCGAATTCGTAGCCTTCGCGGCGCATCGTCTCAATCAGCACGCCGAGGTGCAGCTCGCCGCGGCCGGCAACGGTGAAGCCGATGCCGTCATCTTCGACTTGCAGCCCGACGTTTGTTTCGGTTTCCTGATGCAAGCGCTCAGCGATCTGGCGCGAGGTGTTGAACTCGCCTTCCAGGCCTTTGAACGGCGAAGTATTAGGACCAAGGTAGATGCGCAGGGTTGGCGCTTCGACTTCGATGGTCGGCAAGGCTTCCGGCTGGTCGGCATCGGCGATGGTTTCACCGATCCGGGCGTCGGCAATCCCAGTCAGTTGGACAATGTCGCCGGCGACACCTTCGGCAACTTCAAACTTGCTGATACCGTGGCTCATGAACACGCTATCGACTTTGGCCTTCAGCCGGCTATCGTCCTTTCGGCATAGCACAACTTGATCCCCGGGCTTGACGTGGCCGCGAGTGATCCGGCCGATCGCGTATTTGCCCTTGAAGCTGTCGTGAGCCAGCGCCGTCACCAGCATCTGGAACGGTTTGTCCAGCTCGACGCGAGGTGCCGGTATTTTTTCGATAATAGCCTCGAACAGCGGTTCCAGGTCGCCATCAGCTTCAGAGTTCAAGGGTGGCGCAGCCCAGGCTTTACCTCCCCTGCCCACGGCGTAGTACACGGGGTAGTGCAACTGCTCGGCGTGGACGGCCAATTCCAAAAACAGATCGGCCAGTTCATCTTCGACCGCAGCCAATCGGGTACCGGCTTTGTCGATCTTGTTGATCACGACGATCGGCTTCAGCTCGGCCTCGAGGGCTTTCTCCAATACGAACTTGGTTTGCGGCATCGGGCCTTCCTGAGCATCGACAATCAGCAGACAGCCGTCGGCCAGATTGAGCGTGCGCTCGACCTCACCGCTGAAGTCGGCATGTCCGGGCGTGTCGATAATGTTGATGCGATAGTCGCCGTGCTGCACGGCGGTGATCTTGGCGGTGATGGTGATGCCGCGTTCCTTTTCCTGATCGCCCGAATCCATGATCAAGTCCTGGCTCATTTCCAGCTGGTTGTCACGAAAGGTCTGGGACTGTTTGAGCAGGCCGTCGACTAGCGTCGTCTTGCCATGATCGACATGGGCGATGATGGCAATATTGCGGATCTTGAGCGGATCTTGAACGTTCGGCATGAGTTACTTAAGTAATGAAGGTTAGAGCGTGGCCGACACGTCCGGCGCGGCCGGCGCGGCCGATGCGGTGAACATAGTCCTGGTAAGACTGCGGCTGGCTGAAGTTGATGACGTGTGTGATGTCGGCGACGTCGATGCCGCGGGCGGCGACATCGGTGGCAACCAGAATATTGGTGCGGCTGGCTTTGAAGCTGTCGAGCGCCCGCTTGCGCTGGCCCTGGCTCTTACCGCCGTGGATCGAGTCGGCCGCGAAACCGCGGGCTATCAGTTCGTTACTGAGGCGTTCGACGCTGCGCTGGGTCTCATCGAACACGATGGCTTTGGTGACGCCCTCGCTTATCAGGATGTTGTGGAGCTTGTCCAGTTTGTCGCTGGGGCCGGCGTAGCGCACGACGTCTTGATTGACATGGTCACTGCTCTCGGCACTTTTGACGGACACCGTCTGAGGGTCGCTGGCAAATGTCTGGATCAGGCCCTGCACCCGCGAGTCCACAGTCGCCGAGAAAAAGAATGATTGGCGCGTGGGCGACAAGGATTTGAGAATAAAACTGACATCCGGCAGGAAACCCATATCGAGCATCCGGTCGACTTCGTCGAGTACCACCAGATTGAACAAGTCGAGTTGCAACGAGCGGCGTTCCAAGTGGTCTTTGATGCGGCCGGGGGTGCCGATCACCAGTCGCGGTTTGTTGCGCAGGTCGCGCAGCTGGGCGCCCATGCCGGTGCCACCGATCAGTAAGGCACCGCGAAAGGCGCCGCCGCGGCCGATGCTGCGGCATTCCTCTTCGATTTGCTGCGCCAGTTCTCGCGTCGGCGCGACGATCAACGCCTTGGTCTGTTGCCGCGTGATCAATGCCTGCAATATCGGGATAACGAAAGCCGCGGTTTTACCGGTGCCGGTGTTGGCGATGCCGATGACGTCTTTGCCCTCAATACCCAGAGGAATTGTCTGATCCTGGATAGGCGAAGGCGTTACAAAGCCCTTGGCGGCTAAGTTGGTCTTGAGTACGTCGGCAATCGGGAAGTCAACAAAGTTATGTGTCGGCGTGTAGTCGACCGCCTGGCTCGGCTTAGCGACCGCCACGAAACGGGCCGGGTCGATGTATTCGCCACGGCGTCCGCCGCCACGACTGCCGGACTGGGCGCGGCGGCCACTATTCCGTTTTGCTGAATTGTAAACTGAATATTTGTATGAAGCCATTAAAAAATGAACCTTGATTCCTGTACCTAATTAGATACTTAGATTGATTAACTCGGATTGTTTGTAATGAAATCGAGAAATCTTTCTAGTGCTAAGGACCCGGGTTCATTGATAACAATTACTCATACATTAGCACGATCCGCAATAACTGTCAAATCAAAACGACTCGGGCCGTATAGTAAAATTTGTTTGCGTTCTATGCCGCTTGTGGTTATAATTAATGCTCGTAATTGTTAAAAATAAAAGTGTGAAGGAGTGAAAAGAACATGACTTCCTCAACAAACGTAACCTGGCGCCACCCCGCGCATCATAAGCGGCGGGCCGTGCTGTATCTGCTCTGTGCCCTTTCCCTGGTATTGGCCGATCTGATGTTTATTACCAAAGTGGCCGGCGCGTCGCCATCCTATACACCGTATGCCAACAGTGTCGACAGCGAGAGCGGCACCTCGGTGGGCAACGCCGACAACGCCGTCGGGGCACCCGACGGGCAAACCGCCACCCTGGCCGGTTTCAACTCCAGTATTACGCTCGACATGGGCTCCGGCGAAGAAGGTACCGGGCCGCTCAAGGCTTACTTTGGCCAGCTGGGCGCCAACTCGCAGGTAGTTGTTGACTTTTTGGACAGCAACCACAATATCATTAACGAGCAAAGCCGGTCGCTGTTCCTCAACACCAGCGCTTCAAACTCTACATTTGGCTATAACTGGCGCGATTATGGCAAGGCCTACCGGTTCGTGAAAGTTTCCTCCCAAGCCGGCGGCGGCCTGAACCTTGACGCCATCGAGGCCCTTGGTTTCATCGGCAGCACCCCGACCCAGGACACCGACGGTGACGGTATTCCGGACCGCCAGGACTCGCAGCCCTTGGTCTTCAACCCCCAGGCGAGCAACAACGGCAGCAACCCTGTCCTGCCCCAGACCACAAACAATGGCAGCACCGTGGGTGCCGGTAACACCACCTCCCCAGCCCCTACCCAGGTGAACAACCCGGTGACGGCCGGCCAGGATACTGACGGCGATGGTATGCCGGACAACTGGGAAACCGCCAACGGCCTGAATCCGAACGTCAAGGACGGCAGTGCCGATCCGGACCACGATGGCCTGACCAACCTGCAGGAATATGCTGCCGGTACCGACCCGCACAAGATCGATACCGATGGTGACGGCATGCCGGATGGATGGGAAGTCAAGAATGGCTTGAACCCGCTGGTCAATGATGCCGACCAAGATCCGGACGGTGACTACCTGACCAATCTCGGTGAGTACCATTTCCGGACTAATCCGTTCCGGGCCGACAAAGTCAGCGTCAACGCTGACGACAAGGCCTGCAGCGGCACAACCCGTCCGCTCAGTAGCTTCGACTGGTGGGTCTTCTGGCTACTACTGGTTGCCGCTGTCGTCTCGCTGATGACCTCGGCCGTCCTGGCCGCCGGCCCCAGCCCTGACGACTCCAGCAGCTCGAACTACCGCTTCCGCCACCGCCTCTACCGGGCCTTCCGCCCCCGCGGCAAAGTCAGCTAGCAGTTCCAGCTCAAACTAAGCAACTACCCATACCACCCCCGGTATGGGTAGTTTGCTTTTAGCCTTTCGTCTTTAAGTATTAGCTCCGATACCTAGATGCGATTCCTGCCGGACATGGAGGCCTGTCCTGGCGGCAGTGTTGTCGGACGGACATTTAGAGTGTGAGACTTGTCTGAGCGAAGCGAGTTGTCGAACCATTGTCCGCTCTGACAACACTGCCCCAAGATAGGCCGTTAGTCCGGGAGTTTTTGGTTCTTTTTGCGGACAAAAAGAATATAGGAAAAGAGAGTTTGGTGAGACTGCAATACAGGCATTACCCTCCAGAGCTGCGTGGTGCCGTATGGGTCCTGAAACAAGTTCAGGATGACAATGTGACATATACTGGGGGTATGGATAGCAGACCCTTAGCGGAGCGCCAGCGACCAGAACAATTAAGCCAGGTAGTCGGCCAATCACACCTGACCGCCCAAGGCCAGATCATCCATGAAATTATCGAGCACAAACAACCCACCAGCTTGATATTATGGGGCCCGCCCGGCAGCGGCAAAACCACCCTGGCCCGGATCATCGCCCGCGAAACCGGCGCCGAATTCGTCGAACTCAGCGCCGTCACGTCAGGCAAGGCCGACGTCGTCAAAGTCATCGAGCGCGCCGAACAGAACCGGCGGCTCGGCCTGACGACGATTCTCTTCGTCGACGAAATCCATCGCTTCAACAAGGCCCAGCAGGACGCTTTCCTGCCCCACGTCGAAGCCGGCACTATCGTGCTTATCGGCGCCACTACCGAGAACCCCAGTTTCGAAGTCATCAATCCGCTGCTCAGCCGTTCTCGAGTATTGGTATTGGAGCCGCTGGCCAAAGACGAGATCGTCAAGATTATCAAGACTGCCGCCAAGTCTGAAAAGCTGACTGCCAAGCAGCTGCCGGCCAAGAGTGTCGACCTGCTGGCCGAGCTGTCCGGCGGCGACGCCAGGGTGGCGCTCGGAAATCTAGAATTGGCGGTGCAGCTGGCCAATAATTCCCCGGTCACTACCGAGATTGTCGAAACCGCCGCCCAGAGCAAACTGCCCGGCTACGACAAAAAGGGCGAGTACCATTACAACGTCATCAGTGCCTTCATTAAGTCAATGCGCGGCAGCCAGCCGACAGCCACCCTGTACTACCTGGCCCGGATGCTGCAAGCCGGCGAAGATCCGAAATTCATTGCCCGGCGGATGGTGATTTTTGCCTCTGAAGACATCGGACTGGCCGCACCGGCGGCGCTCAACCTGGCCGTCAGCACCTTCCTGGCGGTGGAGCGGATCGGTATGCCAGAATGCGAGTACAACCTGTACCATTGCGCAACCGTCATGGCCAAAGCCCCGAAATCGCGGGAGGTTGCGAACGCCATGGGTGCTGCCAAGGCGCTGGCCAGGGATTACCCGGAAGCGCCGGTGCCGTTGCACCTGCGCAATGCGCCGACCAAACTGATGAAAGACCTCGGCTACAACCAAGGCTATAAGTGGCAGGCCGGCTTTAAGCCTAAGGCCGGCTTCCTGCCGGACGAACTAGCGGACACGGACTTCTTTTAGTCTAGCCCAACTCCGGGCGGGTGAAAAAGCTTACTGCATCCCTTTAATCTGCGGTTTACACTTTTAGCTATGATAGATGTTGAGGTCCGCGAGGATAAACCTGAAATTGCCGATACGGCGGCTGATTTGGTAATTAATCTGAACGAGACGACCGATGCTGATCCTGAAGCCGCCATGACGGCCGCCCCCGATGTCGGCCACACGGCTCTTGCAGCCGCAGAAACCGCTATTGCCCGCTCTCCATCAACACCCGCTATGGGCGGCGTCGCGATTTATAATGCCTTCCCAGGCCAACGTCATTCCGCCGCTCGCGGCGTGAACGGCATCCGCGTCGCCTGAGTCTTCAGTTGTTAGGTTGCTCTCACGCCAACCCGGCATTCTTCAACGGCAAGATTGTTGTGAAATCGTTTACATCACTCTTCTTCGGCAGTATCTATACTCATGCTTATGATAGAGGCGATCAATGATACACCGGGGGCAGCGGCGGAAACATCGCTGGCTAAGCTGATCCCCGAACAAGAACGGTTCGTGACCGACATTCAGACGGTGCACAAAGAGATATTTGCCGGAGTGGTGAACGGTCTGCTGCAGCCTACTGTTGATTGGGGAACTGAGCGGGTTGATCCGGTAACGATCGCCAGAATAGTTGAGGCTGACGGACTGAGTACCTACGAACAAATCGGCAAGGCGGACTCCGTCGAGCGACAGGCTGATGCCGACTACGTACCGGCACTCCGCTACGAAAGGATGGATCCCGAGGACGCCGCCGTGAAGCTCAAAGATATCCCCGAGGATCGTAAGTTGCATTTAGGCCACGACCACTGGCTGACGATGGATGGTCCGGTATCGACGGCTGCTATCAGGCAGGACCGGCTGCATCTGCAGCACCGTATGGAAGCCCTCATCCGCGACTACGCCCGCGACGGCCTGCAGCAGGATTATGAACCGGTCGGTGCAATGGGCAGTAAAGCCTTGCTCGGCACCGTCGTCGTTTTGCCCAACGTGCCGCCGCGATTGTAGTTACGAGCTAAATTATATATTGATAACCTGCTCCCAAGGCAAACCGGGCTTGCCGAAATGGCCGTAAGCGCTGGTTTGGCTGTAGATCGGCCGGCGCAGATCGAGCGTATCGATGATGCCTTTGACCGAGGTGTCGATCAGTTTATCTTTGAACGTGTATAGTTCCGGTTCGCTGACGGTAGCCGTGCCGAAGGTGTCGATGGTCTGCATGAGCGGTAGCGGCTGGCCGATGACATAAGCCAGGCCGACTTCGCAGCGACTGGCCAAGCCGGCGGCGACGATGTTTTTGGCGATAAAACGGGCGGCGTAGGCACCGCTGCGGTCAACCTTGGACGGGTCTTTGCCGCTGAAGGCACCGCCTCCGACGCGGGCGTAGCCGCCGTAGGTGTCGACAACGATTTTGCGGCCGGTCAGCCCGGCATCGCTGTCCGGACCGGGAATGTGCCACAAGCCGGTGCCGTTGACGGTGATGCCAGTTGCAGGCGGCACGGCGAATTTATAACGCCTCAGCACCGGCGTAATGATCAGCTTGATGACGTCGGACCGCACGCGCTCAGCGCTGACCGCTTCGTCGTGCGCCACGGCGATCACGACTTTCTCGACGGCCACCGGTTTGCCGTTGTCATAACGCACCGTCACTTGCGACTTGCCATCGGGCCGCAGCCATTTAAGTTGTTTAGACTCGCGGGCTTCATCGATGCGGCGGGTCAGCGCGTGGGCCAGTGTGACCGGCAGCGGCATGAGCTCCGGCGTCTCGTCAACTGCAAACCCGAACATCATGCCCTGGTCGCCGGCGCCGCCGTCGTGGCCGACCCCCCGGTCAATTTCCACCGATTGGTGATGCAGGTTGTCGGTGAAGGTCGACTCGTGCGAAAAGCCCCAGCCCGGCTCGGTGTAGCCCAACCGTTTGATGACGGCCTGCACCACCGCTTCGCGGTTGATGGTGGCCGTACTCTTGATCTCGCCGAACAGGCTGATCTGGTTGGCGCCGGCCACCGTTTCGATAGCCGCGTGGGCCTCCGGATCGGCACTCAGCAGCGCGTCGAGCAAGGCATCGGAAATGGCATCACAGATTTTATCGGGATGGCCAGCGCAGACCGATTCACTGGTGAAATATTGGGTCTGGGCAGCGGCCGGAGCCTGGGACATAAAAAATCCTTTCTGCATGGGAAAGGATTGTCAAGCACATATCTTCCCCTTTGCGGGCTAGATGGACCACCTTGCACATGAGTGTAGGTTGGTAGCGGTTCAACGAGCTAGATCTCTCACCGCACTCTTTATATCTAATTGTTAAGCCTTAACTGTATCACACTCTGGGGAAAACCGGCGGCATTTTGTATACTGTGCATAAGGGTAAACATTATGAAGTTGCGTGCAAAATTTGTCTTGATCTTTCTCGGTGTATCGGTAGTACCGATTGC
>CAZXCS010000018.1:0-3341 GCA_964639195.1 uncultured Candidatus Saccharibacteria bacterium | reverse complement strand
TGTCACGCTTGCAATCGGGCTTGACCGACGAGCAAGTTAAGTATCTGCAGCTGATTCGCAAAGGTAGCGAAGAGCTGCATGATGTCGCCGAGACACTACTGACGGTTTCGAGCGTCCAGCTAGGCCACTCCCAGCCGCACATTGAGAGTACCGACTTGCAACTACTACTCAAGGAAGTAGCAGAACAGTTCCAAACTGATGCCCAAGCCCAGGACGTTGAACTCACTGTCGACGCGACCACTCCAGACTTAACCATCCAGTCCGACCACCAATTGCTCCGGGTGGCGCTGCGCTGCCTGGTGCGTAACGCCGTGTTCTTCACGCAACACGGTTCAGTTTTGCTGTCGGCCCGGCAAACCGGTGACGGCTTTGAGATCTCCGTCAAAGACACTGGTGCTGGCATCCCGGCAGAGGATGTCCCGGAAATCTTCACCAAGTTTTTCCAAGCCGCGAACGGCAAAAAAATGTACCCGACCGGCAAAGGTCTGGGTCTTTACCTGGCACGGATCTGCGTTGAGACGCTTGGGGGTCACGCGGCAGTCAGTTCTGAACTCGGCAAAGGTTCAACCTTTCGGCTGTTGCTACCGCACGCGTAGTGTAGAATAAGCATATGCCGCTTCCAGCTACACGGGTCAAGCTATTCACTGTTATCGCTATCATTTTGGCTGTCGGTTTCGCAGCCTGGGACATACCGCTCTGGCTGAGTCACAACAAGACGACAACCGCCAACTACGCCCTAAATATCTACTACGCGACGTTTTACCTTCTGGCCAGCTATCTCTGCCTGGCCGCCTCCCGGCGACTCAAAAAGGCTACCGGCGACAAAAGCGCCGTCAGCGCCTTTCGCTACTGGGGCATCGCCCTGTTTACCTGGGCCGCTGGCTTGCTGATCTGGTCCTATTACAACCTGATTGCCAAGGTCTCCATCCCCTTCCCATCCCTGGCCGACATCGGGTTTTTGATCTTTTTACCGGTCATGGCCTTTGGCACCTGGCGCGTCCAAGCTGCCTACCAATCCGAGAACAGGCAGCCGCTGCTAGCCGGTGTGCCGCTGATTATCGTGTCAATGGTCTTGGTATTTTTCGTCTTTAATCGGCCTGACCTGTCGAGTGATGTGCCGCTACTGAACCGCCTGATCAACTTCGCTTACTCGCTCGGTGATGGTTTATTGCTGTCGATGAGTCTGGTGGCGCTTCAGGGCAGCGCCCGCTCTGGCGCCAAGCGCCACTTTTACATACTGATCGCCGGCTTGTTGATGCTTAGCATAGGTGACTTTACCTTTTACTACACCACCGCGCACGAAACCTATTGGAACGGCTCGATCGCTGATGTCTTCTATGCCGCGTTCCCTCTGGTTTTTGCCGTCGGTGTCGTCCGCGCAGAACGCTACCTGTCGCAGCGTCCTGCCGTCGAAATTGCCTCCGAACCACCCGCCGTGCCCGCTGGACCGCCGGCCGCTGGCGTGCTTTAACCATCGACTCACAATTACTTGCCTAGCTAATAAGAAATTTTACTTCTGACCAAACTGGCATGAATAGCCTAAAGTTACACGCCCTATATCTACATTGTTAATGCGCTTATTATGGCACGTTCATGCATCACTGCAGGTTGAGTTCTTTGGCCAGACTGACACTGCTCTGCTGGCTGCAGGTGCCGGTACTTCCAGGGGCCGTGCCGGAAGCGCAGCCGAGGTATGGTTTCAAGCGCAAAGCGTCTTGGGTGGTTTTGAGCAAGCCGACGTTGTTGGCGGCGGTTTTGACAGCCGTGCCGGGCTTGACCGACGGGGCGACGACCAGACTCGGAATGATTGGCGTCCCGGTCGTTGTTGAACCCTCATCCCACATGATGAATATAGCCGTGTCGCCGGCCTGGTAGTTCGGTCCCGCGATGAATAGCGGCAAGTACGTCTTGAGCCAGTTGTCACCCTGCGCCACGGTGCCGTCGTGCATATCGTTAATAAGGTTGGGGGTAATGAACGTGAACGTTGCCAGTTTGCCGCCGGCAATATCATCGGCCAGCGCCCCGCTAGGTGTGCTGCAGACGGCACTACCGGTCGTCGGGCAGTCGATGGCCGGGAATGGCACATCGTACTTGGCGCAGTCACCGGTTATCTGGCTATAAAATGCTGCCGGGTTGTGTTTGAACGCATACGGTTTGGTACTTACCTCGGCGCAATTGGCGGGCATGGATTCCTGGTAGCTTTTCCACGAGCCGCCATTGGCTTTGACCAGCTGGAAGATGCTTTCAGTTGTCAGTGAATTAGCCGGTCCGTAGTCAGCATCATCGAGAATACAGCCGGTGCCCGGACCGCTGGCCGACGTGACGCCTTGGTTGCAGTTACTGCCCGAGGTTGCTGCGGCGTATTGCGGCTCGGATATCAAGCTGGCAGTCGTGCCGTTATCCATTATGTTGGTCTCCGAGGCGCACTTCTGGGCAAGGCTGTCGATGTAAGGAGCAGCGCCGACGACATCGGATTCATCCTTGTTTTCTTCCCATATCCACACGATGTGCTTGTAGGGTTTTGGGGGATGGGCCAGCCATCCACACGGGGCGTCGGCCGTCACTGGCGGGTGGGTCTGCTGCGCCTTAGCCGTCGATTGCTTGGTCGGTGCCGGCTTCGGGTTATGTATGGCCAGTGCGTACACGACCGCCGCAGCGACCAACACTAGCAGCCCGCTAAACAGAAAGGATTTCTTGAACTTCGACATAATCTCTACTCCACCCCACACTATACTCTCGTTGTCAAAAAATTGATAAAACACGGCTCGAGGACGTAGGGAAATTTTAGTTCTGGCAAAACTAACGTGAATAGCCTAAAGTTATAAGCACCATGCAACCATCTACCACACCCAAGAAAATAGTAATCGTCGAGGACAATACGGCGATTGCTGACATATATAAGACGCGGCTGGAGCTTTTAGGCTACACCGTTTTCATTGGTTATAACGGCATTACCGGGCTGTATTTCATCCAAAATGAAAAACCGGACCTGGTGTTACTCGACCTCATGGTGCCCGATATAGCCGGCGACGAAATACTGCGCAAAATGCGCGCCAGCACATGGGGCCAGAAAATTCCGGTGTACATTGTCTCTAATTTAAGTGAGGCTGAAGCCCCGCCGGGCTTGCGCGACCTCGGTATTGCTGGGTACGCGGTCAAGGCTAATCTCCAAAATGACCAGATAGACCAGATTGTGAATAGCATCCTTAGACCATCAGCGTCTTCAGAATCGGCTTCCGGGCAATCGCCGGAGACCTCACCTGAAGAGTCCGTTACGCCCCCGACCGCCGAATCATAAATAGATTAAACGCTTCGTTTTTAGTATAATCACCTCTTGTAGC
>CAZXCS010000017.1:0-12061 GCA_964639195.1 uncultured Candidatus Saccharibacteria bacterium | reverse complement strand
GAGGAACCCCACGAACTGATGCACACCTTAGGCGCGGTGCAGACCGGTGCTCCTTACTCCACCGGTGCTACCCACTGCTACGATCAGCATGACATTATGTGTTACCAAGACACTTCTGGCCATGCCATGTCACTAATATGTACCAGCAGCACCTACCTTTGGCGCTTCGATTGCCGAAATGATACCTACTTTAAGGCCTCAGCCGCCCCTGGTTGGCTGGGAACACACTGGAATACCGCCAACAGCCGCTTCCTAAACCCGTACTAGCACATTCGCCCATTGACATTAGCATATTAATATACTATAATGTTGATATGAGCTATCGTAAAAATAGCATCGCCTACAGCCCAGAGGCATCTGGTAGACGAAAGGTACTTGCTGTTGCCGCAGGATCCATAGCCGCAGTGTTAGCCGCAGGGATCTCCGATGTAAGTACCGGCACAGCCCAGGCCGAAGCTACACCAAGCCCTACAGCCTCGCCAGACTTGATCTATCCAAGCCCGTACCTGACAGGTGGAGACGACTTACACAATGTGATACCGTCGCCGTCACCCGACATGCGCCCCGAGACGCTTCCGAATACGGGTCCGGACCATACTACGCTTGAAGGCGTTTTAGGTCTGGTATTAACGGGCGCCGCAGTAGTGTATCTCCGCCGCCGCGGAGACATCTAAACAACTGCCCTAGCAAGAAAACGTACTATCAATCAGCTGTAGTTGGCAAACTCGTAGAGCGATCGTATAAGTATTCGTGGTTCGAACTAAAACGGCATGTACACTAGTATGTATGTTTCTTCGAAATGTGACAGTGGTGAGTCTTGTACTGCTCGGGTTAGCGGTTATGCGCCCGGGGGCGGCTTACGCCAATAACGTCTTTCTGAATAACGGCCAGCGGCCTGATTTACCCGACAAGACGGTTGTGCTGACCTTTGACGACGGGCCGTCAAAGTACACGTCAAAAATACTGGACATTTTGCAGGCTCAGCACGTGCCGGCCACTTTTTTCGTGATCGGCGACCAGGCCATTAACTATCCGTCTGATTTGAAAACAATGTATGCCCAGGGGCATGAGATCGGTAACCACACCTTTACCCACCCCGACCTTAGCACCAAGCCGTCGTGGCGCGTTCGGGAGGAGCTCAATCTAACCGAACTGGTTATTATCCACGAGACGGGGCATAGCACTCGCCTGATGCGCCCGCCATATCTCGGCTCTGATGTCCTCAGTGCCAGCTCGCAGACGCTTGTAAATAAATTGACCCGGCAAGGCTACATCGTTGTGGGCGAAGACGTTGATGCGAGCGACTGGCGCCGGCCGGGGACAGTAAAGATAGTTCAAGCGGCTGTTACCGCTGAGGGCGGTATAGTCCTGATGCACGATGGTGGCGGTGACCGCCAGCAGACCGTCGACGCCTTGCCGGCTATCATCGAAGACTATAAGGCGCTCGGCTTTCATTTCCAGACCCTCAGCCAGGCGCTAGGCTTGAACCGCGGACAAGTGATGCCGGTGGCCAGCGCTCCGGCCCGCAGTTTGGCCTGGCTCGGCGCGGCCATCTTCGCGGTCTGGACGCTCATCGAGAACGTCTCCAGAGCCATAATCCTCACCGTTATCGCCGCCATTTTCGGTCGTCTACTGTTTGTGCTAAGTGCGGCCTTGGCGCAATCTCCCCGCCGTAAAATCCGAGCTGGTTACGACGACGAGGCTGCCGTTTCAATTATCATCCCGGCATATAACGAAGAAAAGGTGATTGTCTCGTGTCTGAGTTCTATCATAAAGAGCCGTTATCCGGCGTTTGAAGTCATTGTCGTTGATGATGGTTCTACCGATAATACATTCGGCTTTGCCAGTACGATTGCCCGTCAGGTAAATGATGAGCGGCTGCGGGTAGTCAGAAAAATCAATGGCGGCAAGGCGGCGGCACTAAACTACGGCATCAGCCTAGCGCGTCACGAGCTGGTAGTGGCCATCGATGCCGACACTGTTTTTAACACTTATACACTAAGCTTTTTATTACGCCACTTCGCAGACCCGCGAGTCGGTGCGGTGTCCGGCAACACCAGGATCGCCAACCGCCATCGCCTGATCACGAAGTTGCAGTCGCTGGAATATGTCGTCGGCTTCAACCTTGACCGGCGGATGGGTGATTTATTCGATTGCATTACTGTCGTCCCGGGAGCGATCGGAGCATTCAGGAAGCAGCTACTCCAGCATGTCGGCGGTTTCGCCCCTGACACCGTGGCGGAAGACACAGACCTCACTCTGTCAATCAAAGAGCTGGGCTACCGTATAGTTTATGAGCCGAGTGCCATCGCCTATACCGAAGCGCCGAGCACGGTGAAGGAGTTATTGAAACAGCGCTTTCGCTGGACGTTCGGCACTATGCAAGCTGTCTGGAAACACAGGCGGTCATTCCTTAACCCTCGCCAGGGAACGCTAGGGCTTATTGGTCTGCCGTACTTGGTTTTCTACCAGATACTATTTCCGCTCCTTGGCCCGCTATTTGATGTGGCACTCCTGGCTGGTCTGTTGTCCCACCGCTTTGAGTTAATGTTAGTTTACCTGGCAGTCTACTCATCAGCGGATCTGCTGAGTTCGGCCGTTGCCTTATGGCTCGACCGGGAGTCACTGCGACAACTCTGGCTACTCGTACCGCAGCGCTTGATTTACCGGCAACTCATGTACTACGTCATCGTCAAATCGGTTTACTACGTTCTCAGGGGCCGGCTAGTCGGTTGGGGCAAACTGAAGCGCGAAGGCAGCCATCTCGCTAAGTCACTGACGTAATCCCGCAGTCGAGATCATGGGTAAAGCAGCCGCCATGATTTTTTAATTGTCTTTTGTGACAAGTCGTACCTAAATGGTATGAGCGCGAAGCAAAAGACAATTAAAAAGTGGCGGACCTTTGGTCATGGGCCGGCAGAGGGATTATGTCAGGGGCTAGGGCGTCGTGAAGTGGTGGGAATGTCCCGTGCTGCTATTGCCAGGCTCAGTGGTTTGAGTTGCGCTGGAGGTAGTTGTGCTGGTTGACGAGGGCGCAGTGGACGTTGTGGGCTGTGGCTGGGGGGTCGGTGATTGATTGTTGGCGGTCAGTGCAGTGATCAAGGAGCCGTTTGTTGCTGTTGTGCTAGCCGATCCGCTAGGCTTCGGTAAAGGGCTGACGGCAGCAGGTACTCCTGGGGCAGCTGGCTGAACTGTTACCGTCTGCGGTTTGTGGGTCGGTTTCAGGATGATAGCCGCCCAGCCGGGGTTGAATACATATGCGCCGAAACCGAGCGCAACAAGAGGCAAAAGTATTGCTGCCGTCGTTGCGCCTGTCGACCGCTTGATAACTCGCCACCGTTTTCCGGACTCATCTTGGAAAATCATAAGAATATAGTATATAACTAGCTATGGTATTTAACAAGCTCATGGTTCTGGCGTTAGGGTGCTCGCTCGAATGAAGGCATATGTTATATTAGGAAATACAGTCCGTAAAACAGAAAGGTCCGTATGGCTAAGTGGATTGCCAAAGCTACCAAGAATAAAGGGGCCCTGCACCGGGCGCTGGGAATCCCGAAAGGTAAGAAAATCCCCAAGTCCACGCTCAATGCCGCCGCCAAACGCAAAGGCAAAGTCGGCAAGGAGGCCCGTCTGGCGAAGACCCTGGCAAAATTTAAGAAAAGCTAAGGCCGGCCGGAGTGGACGCCTATGCTTTTATGCTAAGCTGGAATATGTATCAACCTAAGCGAGGGAATCAATATGCTTGCACAACTAGTCGATGAAGTAGCGGGTGCGGTCGCAGCCGCAGTACGGGGCGTGGACAATATACTAGATGCGGTCACAGACACCGTCAAGAATCAAGTAGTAGGTGCCCTGCAGGACACGGGTGACATTGCCGGCGCCAGCGTCGAAACGGTTGCCTCTGTAGCCAGCGGCGCAGTAAAGGGCGTGGGGCAAGTTGGCGGTTCGGTGGTCGACACTGCCACCGCTACTATGAGTGGTGCTATAAAAGGTGTCAGCCAGGTTGGCGGCGATGTACTCGGTGCTATAACTGGTGCAGCCGAAGGTATTGTCCAAGGGGCTGCTGAAACCGGTGGCGATATCGGCGGCGCAGCCGTTGGTGCTGTGCAGAGCGCCATTAAATCAGCCGGAGAAATGGGAGCTAATACGGCTGAGGCTGCTAAGGCAGCCGTCGGAGGCGCCTTGAACGCCGCCACTGCCGTGGGTGGTAATGCCACCCAGACAGTTCGCGACGCTCTCGTATCGGCAGCGGCGTTACCGCGCGACATTATTGAAGCTGCCCTCAAAGGCAGTGACGACAAGCATTAGGCTCAGCTGGCGCAAGCGGCGCTAGTAGACGTAGGGGTTCGACGAGGACGAACTATTGGTGGTCTGAGTCGAGTTGCTAGCAGGTTTAGATGACGAAGCGGCAGCCGGCGTAGCCAGCTTGAAGCTATCAACACCGTCACCCGTGACATGGCCTTTACTGTCGCTCACGAAGTTGTACAGCGGCATGCCGTTATAGGTGAACTGGGTTTGCCCATTATCACTGCGTTTTAGGGTGCCTACACCGGCGGGCAGGCCGGTAGTTGGCCCGGTATCCTGATAGGCCGGCCAGGCGGCGAGGCATGAGCCGGTGCAGTTACTCACGCCGCTTGAATCCTTGTCGTAGGTATATAGGGGCATACCGTCCGGGGTAGCAAGGTATTTGCCGAGGCTGGCATCGGTCTTGGTAACGAGGACTGCGTTATTGACGGCTGGTGCATTGCTTTTGGCGGAACTGCTGCTAGACGTAGGCCTGGATGACTTATGGAAGAGCATAAATCCACCAGCTGCGACAACCAGAATGAGGATTATTGCGATTATAACTGAGCTGTTTTTCTTCATAGTATTCCTCTCTTGAATAATGCGTGATTAGCTGACCGTATACATCTATTATAGCAAGCGTGGGAACGCCTCTGATCCTGTTATACCGGCTCAAATGCAGTGCCAAAGCTAGGCAGCCTGACATCATCGGTGGGTTCGAGCAATGTACGGTTGGACGAGGGGTCACGCGCTAACGCCAGCTCGACGATGCGCAGAATCATGCTTTCGTAGTCGATGCCCTCATTGATCCGGCAGGCCCGCGTGAAGTATCCGCCTGTCGAGTCGTGGCCGGACAGGCCGGGGATAAGGTTGGCCTCCAGAAAATGAGGTACGCCATGTTCATCAAGCCGAATATCGATACGGCCGAAATCCCGTGCTCCCAGCGCTCGAAAAACGTCCAAGGCCAGATCGGTGACCGCTTGCTTGAGGGCCGGGTCATGAACAGCAACGGTACGCTCTGTGTCAGCCGCTTTTATATCCTTGCCGAGGATCCGGTCGCCGTTGTGGTTTTGCGTGGTGATGAGTTCAATAGGCATCGCTGTCAGTTCATCTGAATGGCTATTCGCCAGCACGGCCACGCTGAACTCGCGCCCGGTCAAATACATTTCGGCTAGCGCCTCTGTGCGGAATCTGTCCTTGATTGCCTGGACCTTTCGCTCAAAACCTGCAAAGTCACGGACGACCGAATCGGCCCCGATACCTTTACTGCCGCCTGCGGATGGCGGTTTGACGAATAGGGGGAAGCTAAGCGGCAATGCCAACTCACTGTTGTATTGACCCGGAGACACGCTAAAGAAATTCGATGTACTTAACCCGGCAGCTTTAACGACTTGCTTCGCCAGCGGTTTGCTAATATCCAATACAAGGGCACTCGCCGGTGATCCGGTATAATTCAGCCTCTCTTGGTCTAGATAGGCGCCGGTCCAGACGGTGGCGGCTGATTCCTCCTCCAGGCTGCGCGGTACTTGCCGTATGCCCAAAAAAACGAGATCAGGCTGCTTGGCTGCCAGTATCTCCAGATCATCCGCCTCATTGACGATAGTGACTCCGACTTGCTTGTAGTGCTTCTCTAGGACGGCCCTGATCGTGTCGCAAGACTTTTGGCCTATAGCGCTGCGGCCGCCCTTAGTCGCCCGGACAATTTCGATATGTTTGTTCTGCTTCATAGAGGCATCGCCTATCACTGACTTGGTATACAGGGGTCTTTTAAAAATGTTACGTAAGGTCGTACTAGTTGCGGAAGCCACCGCCACCGCTAGGGCGTCGGTCTTCTTGGGGACGAGCAGGGTTGACCATGATGGCCCGGCCGCTAAGCTCTTTGCCGTTCAATTCCTTGATAGCGTTCTGAGCCTCTTCGTCGGTGGACATTTCGACGAAGCCGAAGCCCTTTGACTGACCGCTGTCACGGTCTTTTATGACCGCAGTACTTACGACGGTGCCTTGGGCGGCGAAAAGCTCTTCAAGTTCTGCTTCAGTTACGCTGTAGGCGAGTCCGCCAACATATAATTTACTTGCCATTGTTATTTGATCCTTCTTTTAACTAATATCACGCATGTCCTGTATCAGCTAACCGAGATGATAGTAAGTCTGTAAGGAACAAATTATGACGACGGAGAGATTATAGAAACACTTGCTTAAGTTAAACTATAGCACGTTTCACGGGTGTTGCCTAATGCCATTATGGATCCGTCGCGTAAGCAGGTTGAACTTGGCCCACGTTGGCTGTACCCTAGATAGAGTATGCAAGCACTTGTTATCGATACCGCCGACCAGCCATGGGAAGAGTCGCACGGCTTTACCAAGGTCGATGTTGAGCAGCCGCGGCTCGACGAAGCCAATAACCCGGCCGACGCGGCCTCCGTTATCATTAAGCTTAAGTATGCCGGGGTCTGCGGGTCGGACCGCGGCTTGTGGTACCGCACGGCGTTTAAAGACCAGTTCTTGAACGGCTTGGCGCTGGAAAGTAAAAGCCGGCGGATTGTCGGCCATGAATTTGTCGGCGAAATTGTCGAAGCTGGCTCAATGGTCAAAAGTCTGTATTCCGACCCCGACCCGTTAAACCTGGCTAAAATTGAAGTCGGACACCTGGTGACAGGGGACTCACATGTGACTTGCGGCCGGTGCTACCAGTGCCGTATCGGCCAAGCCAATGTCTGTGCCAATGAGGCCATCCTGGGCATCACCATTGATGGCATTTTCGCGGAATACGCTAAGCTGCCCGCCAAAAATCTGTGGGGAATTGATACCGGAAAGGACACAGCCCGCATCCGGCCGGAAATCGCGGCGATTATGGACCCGTTCGGCAATGCCGTCCATGCTCTGACGAAAGTCGATGTCCGGGGGCAACGGGTAGCGATCTTCGGTGCTGGCCCCATCGGCCTTTTTTCACTGCTACTGGCGCACAAATTCGGCGCCGCCAAGGTCATTATGGTCGACGTGGCTCAAGCCAACCTCGACATGGCCAAGCAGCTGGGCGCCGACGAAACAATGCTTATCCAGCCGACTGACAAAGCCAATGCCTGGGAGTCTGACCCGGCGGTTATCGACCGGATCATGCAGCTGACTTATGGTAAAGGCGTCGACGTCTCCCTGGAAATGGCAGGACCGGCTTCCTCTGTCAATAACAGCATTGATGCTACCCGCCGCGGCGGCCAAGTGGTGCTGTTCGGCGTCAAAGACGGCGATGTAACGATCCCGCATTTCCCGCGGCTGATAGTACGCGGTCTGACCATCCACGCCGTGATCGGCCGCCAGATTTTCGGCACCTGGCAAATTGCCCAACGCCTGCTGGCGCAACGCGCCAACGGCATCCAGGACCAGATCTGGGATGTCATCTTGAACGGCGGCCAGGATACCATTATCAACCTGGCAGACTTCGAGCCGGGCAGTTTTGAGCAAAAGATGAATGACAGGCCCAAACTGCTGTTTAAGATGGGAGACTAGCTGATGTACGGCGCGCTGGAAGACATTCTGGACAAAGACCTGCAGGAAATCCGCGACCAGTCATTGTATAAGGAAGAACGGGTTATCGAGTCGCCGCAGGGCCGGGAGATCACTGTCGGCGGCAAAAAGTTATTAAACTTCTGCTCTAACAACTACTTGGGCTTGTCTGGTACCGACGATATCCGCCACGCCGCCGATGCGGCTCTGGAGCGCTGGGGTTTCGGTCTGGCGTCGGTTCGTTTCATCTGTGGCACACAGGGCATCCACAAGGAGTTGGAAGCGGCGACCGCCAAATTTATCGGTATGGACGACGTTGTGCTGTATTCATCGTGCTTTATGGCCAATGTCGGCCTGTTTCAGACGTTTTTCGGCCCGGAAGACGCCATTATCAGCGATGAGCTGAACCACGCTTCAATCATCGATGCTGTGCGGCTGACCAAAGCTGAGCGGCTGATCTTCCAGCATATGGACATGGTCGATCTGGAAGAGAAGCTGAAATCAGTCGCCGATAAGCGCCTGAAAGTTATCGCTACCGATGGCGTCTTCTCAATGGACGGCCACATCGCGCCGCTGAAAGAGATTTGCGACCTGGCCGATAAGTATCAGGCGCTGGTGATGGTTGACGACGCCCACGGCACCGGTGTGCTGGGTGCCACCGGCCGGGGCACGCCCGAACACACCGGCACCACTGATCGGATTGACTTCCTGACAAGTACCTACGGCAAGGCATTGGGCGGTGCCGGCGGGGCATTTACGGCCACCCGGGCCAAAATTGCCGAGTATCTTCGCCAGCGGTCACGCACCTATCTGTTTTCCAATGCTCTCGAGGCCGGCACCGCCGGCGCGTCGCTGTTTGCCCTCAAATACATCGATGAACACCCTGAGGTGCGGCAGCGCCTGACAGACAACACGGCCTTGTTCCGTAGCGAAATGACCAAAGCCGGCTTCAACGTCGGCGAGAGCGCCCACTCTATTACTCCAGTTATGTTCACCGAGGAAAAACAAGCCGTCGATACCGCCCGTCAACTGTTTGACAGAGGTATTTACGTCGTCGGCTTCTCATTCCCGGTCGTGCCCAAGGGCAAAGCCCGTATCCGGGTGCAAATCTCGGCAGCCCACAATACAGAAGATATCAACAAACTGGTTCAAGCTTTCACCGAACTCGCCAAGCCAGCAGCCTAGGGTAATAATTCGTTCGGATAAGTCATGTAGATCCGGGTGTCGTCGACCAGCTCGCCCGACGGCCGAGGACGCTGCCCGGCCTGCTCACCAACGTCTACAAAGCCCATTTTTTGGTACACATGCACGGCGCCGCCGTTGGAGGCCCACGTTTCCAGCCAAAAATTTTTGACATCGAACAGGGCAGCCGTGGATTGCAGCATTACCAATGAATAGGGGGCTGCCAGGCCGTGGCCTTGGTCGGTTTCGCTGATGCGGGGCGCAAAGGTGGTCTCGCCGCCGGGTACATGGCTGCTGGTTTCCGGGCCGCACCAGCCATAACCGGCCAGCAACTCGCTGCCGTCGTCAGCCCGTTTAACTAGCAGGAACACACACCGGCCCTTCTTCAGCCACACCTCGGTGGCCTCACGACTGGCAAATCGCACCGTGCAATCCTTTGGGCAATATTCGCGGATGCTCGGCTGCAACGACAGGACTTTGATGGCCGTCGCAAACGGCACCGTCAGACCTACCCGGACCTCGTAGCCCTTGCTGGCCAAGTAGTCGACTGCTTGCCGTCCGACATCATTGAATTGATCAATCGGCAACGGCTGCAGGTTGTCGCTAAATGTTGTCGGGAACGAGCTCATGACTTGCTCCCGACCGGAACGCCAAGCAAAGTCTGCAACTCGGCGGCAATCTGCTTAGCTTGGGTCTCGGCATCCGGTGCTTCAACCATCACCCGCACTACTGGCTCGGTGCCCGACGGACGAATGAGCATTCGGCCCCAATCACCCAACGCGGCTGTTTTATCTTTAACGTATGACTGGACGGACGGTTGTTCGAGTAGAGCTCTGTCCTCAAGAGGAATGTTCACGATGCATTGCGGCAGCATAGGTACCGCATCGCGCCACTCCGCGAAGCTTTTGCCAGATGACTGCATGGCTTTCAGAGCATACACCGCACCGAGCAGAGCGTCGCCGGTTTTGAGCAAATCGTAGATTATAATGTGGCCTGACTGCTCCCCGCCGATTGGGTAGCCGGTCTTCTGTAAGCCCTCGAGCACGTAGCGGTCGCCGACGGCTGTCCGTAGTAGTTTAATATTCTTAGTCTGTAACGCCTGCTCGAACCCGAGATTCGACATGACCGTGGCCACCACACCCGGCGCTTTGGTCTGCACGGCCAGCAGGTACATGATGTGGTCACCGTTCAGCTCACGGCCCTGAGCGTCGACCAGCATCAACCGGTCGGCGTCGCCGTCGAAGGCTAAACCGGCCGGTAGATGACCATCAACAACCGCTTTTTGTAATGTTTTCGTATCTGTTGCGCCGCAGCCGGCATTAATGTTCCGGCCGTCAGGCTTGTCAAACAGAGGTGTAACACTAGCGCCCAGGCGTTCAAACACCCTTTGCGCCAGGCTGCTGGCGGAACCATTGGCGCTGTCTACGGCCAGTTGCAGCCCGTCTAGCTGCAGTCCGTCGGCACTTGCTACCAAAAAATCTTCGTAGGACTTCAGCAATTGCTCATTTGTCGTGGACGAGCCGGTCCCGCGCTGGGGCACGCCGGCCTCGATCAGTTGGTTGAGTTCGGCTTCCGCGCTGTCCGGTAGCTTGTCGCCACGGGAATCGAAAACTTTAATACCGCTATATTGGTAAGGGTTGTGGCTGGCCGTGACCATCACACCGGCTACGAAATCCTGGTCCCGGGTCAAGTAGGCCAGTCCGGGTGTGGTAATGACGCCGACAGCGGTAACGTTGACACCGACTTCATTCAGACCGGCAGTCAAAGACGACACCAATCCAGCCGACGATTCACGCGTATCGCAACCGATGATGACCGTCTGGCCAAGACTGGCGAACTTTGTGCCGACAGCCATACCAATGCGCCTTGCGCCCTCGGCGTTGAGCGGGTATTCGCCGGCCAGGCCTCGCACACCATCGGTTCCGAACAGCTCTCGAGTCATTTGGACATCTAACCTCTACTGCTTTAGACTATACTAAAGTATATAGGACATGACTGAAACCCCCGAACCGACTGCTGATATAGCTGTGATTGGCCTGGCCGTGATGGGTCAGAATTTAATCCTCAACATGGCCGACCATGGATTTAGGGTCGTCGCCTTTAACCGAACGCTCAGCAAAATCGACGACTTTCTGGCCAGCGAGGCAAAGGGTACCACAGTCATCGGCGCGCACTCTGCTGAAGAAATGGTCGCCAACCTCAAGCGGCCCCGGCGGGTGATGCTAATGGTCAAAGCCGGTGAAGCCGTCGACGAGACAATTGAGCATTTGCTGCCGCATTTGGAGCCAGGCGACATTATCATTGACGGCGGCAACTCACTGTTTAGCGATACTGTACGTCGTGTAGCCTACGCCGAGTCCAAAGGCCTGTTGTATGTCGGCACCGGCGTATCCGGTGGCGAAGAAGGCGCCCGCCACGGGCCGTCGATTATGCCCGGCGGTTCACCGGCCGCCTGGCCGCATATCAAAGATATTTTTCAAGGCATCGCCGCCAAAGTTGACGATGGCACGCCATGCTGCGACTGGGTCGGTGAAGGCGGAGCAGGGCATTACGTTAAGATGGTGCATAATGGCATCGAGTATGGCGATATGCAGTTGATTGCCGAAGCCTACCATTTGCTACGTGACCAAGCAGGTCTCAGCGCCGACGAAATGTCCGAAGTCTTCACGGAATGGAACAAGAGCGAGTTGGACAGCTACCTGATTGAAATCACTGCTCAGATCCTTGCGTTTAAGGACGTTGACGGCCAACCCTTGCTGGACAGCATATTGGACGCCGCCGGTCAGAAAGGTACCGGCAAGTGGACGGTTATCAGTTCGGCCGAGCTAGCCCAACCTGTCAGCCTGATCACCGAAGCCGTCTATTCCCGCTGCATCTCCGCACTTAAAGACCAACGGACCGCTGCTGCTAAAGCCCTCACCGGACCACAGCCTGTAACCCCGGCCGACAAAGCCTCTTTCATCCAAGACGTCCGGCGGGCCCTGTATGCAGCCAAAATTATCAGCTACACCCAAGGCTACATGTTAATGAGCGCGGCGGCCGCAGAGTATGATTGGCAGCTCAATTACGGCGGTATCGCCCAAATGTGGCGCGG
>CAZXCS010000016.1:5435-13164 GCA_964639195.1 uncultured Candidatus Saccharibacteria bacterium | reverse complement strand
AGAAAAGCCAAACGTGTGTAACAAAAAGAGGTTGAAAAGTGAGTCGTTCGCTGCTGCCGAGAGCTGTAGTCGGTAACGAATTCGTGCTGCCAAGGCGGCAATTGCCGGTGGTGATGCCGATTGTAGCGGCAGACCAGTTGGTAAGTCTGTCTAGTGTGCCGGTTGAAGCGGTGGCCCACCGGGAGCATATCCCGGTAAGTGTAGAGGACCATCAAGAGACAGCCTTTGCCCGCCTGCTTGAACTTATGCACCGCCACAGCCTGGTGACCTTTGCCCTGCTCTTCACCCTGGTCAGTACGACCGGCATCCAGGTCGGCGCCGGCTACTGGTCGGCCCACTTGGCCAGGAGCACCAAACCGGCGGCCAAGATTAAAGTACCGTCCATCACCGGCCTCAACCTGGCGGTCCCCAGCGACCAGCTTGAAGCTCGTTTACAAACCATCACCGGACAAACGGCAACACTTAATGTCGGTGACCAGGTGATGACCATCACACCTGATACCATCAAGAGCTGGCTGCAAATTACGCCTAGTGCCGACAAATCACAAGACTACATCCGCATTAAGTCGGATGCCATTGCTGCGTCACTGACCGATATGGCCAACCAAGTCGTCAAAGCACCGGTTGACCAAGTCACGATTACCCATGACGGTGTTTCCAGAGTGGTAGTGACGGGCCGGGACGGCGTCAAGCTGACTGATCCGAACGGCCTGAAGCTGCAGGCGACTACTGCTGCCAAAACCGTTATGGACGGCAAAGGTCTGCAGTTCAACGCGCCATCCGAGGTCCAGGCTTTCTCGGCTGTAGGTGTCGAGGCCTTCGACAAGCTAATCGAAGCTGATGTGACAAGCAAACAAATGTGGCTGTACGAAAAAGGCCAGCTGGTCAAAACCTACGCCGTCAGCGCCGGCGCTCCCGCCACTCCGACAGTCCTGGGTGAATACCACATTTACAGCAAGTTGGCAGTCCAGGACATGCGCGGTTACAACGCCAACGGCACCAAATATTTCCAGCCGCACGTACATTGGATCAGTTACTTTTACGGCGCATACGCCGTACATGGAGTCTACTGGCATCCGCAGAGCTGGTTCGGTGCCATCAACAGCTCACACGGCTGTGTCGGCCTGCCTGACTATGATGCCGAGTGGGTTTACAACTGGGCACCGGTTGGTACGACCGTGATCACCCACGCGTGATCGTCGTTAGACCCTAGTCTCTAGCGCTAAAAATCTTCAACAACCGGCTTTTGGCCGGGAAATTCGATAACGTATTCGACCAGAGCAGCACCGGTTGCAGCAGCACCGGTTACCAACCGGAACGCACACCCCTCTTCTATCTTCACCCTATCGCCTTCGCGTCTTAGAGGGCTTTGTGCCGCAAGCGCGCCCTTTCGGTCTCTAATTTCAACATTCAGCTCAGCGTCTCTCACCTGGTTAATGACCGTGATGATTTCATCTCCCTGGCTGGCGAGAAAAAATTTACGAGCGCCGGCAACCATGAAGTTAAGAGTGGCACGGTGGCCATCGATCCCAAATTCCCAACTTAAAACATCACTATCAGGTTCAACATCATCCGGCGGCTCGACAGTTGGCGGCAGATACTCCTTGAGGCGTTTTGCGCGCTCTTGAAGTCTTTGACGATCTAAATGTTCATAATGGATGCTCATAATATTATCATAATTATGACAACTTGCGCTTGATTTGTCAATCTGTTACGGTCCGGTCGGTCACACCGTCATGATTTCGGTTTCTTTGGCTTTGGAGGCTGCTTCAATATCGGTTCGGGCTTTACCCATGGCTTCGTCGACTTGCCCGCTCAGGCGTTTGGCATCGTCTTCGCCGAGCTGCTTGGCTTTTTTAGCAGCGTCGACTGCATCCATGGCATCACGGCGGATGTTCCGGAGGCTAACCATGGACTCCTCCTGCTTTTGGCTGACTTGCTTGGCCAGCTCGCGGCGGCGTTCCTCGCTGAGCGGCGGGATCGGCACGCGGACTACGCGGCCGTCATCAGCCGGATTCAGGCCGAGCGCTTGATTGTTGCGGATGGCGGTTGAAATCGCCGCCAGATTGTTCGGATCAAACGGCGTAATCTGGATCAGTTGGGCTTCGGGCACAGCCACCGTTGCCACCTGTATCAGGGGCATCGGCGTGCCATACGCTTCTACCATAACGCTATCGAGCATGCTCGGGTGCGCCCGGCCCGTCCGCAGCTTAGCCAGCTCACCCTTAAAGTGCTCAGCCGCAGCTGACAGCTTCTTCTCTACTTCGTTCTTGATTTGGCTTGGATCCATGTAATCATTGTCTCCTGCTTATCAAATATACAGTACTAGGTGCAGTTTGGCGCGGTACTAAGGGCCTGCTGCAAGTCGGCAACTAATTGGTGGTCGATGGGCTGGATGTATTCCAAGTGGACTTGATCAAGCGGCGAGAACGGCAATCGGACATGAAATTCCTTCTCTACACTGCGCACGCTTTCGGAAGTAACCGCATTGCTCAGACCGATTAGTTCACCACGGGCCGAAAACACCGGTCCGCCGCTGCTTCCAAGTTTAGAAAAATTGTCGGTCGGCTTTAGCTTGTCATAGGTATTCAAACCGGTTACTACTACCTCTTCGCCGCGGCCGTGGTCTAGCCTGCCCACAAACATTCCGTCATATTTAGCCGGTTCTAATATGCCTTCCCCGAGCGGAGTGATGCCTTTTTTAGCCGACGGGTCACGCTGTGTTTTAGCGTCATAGGGCTGATAATTTGTGAAGTACACATGGTCCCCCGGCTTTGGCGCCTGAGAGACGATGGTGGCCGAAGGCAAACCCGTAAAAGACGAGTCGTCTTCGATCTGAACCAGTGATACGTCAATTCCCCCCGGCTCTGGTTTGTCTTTGTCAGCCCGGAAAGTATAGCGGCTGACTGCCTTGCGGGCCTTTTGGGCGGTGCGGGGCCCCGACGACGCATCTTCTACCCATATATCCCCACATTTAAAGCCGGCGTCTGGCAGCGATCCCACAGAATTGCGCAACAAATGCCCGGCCGTTAGTACCTGGTTTTCGCCAATTTTAACACCGGAACCTATTAACCCGAACTTACTGGCACCGGGGTTCAGGATTTTAACTACGGATGGCTCTTGAGCCTTGACGGCCTCCGGTTCGATGGCCTCAAACTTTGGGTGGTCTAGAAGCTTACTGACCGCTACAAAGCCAACCGCACCGACGGCTAGGACTGAGGCAGCTTGGAGCAGCAACTTTTTCTCGGGAGAAAGAGGGTGTCGGATCATGATTGAGGCTTTCCGGCCTTGGCTTAGGCTACTTCGCCGAGAGCGAGGCGGGAGAAACGGCGGACGACAACGTTTTCGTTGAGCCGCGCGGCATTGTCCTTGACATGGTCAGCTACGGTGATGTCCGGGTTCTTAACGAAGGGTTGGTCAAGCAGGCAGCGCTCGGCAAAGTGTTTCTTGAGCTGACCGTCGACGATCTTGTCGACCATGTCGGCCGGCTTGCCTTCAGCCTTGGCTTTGTCCGCAAATTCGGCTTTGGCGGCATCTCGTTCGCTGGCTGGCACGTCATCAGCACTAACATACTGCGGAGCGGCGGCGGCAATGTGCATCGCCAGGTCTTTGACCAGTTCGGCGAAGATCTCGCCGCGGGCTACAAAATCGGTTTCGCAGTTAACTTCCACCAAGACGCCAATGCGGCCGTCGTGGTTGTAGTTGCCGATCAGGCCGGCGCGGGCTTCACGCTCGCCGCGCTTCTCGGCCTTGGTCAGGCCTTTCTTGCGCATAGCGGCCAGGGCTACATCGAAGTCACCCTTGGCTTCTTCCAGGGCGGCTTTGGCGTCGGTCAGGCCGACACCGGTCAGTTCTTTGAGTCGTTTAACTTCGGCGATATCGACAGCCATTAGCCGACCTTCACTTTCTGGCTTTTCGGTTCGGCCGCTTCGGCTTTGTCTTCGGCTGGTTTAACCTGAGATTTGCCGCTGGTGATGGCCTGCTGGATGTAGTCGACAACCAGCTGGATGGTTTTGATGGCGTCGTCGTTGGCCGGGATCGGGTAAGTCACCTGGCTGGGGTCGGCATTGGTGTCGACGATGGCGACGATCGGCACGCCGATTTTGTTGGCTTCACGGACGGCATTGACGTCGTTGACGATATCGACCACGAACACGGCACCCGGTTTTTTGTTCAATTCCTTGATGCCGCCGTACAGCACGTTCATCTGGTCGATTTCCTCTTGGAAACGCTGCACTTCGAGCTTGTTATACTTGTTGGCCAACTCACCGTTGGCCATGCGGTTCTCCAGCTCCTGCAGGTGTTTGACGCGGCCGCCGATGGTATTCCAGTTGGTCAGCATACCGCCCAGCCAGCGCTCGGTGACGTAGGGCATCCCTGTGGCTTCGGCCGCTTTCTTGACGATGTCCTGGGCCTGGCGCTTGGTGCCGACCAGCAGGATTTGCTTGCCTTCACTGGCTGTCTTGGTCAGGAACGCCAGGGCGGTATCCAGACACTCGACAGTTTTGGTCAGATCGATAATATGTGTGCCGGCGCGTTTGCTGTGGATGAACGGCGCCATTTTTGGGTGCCAGCGTTCGGTTTTGTGACCGAAGTGCGCCCCGGCTTCCAGTAATTGCTTAATATCTACCTCAGTGGTAGCCATACTTAGTCCTTTCTCTTCGGCTGGGAGCTTTGTCGGCGCCTGCACGGCTGACCCGCAAAGAGGATTAATCCCCAACCTGCTTAATTTACTCTGTCAGTATAACAGATACGATCGGCAGGTTCAAGCCTTGAGCATGTCGGCCGTGAAATCTTCCAGCGAATCGATTATGACTTCGGCGGTCTGGATGTATGGGTGGCTTTTGACCTCCGGCTCCGGCACGGCCACGCAGTGCATACGCGCGGCTTTGGCAGCCAGCACGCCGGACGGCGCATCTTCAAACACCAGGCAATCGAGCGGGTTGACGTGCAGTAGGCCGGCCGTCGTGATAAAGACTCCCGGGTGCGGTTTGCTGTAGGGCTCGTTCATGCCGGAGTAAATCTGCGCAAAGTAGTCGCGGATCTTGAGCGTATCAACAACGGCGTCGATCACCTCAAACGGTGATGATGAGGCCACCGCCATCGGCAGGCCGGCGACTTTACACATATCCAGTACCTGCATGGCCCCCGGCTTCAGGACGCCTTCCGTTTTGACGAGTTTAATGAGATGCGCGGCAATCTGCTCGGCCACTTCGTCCGGACTCGGCCCTGCCCACGGATATAAATGATAAAAATGTTTGACGTAATTATGGATGCCACGGCCCAGGGCGTGGTGGGTTTCGGCCGCTGTCGGCTTCACGCCAACGGCTTTGAGCGGTCCGGCTTCGGCGCGACGCCACAACGGTTCGCTGTCAATCAGCAACCCGTCCATATCGAAAATTACGGCTTTGAACATCTATCTCATACTATCAGATAGCCGGCCGGACATTCTGGACATCTTCGGGATGGGCAATAGCAATCAACCCGCCGAGACAGATCAAAGGTTCGTGTGCAACCCTCAGGCCGAAGCTGCGGACCACGAATTTGTGCGTAGCCGGCTCCAGCGGGCTGGGTAAACGGTAGCCCGGTCCGGTACGCACACCGGCTTCATCCGGTTCTTCCCTCGCTAATATGGTGACGCCAGCCCTGCGGCTGAGTGAGATTCTGGGAGTTATGACCTGATTCACATTGGTTGCGATCGAGTTGGCCACGTCACTGGCGACATCTGCCAGGGCCGTATCTGATAGTGGCGGTACTCGGGTCGCCCAAGCCACCTGGGCCTCCAAGTGATAATCTCCGATTTGTTTGGTTTTCTCGCCTCGCATAATCACCCGAACGGCGGGGTCTCGCTCTTCAGGCGCCGCAGACCTATCCAGGCCGATCAAAAGCTGCCCGAGTAATAGCATGCTATTACTGAGTCGATTCCCCAATCCGGCCAGGTTTTTGTTGCTCAGTGTGAGGCGCCAGCTTTTATCAGCTTGTTCTTCGGGCTGTACGGCTGGCGTCCTGGTAGCTGTCAGCTGCTCAATCGCCCATCTGGCGGATGGCTCCAGCACATCAAGCCGACCGAAGACCTCTGCCGGCACATGAATATAGATTCGCCGGTTATTATGCTCACCTTCAATACCGAATCGCAGTTGCTCATTATCAGCCATAATGGTCACATTGTAGGCCGCCGGCGGCGGAACGCAAGCAGTAGCATTTACGGTGCGGTGACCTGGATTGACTATCGCTTAACAGATGTGTATACTGTTAATTCTATGAAAAAGGACCTCCACCCCGATACATACCGTCTGGTAGTGTTCGAAGACCTCAACAACGGCTTCCGCTTCCTGACTCGTTCCACCGTGGCTTCAGAAGAAACCACCAAGTGGGACGACGGCAATGATTATCCGCTGATTAAGGTGCATATCACATCGGCTTCGCACCCCTTCTACACAGGCGAGGAACGCGTTCTCGACCTCGAAGGCCGCGTCGACAAGTTCAAAGCCCGGGCCGCGGCTGGTAAGGCTTCCAAAGACAAGCGTGCTGCCGCCGCTCAGAAAAACGCCAAACGCCAGGCCGCCAAGGCCGAAAAGGCCGAAACCAAGGCCGAGAGCTCTGCCAAACCGGCGTCGTAGCTAGACCAATTCAAGCCGTCCGAATCATATGTATTCAGGCGGTTTTTCTTTATACTGGAGACAAATCATATGGAGCAGAAAGAACAGCAGTTGCGAGCCGAGTTGAAGGATCTGGATGAGAAACTCCAGGATCCGGCTATTTATAGTGACAAAAATTATCCGCGGCTGGCCAAGCGTAAGAGTGAGCTGGAGGCCGTCCTTGCCCTGGTCGACGAAAAATCCAGCCTCGAAAAACAAATTGCCGACGCTCAAGCGATGGCCGAGGATAAGGATGCTGCTGTGGCCGAGCTGGCCCAGCAGGAGCTGCAGGAACTCCAAGAACTAATCACCAAGAATCAAGAACAGCTGGCGGCTGCACTGACGCCCCAAGACCCGAATAATGCCCGCGACGTCATCATCGAGATCCGGGCCGCCGCCGGCGGCGATGAATCAAGCCTGTTCGCCGGCGAATTGTACCGCATGTATGCCCGGTGGGCCGAAGCTCACGACTATCAGCTGGAGTTGATCAGTGAAAGTCCCAACGAAGTCGGCGGCTTTAAGGAAATCACCTTCGCCGTCCACGGTGTCGACGCCTATAAGCATCTGAAATTCGAAGCCGGCGTCCACCGTGTCCAGCGCGTGCCCGTCACCGAGAGCCAGGGGCGGATTCACACTTCTACAGCCACGGTTGCCGTGCTGCCGGAGGCCGAGGAGGCCGACATCGACATCAACCCGGCCGACCTGCGAGTCGATGTGTTCCGCAGTGGCGGCCACGGCGGCCAAAGCGTCAACACCACCGATTCCGCCGTCCGTATTACCCACGTCCCGACGGGGATCGTCGTCACTAACCAGGATGAGAAATCGCAGATCAAAAATAAGGCCAAAGCCATGAGCGTGCTGCGCGCCCGGCTGCTGCAAATGAAAATCGACGCCGAAGCCCAACAGCTGGGTGATGCGCGACGGGCACTGATCGGTTCCGGCGACCGGTCGGAAAAGATCCGCACCTATAACTTCCCTCAGGACCGGATCACCGACCACCGTATCAGCTACTCGCGCTCCAACATTCCGGCTGCTCTCGACGGTCAAATTGACGATCTGATCGAACGACTGCAGGCCGCCGAGCACCAGCT
>CAZXCS010000016.1:0-5335 GCA_964639195.1 uncultured Candidatus Saccharibacteria bacterium | reverse complement strand
AAATTGCACTTGGCAGACGTCGGTGCGGGTAGCGGTGCACTTGGGATAACCGCCAAATTGGAGTTTCCGGGCCTGATTGTTGACCTGTTAGAGCTCGATGCCAAGGCTGTCAAAGTCGCCAAAATAAACGTAGATAAATTTACACTAAGCATAACCGTAATGCAGGGTGATTTGCTGGCACAAACAGACAGGGCTTATGATATCCTGCTCTGCAACCTGCCCTACGTACCGGATAGTTACCATATCAATATGGCGGCTACTCAGGAACCAAGGCTGGCTATTTTTGGTGGTTATGACGGTTTGGACGTGTACCGACGGCTTTTCGACATGCTGCAGCCGCGCCAAAACCGCCCGTTGTTTATTTTGACAGAGTCGTTGCCGCCGCAGCACACTGCGCTGCAAGAGGCCGCTGCCGGCAGCGGGTATCGCCTACAACACGCCGACGATTTCATCCAGCTGTTCCGGCGGGCTGAAGCTTAGGCCGTGTGCCTGCCAATATCTGCCAAAGTCGGCTCATTATGTCAGCCTATTACGATAGCTCTACGTACACAGGTCAATAGCTCGGGACGTTAGGCTTTGAACTAAGCTGCGGTCTGCCGGCGGCAATTGCCGATATGCCGAATCAGGCCTGTATACAAAATTGCTAATACCTACTGGCTGCCGGGTAGATCGCCGAGGGTCACGCCGATGTGCTTAGTGTCGCTACCTCGAATGACTGTGAGGTTGACCTTGTTGCCGGGCAGGTAGTGGGTCAGCAGATTAGTCAGCGAGTGGGTTTGATCGATTTTTTGACCGTTAACTTCGGTGATGATATCCCGTTCTTGCAGACCGGCACTGTCAGCGGGACCGCCGGCAATAATTGAGGGGGTGGCCGGGTCGTCACTAGGGGCTACGAAAGCCCCGCGCTGCACGCTGAGGCTAAACTCGCTAGCGACGTCGGCCGTCAGTGGAATGTAGCGTATCCCCAGATACGGCCGGGCAAAGTTACCGGTTTTGAGGACCTGCGAGATCAGGCCGCTGAGATCATTGATTGGAATAGCGAAGCCGATGTTCTGTGAACCGCTAGCGACAGCGGTATTGATACCAATCAACTGCCCGTTGAGGTTGACCAGCGGACCGCCCGAATTGCCTTCATTGATGGCAGCATCGGTCTGGAACAGATTATCAAGGTTCTCGGCGGCATTGGATCCCGAGGCATCGCCGGCCTGTACGCTGCGGCCATAGCCGGAAATGATACCTGACGTCACGGTGTTTTGGAACTGGCCGAGGGCATTGCCGATAGCGACGACATTGTCACCGACCTGGACTTTAGACGAATCGCCGATCATGGCCGGCGTCAGTTTGTGGCCCTTGGTGTTATTAATCTTTAAGAAAGCCACGTCCAAGCTGTCAGTATCAGCCGTGCGGCCGATGACGCTCACGTTTTTGAGCTCGGTGCCGTCACTCAACGTCACACTGACATTTGTAGTGCCGCTCGGCACAACATGGCGATTGGTGATAATAATGCCGCTCGAGGAGAGAATGATGCCGGTACCGGCCGCCTGTTGCTGCTCTGGCTGCGAAAAGCCGAACAAACCGAAGCTACCCTGGGTTGTGGTATCCGTAATGTTCACGTTGACGCTGACCACGCTGGGGCCGACGGTTTTAGCAATCTGGCTGATCAGTTGACTTTGGCTGGTCACGATTTTCTTCTGGCTGCTTAAGCCACCGCCCGCCAGATTATTATGGTCTTGGCGGTTTTCGAACCAGGCACCGGCCGCACCGCTAAGCAAAATCGCCGCCACAAACAGGACCGCCGAAGCAGCATTCCCCCACCGGTGCAGGTTGACGACCCGAAGTTTGGACCGCATCGAGCGTCCGGCGGCGCTGGACACACTGTAGGTACTGGTTTGCTTGGTTTTATTATCGTCTTTCGCCATGCCCTACCTTTTACCTTTATACAACTTTGTCGCCCCAGTCGGAAAACGCCAACACCACAACGACGATGGCGATCATGACCACCACAAACTGCCGACGGACATTGGCGCTCAACCGCTCTTTATGATCCAGGTAATAGAGCACCGCTAGGCCGTAGCCCAAAGCGCTCAACAGCAGGGTCGGCTGGGCGACCCCATGGTAAAACAGCAACCAGTGGCTCAGAACCCAGGCCAGCGCCGCCCCGAAATAACCCCAGGTGTACGACAACATGCGGGCATACGGCTCATCAAACGTATCAAGGAAATGGCGGGCCGCCAGGAAACAAAACATCCCGGAGAGTAGCGTCAGGCCGTAAATCGGTCCGTCAGCCCAGGTAAGGTACAGGGCGCTCAGAGCAGCCAGCTGGCCGATGCCGGCTTGTAAGGCCACGATGGTCGAACCCGTGGCGGGTTTCAGTAGCAACAGCCAGCCCGCATAGATGGTCGCCCACATCAGTTGGATAGACATGCTGTCGGTGTTATTCATGAACACGACGACCGCTATACCGACCATGATATCGATGGCATTGGCACGGATGTTAGAGGCCCAAAAACGGGGTCGTACGGCAAACATACGCCACTTACTTAACACAATGATGCTGGGCGCCAGCTGAATAAAATCAAAGTTTAGCCGGGCGAGTACAAACAAAGTGACCGGCAAAACCAATACCAGCCCCCAGTGCAAAAAGTGAGCAATCCCGTTAGTGGGCTGCAGTTGGCGTAACAGTGGCCTCATCGCTACCTATTATGATAACAAAATCGGCACCGTTTGTGGCTATCGTCTTGTCGGCTAAGCTGTTGGCAGCTGTCAGATTGAAGTGTTGCTCCAGGTAGTGCCTGGTGTATTTGTCCTTGTGTGTCAGATCGACCAGTATTGTCTGGCTCCAACCGGCGTTTGGTGTGTTACCCGTACCAACCACATTGTAGCCGTAGGATTTGAGCTCATCGGCTTTGGTACTGGCCAGACCGGCGACCGTAGTGCCGTTGAGCACCAGGATTTTAGCATGCTCGCGGACGATGTACGGATCCTTCAGCTGCGAGCGGATGTAGTTCTGGATGCCGTTGTAGTTAAACAGGCCGGCTTTGGGGATAACGACCGACTGGCCGTTGATGTTGCCGGTCGTCACGTACTGGTTGGTGTCATCGGCCAGGCCGACTGAGCTGACGCTTGAGTCACCGACACCCCTGATGATACCGAATAATCGGTTAGCGTTGTTGATCGACAGGTCGGTTGAGACATTGTCGCCGAACGCATTGAGCAAGCCGGAAATTTTCAACGGGTTGCTGAGCGTACCGAGGCTTTCAACCTTGTCTTTAAGAGCCACCAGCAAGCTGCGCTGCCGCTGGGACCGGGCAAAATCACTACTGGTTTCACGCGAGCGGACATAGCGCAGCGCCTGGGGGCCGTTGAACACCTGGATACCGGCCCGGGCCAGCACCGGGTTATTATTGTTTTCCCAGGCCATGGTCGGGTCGACCAGATCGCTCGGCACGTCGATATTGACACCGCCAACGGTGTCGACTGCCTGCTGGAAGGCTTTGAAATCGACGATCGCATTGTAGTCGATGTTCACCCCTAGCACCTGTTCGACTGCGACGTCAGCCTCCGCGAAGCCGGCCTGTATGGCCTTCGGATCTGTGCTGCCGTAGGTATTTTTGCCAAGGTATTTGAATTCGCCGGTTTCCCAGGCGGCGTTTATCTTCATAACGCCGGCATCGGGCAGATTGATCCATAGGTCACGAGGGATACTGATCAGCGCGGTGGTATGGTTTATCGGGTCGACACTGGCCAGCATCATAGTGTCGGTCAGGTCCGGTGCATCGTGGTTGCCGCCGCCTCGGCCCAGCAGCAGGATGTTGACCCGGCCGCTGCCCTCACCTTTGAGGAGTCCGGGGTCAACGTTGGCTTTTAGGGCCGCGGCGGTGCCGGTGCCACCCTTGAATACCTTGTGCGCCTTGAGGAAACTCTGGGAAAACAGCAAGCCGCCGGCAGTAATCACTAAAACAACGAGGGCGACGGCGCTGCGCAAGCCCCAGCGCCGGACTTGATGCCACTGAGTGCTGCTCAGCCGGGCCAGAACCGAGGGGCTGGCCTCGCCCGGCAATTCCATATCCATCGGCAGGTGGCGGGCCAGCTTGGTCGCAATCGCCGGTTGGCCCGGAGTCGTCGCGCTTACCTTCGACATCGCAGGCGCTAGAGATGTCGTCGGGAGGCTCGATACTGTCGCAGAGACATCGTTAGTCACTGCAGGCCGGGATGGCATGACATCGCTAAACTTCGGTGCTGCCGCCTGGTGCGTAGTCAGACCGGGGTGCCGCGGCCTGACCGGTACGTGATGTGAGGTCGGACTTGGACTTATGCGGGCCGGCTGAGGGCGGAAACCGTCGGCGCTCAGCGGCCGTCGTACCGCGGCGCCTTGAGGATGGTATGGCACGGCGGGCTGGTGAGCCGCTTGCGGTCCATGGCCGGACACTGCGTGGGGACGTGCGACGAAAGCCTTCGGCACAGGTACGGGGTTCCCAAAGGAGTCTTTTACTATTTGGCGCTCTGTTTGTATGGCACGCCGTTTGTATGTTGAACGGTCCATCTCTACTCACCAGCTATTGTACTGTCATTGCGCTTATGTGTAAAGCCTTTCTCAACCCTCTCAGAGACCCCTATTCGTGGTATAGTGAGTGCTTGATATGAGTAATTCCTCATCCCAACCGGTCGACGAAACAGACATCAAAACTTCGGATGACGGCAAACGTTCCGGCTGGCGCGAACTGCTTTCCACGCTCGGTATCTTAGCAACCGCCCTGGTAGTGGCCCTCCTGATCATCGGCTTCGTCTTCCGCTCCTATCAAGTCGACGGCCCGAGCATGGAAAGCACTCTGCAAAACGCCGACAAACTCATCATCTGGAAAGTACCGCGCACCTGGGCCAGCATTACCCGACACCCCTATATTCCGCGCCGCGGCGACATTATCGTCTTCACCGAAAGCGGCCTCAGTGACTTCGGCCAGGAAGACACCAAACAACTGATCAAACGGGTTATCGGCCTGCCGGGCGAACGGGTCGTACTAGGTGATGGGAAGTACACGGTCTACAACGCCGAGCACCCGCAAGGCTTCAATCCCGACAAGACTCTCGCCTACGGCAAGAATATCCCCAGCACTGCGGGTGATGGCACGTATACACTCGGCGCCGGGCAAATCTTCGTCTCCGGCGACAACCGGCCCGATTCACTGGATTCCCGGCGGTTTGGACCGATTAACGCCAATCAAATCGTCGGTAAGCTTATCCTGCGGGTCTTCCCTGTTAATCAGGCACGTGTGTTCTAGCTCCGTGTGCTAGAATCAGAGCATGAGCCAGACACCGAAACGAAGCCTCGGCCGCG
>CAZXCS010000015.1:0-13283 GCA_964639195.1 uncultured Candidatus Saccharibacteria bacterium | reverse complement strand
GGCCCGGCATGTCGACGTGGGCGTAGTGGCGCTTTTCGCTCTCGTATTCCTGGTGAGAAGTAGCGATGGTAATACCGCGGGCCTTTTCCTCCGGGGCGTTGTCGATCTGGTCGTAGGCGATCGGTTTGTTGACGGCGCTCGGCATTTTTTTCGCCAAAACTGAAGTAATAGCTGCGGTGAGGGTCGTCTTGCCGTGGTCGACGTGGCCCATAGTACCGACGTTGACGTGGGGCTTGCTACGGTCAAATGTTTCTGCCATAGAGGTATGTTCTCCTTACTTATATTCTAAATTGTTTGCATAGGTATATTAGAACCCACGCAACTTACCGGATAAGTATAGAGAAAGCTGAGTTTTTTGTAAAGAGTTATAGTTACAGGCTAGGCAGCCGTAATGCGTAAATGGCCTTTCTTGTCGGGCATCTCCGATATACGGTAAAACTCAATTGCTAAGGCCACTGAGCCCGCTACTCTTTCGCGTAATGTCGCATCAGTATTTTCCGTCTCAGCCACGTTATGTTCATCCCAAGCCGCAATTGTGACCGCCTCCAAATATTCACCGGCTGAGAGACACTCGCAAATTTTCACGAAGTCGTCCTCGAGTTCTTCAGCCAATTCTTGCGCCACCAAGGGCTGCTCATAGTTGCCATTTGGCCGCTGCGCTGGCACAGCGACTTCGTTAGAGATTGAATCACGCACGGTTCTCGGTCCTTTCTGGTTGGGCTTGGTGAGACGAGGGTTAAGAAAAATAACCCCTGTATAGGGTGGTATAGTCCTTTTTGCAACAGTTGTCAAGGTGTTTGAGTCAACAAACTCATTAAATTTGTAAATACCGGTTCTTTATGACAGAGGCTATCAAATAGTCCGAGAGGTGTCGTTATCTGCCATAAGTCGTTTGACTGTTTTACGTAATTTCTTGGCTGCTCGCTTGGCCGGCCTATCACCGATCGAGTCCAAGAAAAGGCTGGCGGACCCGGTGGTAACCATAAGTAAAGGATCAGCCGACAAGCTGGCTGCTTCACCAAGCCGGGCAATACCTTTTCTAATAACATGGTTCTCGTCTCGTTTAACCAACTCCGCAAGCTCTTCGTGATCAGTGGCTAATCTCGTTACATCCTTAGCAGCGGGACTTTCACCTTTCGGCAGCCATTCCGCCCATACCGCCGCGACCGACCTCATATCCGTGATTGTGAGCGGTGACCAGGCAAGCACCAAATGACGCTCCAGATCAACCTCTTCGAAGTTTGCCAGTGCTCGTGTCCCCAGTAAACTAACCCGCACACGAAGCGCGGGGTCTTCCTCCAGAGCAGCTGCTAAGGTCTTTGGCCGGTCGTGATTGTTTGCAGGTGCAAACTCTGGTTCAGCAGCCATGGAATTTCTACGCTTTACTTGGCGTTCTTGGCGACGATGGCTTCAGTGACATTGCCCGGCACGTCGGCGTAGTGGTCGAGCTCCATGCTGGAGCTGGCGCGGCCTTGGGTGGAACTACGCAAGTTGGTGGTATAGCCAAACATTTCGCCTAGAGGCACAAAGGCGGTGATTTCCTTAATGCCGGCACTGAGGTCTTCCATGCTTTCGATGCGGCCCCGTTTGCTGTTCAGGTCACCGATCACATCGCCCATGAAGTTTTCAGGAGTTACGACGACAACTTTCATGATAGGCTCCAGGAGCACCGGACTGGCTTTCTTAACACCTTCTTGCAAAGCCATGCTGCCAGCGATCTTGAAGGCCATTTCCGAGGAGTCGACTTCGTGGAAAGAGCCATCGTACAGTTCAGCCTTGATGTCAACCACCGGGTAACCGGCGATAACGCCGTTGGCCATGGCCTCTTCAATGCCTTGCTGGACAGGCTTAATGTATTCAGTTGGCACGGCGCCGCCTTTGATTGAACTGATGAACTCGAAACCGGCGCCCTGCTCATTCTTGCTGAGCCGCAACCAAACGTCTCCATACTGGCCACGTCCGCCGCTTTGCCGGACAAATTTGCCCTGGACCTCGACATCGTCCTTGCGGATGGTTTCCCGGTAAGCCACCTGTGGTTGGCCGATGTTAGCTTCGACGTCAAACTCACGTTTCATACGATCGACGATGATCTCAAGGTGCAACTCACCCATACCGGAAATGATGGTCTGACCAGTTTCATCGTCGACACGGATCCGGAAGGTCGGGTCTTCTTCAGCCAAACGCTGCATGGCGATACTCATCTTTTCTTGGTCGGCTTTAGTCTTGGGCTCGATGGCGATACTTACCGGCGGCTCCGGGAAGGTGATGCTCTCCAGTACGATCGGGTGGTTCGGGTCGCAGAGGGTGTGGCCGGTGGTCGTACCTTTCAGCCCGACGATGGCGGCAATGTCGCCGGCGCCAACTTCGGTGACATCGGCCCGCTTGTCGGCTTGCAGCCGGACGATACGCCCGACGCGTTCTTTCTCGCCGGTCGAACTGTTCAGTACATACGAGCCAGCGGTGATTTTACCGGAATAGACGCGGAAGTACGCCAGTTTACCGACAAAGGGATCGGTGGTGATTTTGAAAGCCAGGCTGGCGAACGGTTCGGTTTCAGACGGCTTGCGCTCGACCTCGTCGCCGGTCTTGGGATGGGTGCCCCAGGTGGAACCGACATCCAGCGGGCTTGGCAGGTAGTCATTGACCATGTCCAGCACCTTTTCGACGATAACGCCTCGGCCATCGCCGCCCGTGACAGCGAAGAACTTGCCGGTCAGCACGGCGGTACGGATAGCCTGCTTGATCTCGTCCTTACTTAGGCCATCCTCGCCGACTTCGAAGTACTTCTCGAGCATTTTCTCATCTTCGGCTACGGCATTTTCGATCAGCAGACTGCGGTATTTCTTGACTTGGTCCATCATGTCGGCCGGGATCTCGCTCTCTACCAGCTCGTGGTCGGCAAACGCTTTGTAGGTGTAGGCTTTCATCTCGACCAGGTCGACCAAGCCGTTGATGCTCTGCTCGAATCCAATGGGTAGATGGACTGGAAATGCCCGCTTGCTGAGGCGATGGTGGATTGACTCTAATGACTTGTAGAAATCGCCGCCAGTCTGGTTGATTTTGTTGATAAAACAGATGCGCGGCACGCCGTACTTGTCGGCCTGGCGCCAGACGGTTTCGGACTGGCTCTCGACACCCATTTTGCCGTCGAAGACGACGCAGGCGCCATCGAGCACGCGCAACGAGCGTTCCACCTCGACGGTAAAGTCGATGTGTCCTGGTGTGTCGATAATGTTGATCTGATTGCCCTTCCAGAAACAAGTAACCGAAGCTGCCACGATGGTGATGCCGCGCTCGCGTTCCTGGGCCATCCAGTCAGTGGTGGTTTCGCCTTCGTGGACAGCGCCGATCTTGTGCTTCAACCCGGTCCGGTAGAGGATACCCTCGGTCGTAGTGGTCTTGCCGGCATCAATGTGAGCAATGATACCGAGGTTACGGATGTCTTTCATGTCGGTTTTCTTATCGGCCATGTTGGTGCGTATTCCCCTATTATTCGAACTTAGGTTGACATTAAAAATGAGCGAAGTTCGCTCATTAGCTTACTAGTAATTATACCTGATCTCACCTTGAGAAGCAATGTTTGGCGCCCAAGACTATGAATTGAGGATCAGGTCATCGCCGGGGATTTTGCGGCGTTTTTGTAAGTATTCGTAAGCGTAGAACAAGGCCGTGCTGAACTCGGGAGAGAAAACATCGTCCAGGGCGGTTATATTCGAAACGAAGTCACTCCGGAACTCCTTTTTCCACTGGGCGCCTTTAAAGCCCTTAGCAAACTCCTTGTCGGTCATATCGTGCAGGATGGTCAGGAAGAAAAACTGCGGTTTGCCGCCGCGGCTCAGCTCGCGGGTTAGTGCCAGCGGTACCACCGTGCAACGTCCCTGCGCTTCCAGAGCCGCCGGGTCGAGGCCGGTTTCCTCATGGAATTCGCGCTTAATCTCTTGTGTCGCGTAAGCCACCAGCTCTTTTACCGGCTGCTCCGGCGGTTCGATGCCGCCGCTTACCGAACTCAGCATGCCGTTAAAGACGCCAAGCTTGTTCTGGCGCGGGAGCATGTGGAAATACCAGTTGCCTGCCTCGTAAAATGCCACGACGCTGAAGACGCCGATGTGATTATCCATAATAGAATCGTTGAGCGGCCGCAAGTTGCCGTCATCGCCGACATCGCGAATACGCATGGTGTCGAACGGGTTGCCATTGATCGGATAATCCAGACTCAGTTCGCAGCGGACTTCGGCGAAGTAACTGCTGGCCTGCAAGGTCGCCGAGTATTTGCCGTGTCCGTGGTCATCGAAACTATTGAGGCGCAGCACCGGACCGTCGGTGGTATTAGGGCGTTCGGCCATGAAGGCGGCGAAGGCGTCCTGGCTGGCGTCGACAATATCGGCTGGCTGTGTGTAGCGGCCATGCCCGCCGGTCACGTCTATTGTCGCGTCCGGCTGGTCGATTAAGTTGATCAGCTCCCGGTAGCCGATCTCGACTTGCTTGCTTTCACCGTCACGGAGCAGCGTGAGTTTCTTGCGGTCGGCCGGATAGTACTGGAAAGCCAGGCGATAATCGATGAATTTGGTGTTCGGCAGGTTCAAGTGGGTGCGGTTGTACAGCAAGGCGCTAATGAACTGCTGTCGATAGAAAAATTTGCTCTTGGCATACTGATAACGCCCGGCCACCGCTTTGGCGCCGGTGAAAAGATCGGCTAAAAATTGTCGGATATCACCGTACATAGGGCTTATGTTCTCGCGAAGTGGGCGAAGGCGCGGTTGGCGTCAGCCATCTTGTGGACGTCTTCACGCTTCTTTACGGCGGCGCCTTGGCCGTTGTAGGCATCTTGCAACTCGAGCGCGATGCGGTCGAGCATGCTCATGCCTTTGCGCGCACGGCAGGCGGCCACGAACCACATGATCTTCAGGTGCATCTGGCGCTGGCCTTTGACTTCGAACGGGATCTGGTAGTTGGCGCCACCGACCCGGCGGCTGCGGGTTTCCAAGTGCGGCTGGATGTTTTTCATGGCTTGCTCAAAGACGTCGAGCGGATTGTCGACTTTCAGCTTGTTGGCAGCCTTTTCCATGCCACCGTAGACCAAGTGCTCAGCCAGCTGCTTCTTGCCGTTGAGCATGACGCGGTTGATCAGGCGTTGGACTTCTGTGTTGTTGTACAGACGATCCGGCGGAATGTCGCGGACTAATGATTTGGTCTTATGCCTGGGCATATTGGACTCCTTCTGATACGGCGACAGCGGCTGCCGTGGTACTAAGGTCTATAAATTCATTGCGTTCTGGCGTGACGACTCGAGAGCTGGACTCAGCGACTAGACCGCAGGGTTGGCCCTGGCAACGTTCAATCATCCACTGCGTGCCACGACGTAGCTTCGATTCGCCGCCGGCATCAAGTACCGCTTCCTGCCATTGATCACAGCGGTCGCGATGGCAGGCGGTGGCGGCATTGTTGGACTCACGGACGGCGGCGGCCGGTACAGACGACAGTGTTGGTACAAAAGCCTCCCTCATACTTATTTGGCCTTCTTGGTGCCGTATTTGCTGCGGCCTTGCTTGCGGTCGTTGACGCCTTGGAGATCGAGGCTGCCGCGGACAATGTGGTAGCGTACACCCGGCAGGTCTTTGACGCGGCCGCCGCGGACCAGCACTACGGCGTGCTCCTGCAGGTTGTGGCCTTCACCACCGATATAGGCCCAGACTTCATAACCGTTGCTCAGGCGCACGCGGGCGACCTTGCGCAGGGCAGAGTTTGGTTTCTTCGGTGTTTTGGTCGTCACCTTGACACAAACGCCGCGCTTGAACGGCGCCGGCTTCTCGTAGTTACGGGTCTTGAGGTTGTTGGTGACGCGCTGCATGGCCGGTGACTTGGTTTTGTGGGTCACTTTGGTCCTCGGCTTGCGCACGAGCTGGTTAATTGTTGGCATTCGTTCTCCTTAATGGATGCATCTGCTGCTGCGGGGATATGCCGTCTCCCAGGCTCGGATGCTTAAGATTGTCAAAGTATCGTACCAGATTTAGCCTTCGGTTTCAACCGCCGGCTCGGCGGCACCGACCATAGTTTCGGCTTCGTTGACCAGCTCTTCGTCTTCTTCATCGGCGAGTGCGCCGGTCCCGACCGGAATCTTGCGGCCCAAGATGACATTCTCTTTCAGGCCGTAGAGCTTGTCGACCTTACCGCTGGTAGCGGCAGCGATCAACACGCGGGTGGTGTCCTGGAATGAAGCGGCGCTCAAGAACGAGTCGGTGCTTAGTGACGCTTTGGTGATGCCGAGCAGAAGCTGGGCGAACTTGGCCGGCTCTTTTTTGTCGGCTAGCAGGGCTTCGTTGGCTTCAACGACCGCCAGCTTGCTGACGATATCACCGGTCACAAACGAACTGTCGCCGGCGTCTTCGATCTGAACCCGACTGAACATCTGGCGGACGATGATCTCCAGGTGCTTGTCGGCAATATTCTGACCCTGGGCGGCGAAGATCTTCAGGATTTCGTTCATGACATAGCGCTGCGTGGCTTCGACGCCTTGCAATCGCATCAGGTCGTGTAGGTTGATCGAACCGTTGGTCAAGCGCTGGCCCGGGACGACTTTGTCGCCGTCGCCGACTTTAAGCTGCTTGAAGCCAGGGATTTCATAGCGTACCACGCTCTGTTTGGTCGGTGTGATGACCACGGCTTTGTTGGTCACCTGGGCCTTACCGGCCATCGGCGCGATCAACGGCTCGGAAGCGTCTTCCAGCGCGGCGACAACGTCACCGGCCACGACATCAGTACCGCTTTTGATGGTGCCCTTGCGCTCACCGAGCTTGAGTGTGACTTTCTCTTTGTCGTCGGCTGTGACTTGGACGATATAGTGGTCACCCTCTTCCCAGGTATTGGCGACGCCGGCAATTTCGGTCAGATAGGCTTGGCCCTTCGGTGTGCGGACTTCAAACAACTCTTCAATACGGCTCAGCCCCTGGGCTGTGTCGTCGGCGATGGCGCCGCCGGAACGGTGCTTGGAGTCCAGTGACAGCTGGGTGCCCGGCTCGCCGATGCTCTGGGCAGCGATGACACCGATCGGATGGTGATCGGCCACCAGCTCACCGGTTGCCGGGTCAATGCCGTAGGATTTCTGCGACACACCGCGGACATTGGTGCAGCTTAAAGCACTCATGATCTTGACGCCGTCAATAGCTTCGTCGGTCTCGATTTGCTCGGCTACATCGCCGGTAATGGTTTGGCCTTTCTTGAGGTGGCCCTTGAGTGTTTCAGCCGCTACCCGGCCAGTGAGCCGTGAGGCGTAGGACACGCCGATGTAGGCAGCGTCTTCGCGCAGCATGGCAAACCCCGGATCAGTCGTGTTATCTTCGATAGTAAAGACGTCTTGCGACACATCGACCAAGCGACGCGTAAGGTAACCGGCGTCGGCGGTCTTGAGGGCAATGTCGATCAACGCCTTACGCGTTCCCCGGGTACCGGTGAAGTACTCCAAGGGGTTGAGGCCGTTGATGTAGCCAGATTTGATGGGCAGCTCGATAACATTACCGCCAGCATCCTGCAGCACGCCGAGCATACCAACGGCGTTGTTGAGCTGGGAAATGTTACCGCGGGCGCCGGAGTTGATGGCAATAGCCATACTGGAATCCTGACCGACCATTTGCTCGGACAGCATATCCTGGACTTTGGTCTCGACCTTGGTCCAGTTGTCGACGGTCAGGCGGTGTCGCTCATCGTCGGTAATGAAGCCTTGGGCGTATTGATCGGAGATGGCAGCGGCACGCACTTCGCCTTGGTCAATGACAGCCTGCATCCCATCGATCGGGCTGAAGTCGCCCATGCCCATGCTCAGACCGGAGCTTGTGGCGTAGTAAAAGCCGAGGTCTTTCAGATCGTCGGCGATTTCAGCCGTCTGCTCCTGGCCGTAAGCGGTATAGACTTTGGCCATCACCCGTTGCAGGCGCTTTTTGGTCATCGTCTCATCCTGGAGCGGGAAATCTTCGGGGAAAATTTCGTTGAACAAGATCCGGCCGAGGGTTGTTTCAACAATGTTGCCGCGGAACGGCAATCGGACCTGGCTCTGCAGCGTAATGACACCTTTGTCGAGGGACATCAGGGCTTCGTCGACACCCGAGAAAATGCCCGCTTTGGCGTTCTTGTCAGCCGTTGGACGTCTGTATGTCAGGTAGTAACAGCCGAGCACAATATCCTGCTCGATGTGCAGGATCGGTGAACCGTCAGCCGGTTTCAGCAGGTTGCGGTTGGCGGCCATGATGTCACGGGCTTCGGCCTGAGCTTTGTCGCTCAGCGGCAGGTGGACGGCCATCTGGTCGCCATCGAAGTCGGCGTTGAAGCCCTTACAGACCAGCGGGTGGAGCTGGATAGCCCGGCCCTCGATCAGCACCGGCTGGAAGGCCTGGATGCTTAGGCGGTGCAGGCTGGGCGCGCGGTTGAGCAGCACGTACTTGCCTTCGATGACTTCATCGAGGGCATCCCAGACAACGGTTTCACCCATTTCAATCAAACGGCTGGCGCTGCGGATATTGTGGGCCTGCTCGCGTGCGATCAGCTCCCCGATGACGAACGGCTTGAACAGTTCCAAGGCCATCATTTTAGGCAAGCCACACTGATTAATCTTTAGCTCCGGACCAGCAACGATAACGCTACGACCGGAGTAATCGACGCGCTTACCGAGCAGGTTCTGGCGGAAACGGCCCTGCTTACCCTTCAGCATGTCGCTGAGGCTTTTCAGGCGGCGGCGCTGGCCGGTGGCGGCTACGGCGCGGCCGCTTCGCGCGCTGTTGTTGTCGATCAGGGCATCGACGGCTTCCTGCAGCATACGCTGTTCGTTGCGGCGGATGACTTCCGGAGCGTTGAGGTCCATCAGTTTTTTGAGCCGGTTGTTACGGTTAATGACGCGGCGGTAGAGGTCGTTGAGGTCGCTAGTGGCGAAACGGCCACCGGTCAGCTGCACCATTGGCCGCAGATCAGGGGGAATGACCGGCAACACCGACAGACACATACTTGACGGTTTGATACCGGCACGGTCCATCGACTCCAGCAGCCGTAGGCGCTTCATCAACTTCTTCTTGCGCTGACCCTTGGCATCTTCGGCTTCGGCATCCAGTTCGGCGATTAGGTCCTTAAGGTCGATGGACGTCAGCAAATCTTTGAGTGCCGCGCCGCCCATGCCAACCTTGACCAGGCTGCGCAGCCCATCAGGCAGATTGCGGTAGTCGGTTTCGTTGATCAGGCTGAGCCGCTGTAAGCCGACGATCTGATCACGGACAACTTCGAAGTCCTTGGTCGCCTGCTCGGTCTCTTTGGTTTGCATCTCGGCCAGAGCCTTCACGTTGGCGTTTTCGGCCTTGGCTTCAGCCTCGAATCGCAGCTTGATGGCTTCCTTGGCGGCAGCGAATTCAGCTTCTTTGTCGGCCAGCAATTGGTCGCGCTTGGCGGTGTCAACTTCTTTAATGATGTAGCTGGCGAAGTAGGCTACGCGTTCCAGATTCTTGACGGTCATGCCCAGGAGCAGGCCCATGGCTGAGGGAGTGCCGCGCAGGAACCAAATGTGACTCACCGGCACGGCCAAATTGATGTGGCCCATGCGCTCGCGGCGGACGATGCTGCGGGTGACCAGTTCGCCGTTCTTGTCGACGGCGGCTTCGCGGCTGCGGACACCCTTGTACTTGGCGTCGTGCGGGTTGATGTCTTTGACCGGACCGAAAATCCGCTCGCAGAACAAGCCGTCGCGCTCCGGTTTTTGGGTACGGTAGTTGATAGTTTCCGGCTTGGTGACCTCACCGTAGCTCCAATCCAGGATGTCATTGGGGCTGGCGACGGCCAGGCGCACAGCGTCGAAATCGGCAATGTCGGTGCCGCTGTTGTTGTAGCGTTGCGATGGTGTCATTTAGGCCTCCTCGCCAGAATTATCTTGTGTGTCGTCATCCTTGGCGGTATCCTCCGCGACGTCGTCGGCGGCAATCATGGCCAGGTCATCAACAGTATCAACACTGCCGTTATCGTCAACTGTAACGATGTTGAAATCTTCATCACCGATGCTCTCTTCCGTCATGTCAACGTCGGAAATCGCGGCCTGCGGCACGCCGACTTCGGCCGGGTGGGTGGCTTCCTCGTGGATATTGGTGGCCAGCACTTCCTCGGCGTCAACCAGGCGGTCGGAGTGCACCAGGTCGACCTTCAGGCCAAGACCCTGCAACTCTTTGACTAGCACGTTGAAGCTTTCCGGTACCTTAGGCCCGATGATCGGTGTCTTTTTGATGATCGACTCATAGGCTTTACTGCGGCCGTAGACGTCGTCGGACTTGATGGTCAACATTTCCTGGAGTGTGTTGGCGGCGCCGTAGGCCTCCAATGCCCAGACTTCCATTTCACCGAAGCGCTGGCCGCCGTTTTGGGCCTTACCGCCGAGCGGTTGCTGGGTGACCATGGTGTAGGGCCCGGTGCTGCGGGCGTGGATCTTGTCGGCCACCATGTGGTTGAGCTTGATCATGTACATGCTGCCGACCGTCGTCCGCTCGGTGAAAGCGTCACCGGTGCGACCGTCGAACAGCTGTTGCTTGCCGTCTTCCGGCAAGCCGGCTTCCTTCAAGAGTTCGTGAATCTTGGAGACCGGCACGCCGTTGAACGACGGGCTGGCGACCTTCATACCAAGCACTTGGGCGGCCATGCCGAGGTGGGTTTCAAACAACTGGCCGACGTTCATACGTGATGGCACGCCAAGCGGGTTCAGGACGATATCCACCGGTGTCCCGTCGCCCATAAACGGCATGTCCTCGACCGGCAGGATTCGGGCGATGACGCCTTTGTTACCGTGACGGCCACCGAGCTTGTCGCCGACGGCGATCTTGCGCATCTGGGCCACGAAGACCTGGATCTGCATAATCACGCCGGCTTTCAGCTCATAACCGTTTTCGCGGCTGAAGACTTTGACGCCGACGACCTTGCCGTGTTTGCCATTGCTCATGCGCTGTGAGGTGTCGCGGACTTCTTTGGCCTTTTCACCAAAGATGGCACGCAGCAGACGCTCTTCGCTGCTGAGCTCCTGCTCGCCCTTCGGCGTAATCTTACCGACCAGGATGTCGCCCGGATGGACTTCGGCGCCGATGCGGACGATGCCGTCCTCATCGAGGTGGCGCAGTGTCTCTTCGGACACATTCGGGATGTCGCTGGTGACGACCTCCGGACCAAGCTTGGTTTCGCGGACTTCGATCATGAAATCGACAATATGCACGCTGGTTAGGCTATCATCTTCGACTAGTTTGCGGCTGATGATGATGGCGTCCTCGAAGTTGTAGCCGGCCCACGGCATAAAGGCGACAATCAGGTCTTTACCGAGCGCCAGTTCGCCATCAGCAATCGACATGCCTTCGATCAGTACATCGCCGGCTTTGACTTTATCGCCGCTGTTGACTACGACTTTCTGATTAATACTGGTGCCTTCATTGCTACGCAGGAAGCGTGCCGGTTCGTAGGTCGCGGTGTTACTTTTATACTTCACGACCACGGCCTGGGCGGTGGCTTTAGTAACCTCACCTACGCCCTCGGCGACGATGACCTGGCCGGTGTTGCGGGCGGCTACCGTTTCCAGGCCGGTCCCGACAATCGGGCTGGACGGCTGGATCAGCGGCACGGCCTGGCGCTGCTGGTTACTGCCCATCAGGCTGCGATAGACGTAGTTTTTTTCGATAAACGGGATCAGGCCGGCACTGCTGCCGATAATCTGATTGCGCGAGGCGTCGATGTGGGTCACGTCATTGGCGTCGAATTCACCGGACTGCAAGCGCGAGCGGGCGCTGACGCGCTCACCCTTGAAGTAGCCGTGGTCGTCGACTTCGCTACCGCCGCCGGCGATGACGGCTGACTCTTCTTCGTACGCATCGAGATAGATAACTTCAGCCGTAACTTTAGCTTTGACCGGCCAGGTGGCACGAGTGGTAACTTTGGCCAGCCGGGCAGCGTCGGGGGCACCGATTTTGGCACCGGCTTTGACCAGCACCTTGCCTTTGTCATCAGTCAAGTCTTCACTCGCCAGGTGACCGACGATATTTTTCGGCGTCGCGGCATTGATAACCTTGCGGTACGGCGTCTCGATGAAGCCGTAATCATTGACCCTGGCGAAGTTGGCCAGGTTCAGCACCAGGCCGATGTTGGCACCTTCGGGGGTTTCCACGGCACAGATCCGGCCGTAGTGGGTGGCGTGGGCATCACGGACTTCGAAGCCGGCGCGCTCGCGGCTCAAGCCTCCGGGGCCCATCGAACTGAGGCGGCGCTTATGGGCCAGCTCACTCAGAGGGTTGATCTGGTCCATGAATTGGCTGAGCTGTGAACTGGCAAAGAATTCGCGGACGGCGGCCACCACTGGCCGGGCGTTGATCAGCTGTCCGGGGCTGACGGTCTCGATCTCGGACATGCTCATACGGTCTTTAGTATTGCGCTCCATCCTAAGTAGTCCGATTCGAAATTGGCGCTGCACCAACTCGCCGACCAGCTTGACCCGGCGGTTGGCCAATGAGTCGATGTCATCAGCCGGATCCTGGGTGTTGTTCAGGCGGATCAGTTCGGCGACGATGGCTTCGACATCTTCCAGGCGCATCACTCGGTTTTCCAAAGTGTTCGGTACGTCAAGGTTGAGGCGCTTATTAATTTTGTAACGGCCGACGCGGCTGAAGTCGAATCGCTTGTAGTTATAAAACATGTTTTCGATGAGGCTCTTGGCGTTGTCGACGGTCGCCAGGTCACCGGGGCGCAGGCGGCGATAGACTTCGATCAGGGCGTCGTTCTGGCCTTTGGTCGGGTCTTTTTCGAGCGTGGCGTCGAGGTAGCTCTTGGTGCCGGTGTCGACATGTTTGAAGACTTCGCGCATTCGGCTTTCCGACACGCCGAGGGCTCGCAACAGGGTGGTGACGGCGATCTTGCGCTTACGGTCGATCTTGACGTACAGGGCACCGCTGGCAGCGGTCTCGAACTCCAGCCACGCGCCGCGTCCGGGGATGACCTTGGCGCCATACAGGCTGGTCGAACCGTGCGGGTCGGCCGTAAAGAAAACGCCAGCTGAGCGTATCAGCTGGCTGACGACCACGCGTTCGGCACCGTTAATCACGAAGGTGCCGCGGCTGGTCATCCACGGATAGTCGCCGAGATAGATTTCCTGTTCTTTGACTTCACCGGTAACTTTGTTAGTCAGTTCGACGTTGGCCATCAGCGGCGCTTCGAAGCTGACGTTGTTCTCACGGGCCAGGGCTTCGGTCAGTTTCGGATCGCCGAAGCGGTAATCCTTAAAGCGCAAACTCAGCTTG